>NZ_JBFLVD010000018.1:267450-314213 GCF_040750395.1 Scandinavium sp. UTDF21-P1B
ACTCCGGTTGTCGTTTTTAGTCTTTGCACCCTCACCCTGTGGGAGAGGATCGGCCTGACCGGACCTATCAGTGCACCTGAGGATCCGCCGGAGAAGCGTTGTTACGGATCTCGGCGATATCCATGGCGTTAAACACGTAATGGCTACCGCAGTAGTCGCAGTGCATGTCGATTTCGCCGTCGTCCGCCAGAATGCTGTCCACTTCTTCGTCCGGCAGGGTTTTCAGCGCACCGGCGCAGCGTTCACGTGAACAGGTGCATTTGAACTCGACCGCCTGAGGTTCATAGACCGTCACTTCTTCTTCGTGATAAAGACGCCACAGCACATCGTTTGCCGGCAGGCTGAACAGCTCTTCGCCTTTGATGGTGTCGGTCAGCGTGGCGAGATGCTCAAAGTCTTCGGCCTGCGCGTTCTGAGCAGGCATCACCTGCAGCAGGATCCCGCCTGCGGCCATTTTCCCTTCATGCTCGCCGGTACGAATGATAAGACGCGTCGGCAGCTGCTCTGAGCGCAGGAAGTAATCTTCCAGACAGGCGGCCAGCGTATCGCCTTCCAGGCCCACCACGCCCTGATAGCGCTCGCCTTCTTCCGGCGCAATGGTGATCACCAGATAGCCATTGCCGACCAGCGTTTTCAGATCGGCGTTTTCCGGGATATCGCCCTGAACGCGCGCCACACCGCGCAGCTGCTGATTGTTGTTGCCGTTGATAACCGCAAGCGACATTGGGCCGTCACCCTGAAGCTGCACGGTAATGTCGCCGGCAAACTTAAGCGTAGCGGTCAGCAGACTGGTGGCGACCAGCAGTTCGGCCAGCACGTTTTTCACCGGCTGCGGATAGTTGTGGTTAGCCAGCACCTGCTCCAGCGTCTCAGAGACGGTGACCAGTTCGCCGCGAACGGCCACGTTTTCAAACAGATAGCGGTGCATTTGATCGTGTTGAATCATCTTTTTCTCTCTTAAGGGAACCGTTACTCACTGTCCCCATGTTTAAATCTCATCAGGTCACGCCGCTCTTTTTTATCAGGGCGGCGATCCGGGTGTGGCATGGTCAGCGCGTTCAGCTTGCGGGCAAGGGCCACTTTTTCCCTTTTTTCGATGCTCTCAGCCGTTTCTTCATACAGCAAAACGGCTTCCGTGGCCGGGCGGCGCTGTTCGGTGATGCCTTTGATAATCACCGTGCGCTCATCGTTGCCCTGGCGTAGCGTCAGCGTGGCGTTCATCTCCACCACTTTGCTGGGTTTGCTGCGCTGTCCGTTGTAGTGCACCTTCCCGCCTTCCACCATTTCTCGTGCAACCGCACGGGTTTTGTAAAAGCGGGCCGCCCAGAGCCACTTATCCAGCCGGACGGCATCAGCGGGTTTCTCTTTCATGGCTTCTCCTTCACCGGATCCCGGGGATCAGGCGACGATAATCATTCAATGCCGGGTGGCGCTGGTACTGCTTTTCCGCGACGCCAGAATCTGGATTCGTAACGCCAAGGCAGTAACGAATCCCAAACAGCGCGGCGGCATCCAGGATCGGTTCGCTGTCATCAATAAACAGCGTCTTATGCGCATCAAGCGTGGTTTCTTCGGCAACGGCCTGCCACAGGCGCTGATCTTCTTTCGGATAACCAAATGTGTGGGTGGAAAGTAATAAATCAAGGTGCGAGGCCAGACCGGTGTGTTCCAGCTTCACCGCCAGGTTATGCGGATGCGCGTTGGTTAACAAAATACGGCGTTTGCCGCTGGCTTTGAGCGCATCCAGAAACGGCACGGTATCTTCGCGCAGCACGGCGCGGGGGCCTTGCTGGGTGGTCATGGCGCAAATATCCAGACCGAGCCGCTCGCTCCAGTAATCCAGACAGTACCAGTTTAGCGTATGCTGCACGGCGTGATATTCCTGACCGATACGCTCGCGAGCGTCCGCCAGGCTCAGGCCGTGCTGAGCGCCGTAGGTTTCCGGCACCAGCTGCTGCCAGAAATAGCTGTCGAAGGCGAGATCAAGAAGGGTGCCGTCCATATCCAGCAGAACGGTGTCTACTTCCTGCCAGGCGATATCAAAATGCATGCTGCGTCTCCAGCCAAAAGAATGCGCGTCAGGGTAGCACAGCGGGAGCCGGGCGACTTAGCGCTCTTCGGCATCCTGATGCAGCAGATCCTGAGACGTTAACAGGCTCGGGTTGAGGCTACTTTCGTAGTAGGCGTGGATTTCCGCCATGCGGATGCGATGGCGCTGATAGCGACGAATCGCCTGGATCCCGTTCCAGATAACGCACACCAGCATGGTCAACATGAGCAGCGTGGTGCTGATATAGCGCCAGAGTCCGGCGCTGTCCGGGATGCGGTGCAGATTGATATGTTTGGTGCCGTTGGCGTCGATGGTGAGGTTGGTGACGATGCCCTCAGCGGTAAACGGCGTGTGCATCAGCATGCCTGCCAGGCGCTGGAATTCACGCCACTGTTCGTGCGCCGGGAAATCATACAGGCTGACGGATGGCCACGGCTGCGTGACCAGATCGCTCCCTTCATCGCTGGCGATCAGGAAACCGCCCGGCGCCGGGCTGTTTAACGCCTGGGCGGCGCGAGCCGTTTCACGCATCACAAACGGTGCGGTGGATGTTGTCACCAGATTATCGAGTGATTCGGCACTCACCGGGCGCAGCAGCACGTTCACACCATCAAGTTTTCCGGAGCGGGCGCGCTTGGTCAGCGTTTCCCAGTCGCGGGTATTGCCGAGGTTGACCAGCGCCGTTTTCAGGCGTGAGCAGTCGTCTTCAGCAGAGCAGAGATCCTGCGTTTTCATCACGATATCGGCGAAATCATCCAGCAGAACCATCCCTGATTTTTGAATGGCTGAACGCAGCGCCGGACTGACGCGCGAGCTGTCGTCCGGGCTCGGGTGCAACTGACGGTTTACCGCCTGCATCAGCGCTGTGGCTTTCGTGACGATATCGGATTCCGGCAGCGGCAACGGTGGGGCGTCGTTCCAGATAATCTGCGAGCAGTCAAAGGGCGTGAACGGCGAACTATTCTGCGCGGTCCACGTGCCCTGCGAACGGATATTACACATGCCAGTGCCCGAAATGTGCAGCGTATCGCCGACACGCACGTTTGCCCGATCGAGCTGAGTCACCGTGGTGGCTTCGATAGTCTGCGCGCCCTGCAGCCAGGAAAGCGTAAATTTGAACGGCATGCTGAGCGGCACGCTAATCCACAGCATCGCGCCAATCAGCAGGGCGCCGATGGCAATAATGGCGCTGCGCAGCCAGTGCTGAAGCGGGAAATGTTTGACTTCGTTATGCAGCGATAAAAAGCGCCCCTGACGGACCACATGGCGATCGAGGTAGATATCAATGTCCGTTTGCTGGCCGAGATCCTGAGCGATAAACGGCTGCCAGTGGCGCGGATAAATCAGGTCGATAATGCCGAGCGAAATGTTGTTGATTTGCTCCTGGTCATTCTCGCCAAACAGCCCCCAGCGTTTCGGGGTTCCGCGCAGGCAGTGAATTTCCCGCAGCGAGGTTTTGGACGGCGGAGCAAACACGCCCCAAAGGCCAAACCCCAGCAGCAAAGTTGCGATACCGGTCACCCACGGGACAAAGACTTCGGGCGCCATTAATGCGCAGAAAAACAGGAAAAATGCGCCAACTATAAGCAGCGCTTCACGCAGACCGTCCGGGCGGCTTAATGCATATTCTTCGCGGCTTTCCTGACGAATGTTCAGCAGTTCGATCTGCTCGCTCTCTTCACCGCGAATAGACGCCTGCGTCGACGAGCGCTGCTCCAGGGCGTAGCCTTTCGCTTCCTGCCTGGCGTCACCCAGAGTGTGGCCGTTCAGGGAGATCACCAGCGGCAGAGAGTCCGTGTGGATCAGTTCGACTTCGTTTTCGTCATTGATGTACTGCTCCCAGAAGGGAGGCAGGTGAATTTCAACGGAATCCAGGAAGTAGCGCCACTTGTTCAGATCGTCGGTTGTGATGCCGTAGCGGGTAATCGACTGGGTGAAGCTATAGACGGTATTACTCTGGGCGTTTAGCGTGATGGCGCCAGGGGCGACAGAGGAGCCGGAAGCGGGCACTTCCAGAATGCGGGTCATGCCTTCCAGATAATGTTCAACGGCGGCACGTTCATCCTGGGTCAGTTTACGCGTGGTCGCACCGCTGAAGGCGTGCAGGAGGGGGAGTCGTCCATGCTGTCTGCGCTGTCGATAAAACCACCCTGCAAGCAATGCGCAGGCCAGCATAGCAGCGAAAAAAATCAAAAAGGTGCCCATGCTTTTCCCATCATACTTATTCTTACAGGTTTCGTCTTCTTACAGGTTTCGTCGGTTGCTCGTTAACCCAGAACGTGAGCCCGTAGTTAGCTATCGGCACGCATCATCAGGATCTTGAAAGATTTCTTACGTTCTGACGCAACTTTTGAGCATATCAGAGGTCAATGCAAGCGAATATCAGCAAATTCTCAAATCCATTGCAAGGTATTGACTTTTTATTCAAAAAAGTGGCTGATGCTGAAAGTTACGCAAATGTAAATACATGACGCCAGGAATTGCCTAAACTGTGCGGCATGTCGCACAATTACCCTGTTACCACAGCAAACACAGGTCATCATGGATAAACCATTAATAAAACCCATCATCCACAAAGTTGAAACGGTTGCCCGTTCGCGGCTGTTTAATGTGGAAAGTGTGGACCTGGAATTCAGCAATGGCGAGCGCCGCGTTTATGAAAGGATGCGTCCTTCCACGCGTGAGGCAGTGATGATTATCCCCATTGTTGACGATCATTTGATTCTGATCCGTGAATATGCCGTCGGCACCGAGTCCTATGAGCTCGGTTTTTCCAAAGGGCTCATCGATCCAGGCGAAAGCGTTTTCGAGGCCGCCAATCGCGAGCTGAAAGAAGAAGTGGGCTTTGGGGCCAATGACCTGACGTTCCTGAAGAAGCTCAGCATGGCCCCGTCATACTTTTCCAGCAGAATGAACATCGTGGTCGCAGAGAACCTTTATCCGGAATCTTTGCCTGGCGATGAGCCAGAACCGTTGCCTCAGGTACGCTGGCCGCTGGCGCAACTGATGGATTTACTCGAAGAGCCTGATTTCCATGAAGCACGCAACGTCAGCGCGCTGTTTCTGGTGCGGGAATGGTTGAAAGAGCAGGGGCGTCTGTAGCCCTCTGAGCGGAATACAAAAAAACGGCAACCCTGGGTTGCCGTTTTTTTGTGCCTTGCAGGCCGGGTCAGGCCATAGTCGCCACCCGGCACTTTTTCTTAATGGTCAGAACAGTTCGTGAGTTTCGCCGTTATCAATCAGCGTGGTGCCCACTTCATGCACTGCCTGCTGGGTCGGCTGCGTACCGTCGATGAAGTACTCTTCACGGCTGTTGCCGCCGTTCGCCAACTGACCGGTGCTCCGATCGATGTTGACGGTTACCACACCCGGCGGTGGCGTCAACGGCTGTTCAGGCACGCCGTCCAGCGCTATCTTCATGAACAAATCCCAGGCCGGCTGAGCGCTCTTGGCCCCGCCTTCATAACCAGAAATCTGATCTTTGATCGCGCCGGATGCGGTGGTGCGGCCAAGATCGCGGCGGTGATCGTCAAAGCCAATCCACACCGATGTCACCACGCCCGGGCCGTAACCCGAGAACCAGGCGTCCTTCGAGCTGTTGGTTGTGCCGGTTTTTCCGCCGATATCGTGGCGCTTCAGGTCGCGCCCTGCGCGCCAGCCTGTCCCCTGCCAGCCAGGCTCGCCGAAGACGTTGGTGTTCAGCGCACTTTTGATCAGGAAGGAAAGCGGCGTGCTGATCACGTGCGGGGCATATTCCTGGCCACCGCTACGGGCCACCAGCGCCTGGTTAGCCTGTTCAAGGCTTGGCATCGGCACGGTGGAGTTTTGCGGCTCCTGGGAGGTTGTGACGTTTTCAACGTCTTTATTTTCCAGCACGTTGGATTTTGGCGTATCGCCATAAATCACCGGAATGTCGCACTCAGCGCAGGCAATTTTAGGTTTGGCTTCAAAAAGCACGCCGCCGACATCGTTCTCGATCTTACTGATAAAGAACGGATCGATGAGGAAGCCACCGTTTGCCATGACGGAATACCCGCGTGCGACCTGTAAAGGCGTAAAGGAGGCGGAACCCAGCGCCAGCGATTCGGTGCGAACGATGTTTTCAGCCGGGAAACCGAAGCGTTGCAGATATTCTGCGGCGTAATCAACGCCCATTGCGCGCATGGCGCGAACCATCACCACGTTTTTCGACTGACCTAAACCCTGACGCAGACGAATCGGCCCCGCATATTGTGGTGGGGAGTTCTTTGGACTCCAGTCGGAGCCAGCACCTGCATCCCAACGCGAAATTGGCACGTCGTTCAGAATGCTTGCCAGCGTCAGACCTTTGTCCATTGCCGCGGTATAGAGGAACGGTTTGATGTTGGAACCAACCTGGCGCAGCGCCTGAGTCGCGCGGTTAAATTTGCTCTGATTGAAGTCGAATCCACCGACCAGCGCAATAATGGCCCCGTTTTGCGGATTAATAGACACCAGGGCGGAGTTCACGTCCGGCACCTGGGCCAGCCACCAGGATTCATTCACCTGACGCACCCAGATTTGCTGACCTGTTTGCACGACATCCGTCACTTTGCGTGGCGTTGGGCCTTGCTGAGTGTCCGAGCGATACGCACGCGCCCAGCGCATGCCGTCCATCGTCATGGAAACTGAGGTGCCGTCTGCCAGCATTGCCGTGGCTCCCTGCGGCGTGGCGGCCGTCACGACGGCTGGCACCAGAGGCCCGTAGGTTGGCAGGCTTTTCAGGGTATCGGTGATTTTTTTGCTGTCCCACGGGGTCTCACCAATTTTCCACAGCACGTTCGCCGGGCCGCGATAGCCGTGGCGCATATCGTAATCCATCACGTTAGTGCGCAGCGCCGTCTGAGCCGCCAACTGATCCTTACGGCTGATGGTGGTGTAAACGCGGTAACCATCTTCGTAGGCCTTATCGCCATAGCGGGTCACCATTTCCTGACGCACCATTTCCGTCAGGTACGGGGCGGAGAAGGCAATTTCCGGGGCATGGTAGCTGGCGTTGATGGGCTCGCGAATAGCTTCGTTGTACTGCGCCTGGGTGATGTCGTTTTCGCTCAGCATGCGGGACAGCACCACGTTGCGGCGTGCGGTCGCTCTGTCCATAGAATAAAGCGGGTTGAAGGTTGACGGCGCTTTTGGCAGGCCTGCGATGACCGCCATTTCACTCAACGTCAGCTGATCGACCGTTTTACCGAAGTAGACCTGCGCAGCGGCACCTACGCCGTAGGCGCGGTAGCCGAGGTAAATCTTGTTCAGATAGAGATCGAGAATTTCATCTTTGCTGAGCAGCTGCTCGATGCGGATAGCCAGGAAGACTTCTTTGATTTTGCGCGTCAGCGTCTTTTCCGGGCTCAGGAAGAAGTTACGTGCCAGCTGCTGGGTGATGGTACTTGCACCCTGAGAGGCGTGGCCGGAGAACAGCGCTACGCTAGCCGCACGGAAAATCCCCACCGGATCGATACCGTGGTGCTCGTAAAAACGGCTGTCTTCCGTGGCGATGAAGGCTTTGGTCAGCTCGGGCGGCATTTGGCTCAGGGTGACCGGAATCCGGCGTTTTTCCCCATATTGCGCAATCAGTTCGCCATCGGCGCTGTAAATTTGCATTGGGATCTGCAGGCGCACATCCCTGAGCGTGGCTACGTCAGGCAGCTGCGGCTCAATAAATTTGTAGAGGCCATAGATCGAGCCTGCTCCCAGCAGAATGCAACAGACTGCAAGGATGAATAAATACTTTACGAACTTCACCGGAGATTTCCCATTTAGTGGCGATTGGGCAGTTTATAAACAAGCGCGCGGTAGTATAAAGGCAACCCAATGGCATTGATATAGCTCGAATGGGTTGATGGATAAGGAGATCGTAAGAATGGCTTACAGTCAGTGGCTGGCAGGATTGCATTTTCAGCAGAATAGCCTCGTCTGCGTGGCGTTACAGAAAGCACGTTCAGGCTTCGCGCTTCGGCGCTGGTGGCAATTGCCGGTGGCAAGCGATGCCAGCGAAGAGGCCTTGATTGCGGTACTGCACCGCATCCAGCGAGAAATGCCGCGTTTCCATCGGCTTGCCGTGGCGCTTTCGGCAGCGGACACGCTGCAAAAAAACCTTCCGCCGCCGCAGATGGCGCTGCGAGAAAGCGAGTGCGCACAATGGGTAGCCAGTACTGTAGCAAAGCAGCTGGAGATGCCCGCCGATACCCTCACGTTCGATTACCAGAATGCCGAACAGAATGTTTACAGCGTCACGGCCGCCAGACGGCGGGATGTGGATCTTCTGCAAAAACGTCTGCATGCAGCGGGGCTGAACGTGGAGGCCATCACGCCGGATGCCAGCGCACTGCAACATTTTCTCCCGTGGATAGCGCAAGACGAGCAAGGCCTGTGCTGGTATGACGGCCAGCAATGGCTATGGGCTACGCGGGAGGCCTGGGGGAGCTGTGCGGAGCAACCAGAAGCGCTTTTGCTCTGTACCACGCAGCAGGCTGGCATGAAGAGCTTCAATCCCTGGTTTCCACTGATGCAGCTTCAGCCACCGCTGCCGGAAAACGGCGATGCGTTTGCTATCGCTTTGGCACTGGCGCTGGGAGTGCGCTGAAATGGCGCGTCCAGTGAATCTTCTGCGATGGCGTGAGAAGCGCCGCCGCGACTGTCTGCGTTTTTGGGCCTGGCTGTTTGTGGGAGCGTGGCTGATAGCCCTGATAGGGTTTGTGGCAAATCGGTCAGAGGGTGTGCATCAACATCAAAAACAGGTTTTATGGCAGGCGAGCGATAACGCGGTTTATCAGGCCCTGGTGCAGCGTGAACGGCAGTTCAAAGATGAACAGCAGCGCAGAATGCTCTGGCTGACGCATGAAAAAGAGCGGGAAGCCACCCGGCAGTGGCAATCACGGCTGCTGGCACTGGCAGAAAACATGCCGGAACAGGCCTGGCTCACCGCCCTGGAGTGGGAAGGTCATTCGCTGAGCTTTACCGGGCTGGCGAACCGTTTTCTCTCCTTGACCGAACTGGATGCCTCGGTGCGCCATATCGCAGGCTCTCAGATCGTCAATCCGGGCCCCGTCAGGCGGGATGCGCAAGGGCGCTGGGAGTTCAGTTACAGAATGCTGGCGGAGGTGGAAAATGTTGCTTCTCGCTGAACGATGGTGTGATTGCTCCCCACGTATTCGGTGTGGATTTTGGCTGAGCATGCTTTTGCTGCTGGTGCTGATGGTTAGTTTTGCCCGTAACACGCAGCCAGGTAGTGCATCGCCCATACCCCTTGCCGCGCAGTGGCAAAAAACACTACCGCTGCGTGGTCCGGTGATTCCGTTATCCGACATGATTTCGGCGCCTTTTTCTGCACTTGATTTTGACCGTCCGGAAAGCAGCCTGCTGAGCTGGCAGCCGTCAGGGCACGGCGGGGAGCTGGCGTTGTCGACTGACTGGGCGGCTATTCCCGCCCTGTTTGCACGGCTCGCAGAACGCCGTCAGGCCATACGGGGGTTTAGCATTAAACCGGAACAACAGCGTCTGACGCTGACGTTACAACTCGAGGCAATCGGCGATGACTGATCGGCACGGGCTCATCGTACTTTTGCTTCCTTTACTATTGGGGATGCGCGATCCCTTCCTGCCTGCGGAAGATCGCTGTAGCAGTGCGCAGATAACGCTCTGGCATTACCGTGGGATGGTGAGCCTTGGAGAGCAACGAACGGGTATCGTGCTCGATGCCAGTGGCAAATGGCAACGACTGACGCAGGGGCAGACGCTGAGTAACGGCTGGACGGTTGTCGCTGTTCAGCCCGACCGTATGGATATGACTGCCGGAACCGACTGCGAGCCTTCGCAGTGGCGCTGGATAAAAGAAGGAACGCAACATGATTCGAAGGATAGCGTTGGGGTTAATAATGATGGTCTTCGGCGCCCTGGCCAAAGAAAAAACCGTCTCGCTGATGGTGGATGACGTTCCGGTCACGCAGGTCATACAGACGCTTGCGACGCTCGGGGAACGCAATATCGTTATCGCCCCGGAAGTCAGTGGGCAGATTTCACTTCAGTTGAATGATGTCTCATGGAAGCAGGCGTTACAGACGGTGATGAGCAGTGCCGGTCTGGTGCTCGACACGCAGTCCAGCATCCTGTTTGTGCACACCAAAGCCTGGCTTGCAGAAAAGAGTGCGCTGAAGGATGCCGAGCGGCAGAAGCGTTCACAGGCTTTGCCGTTGCAGGGGAAGAGCGTCATTTTGCATTACGCCGATGCTGCTGAGCTGGCGAAAGCCGGGGAAAAGCTACTGAGCGCGCGAGGTGCGATGACGGTCGATAAACGTACTAATCGCCTGCTGGTGCGTGACGATAACCAGCACCTTGCCGATTTGCTCGCCTGGGCGCAGGAGATGGATATACCGGTAGGTCAGGTCGAGCTGAGGGCGCATATCGTCACTATAAATAAGAAGAGCCTGCGTGAGCTTGGGGTGAAATGGAGTCTGGCTGATGCTGAGAATGGTCAGGGATCCGGGAAGGTAGCGGCTATAAACAGCGATCTTTCTGCCGCTAATGCTACGACCTACGCCGGGTTTAACATCGGTAAAATCAGTGGGCGACTGCTGGAGCTGGAGCTTTCGGCACTGGAGCAAAAGCAGGAACTGGAGATCATCGCCAGTCCACATTTGCTGGCCTCGCATCTGCAGCCTGCAAGTATCAAGCAGGGAACAGAGATTCCTTATCAGGTCTCCAGCGGTGAGAGCGGGGCAACATCAGTGGAGTTTAAGGAGGCCGTGCTGGGTATGGAGGTGACGCCGACGGTGCTACAGAAAAACCGGGTGCGGCTTAAGCTAAAAATTACCGAAGACATGCCCGGGCAGGTATTGCAGCAGGCTGACGGCGAAGTGCTGGCAATTGATAAACAGGAAATTGAGACCCAGGTCGAGGTAAGAAGTGGCGAAACGCTGGCTCTGGGCGGCATCTTCTCACAGAAGAATAAGTCTGCCAGAAGCGGTATTCCGCTGCTGGGCGACATTCCCTGGCTTGGACGGCTGTTTCGCCATGATGGAAAAGACAGCGAGCGGCGTGAACTGGTCGTGTTCATCACCCCGCGTATTATTTCTGCACAATAAGCGTTTGACGGGCGACCTTTTCTTACTGAACACGTTTCAGGTGTTTGACGTGAGGCCGGATTTAGCATACAAGGAGTACCGATTTGAGAGTCGGTCCCCTGGACAGTCCGGTGATGATTAGAGTTGCCAAACCTGCCGGAGTATTGAGATAATTTTCGGTCTGACTCTCGCACTATCGCATATGAGGTTTCAGTTCATGCCTGGCGTCGCCGTGTGGTTCGCGTCGCGGGTTTATTATTAACGAAATAGTCTTAGTAGTACCGAAAAAATGGCAGAGAAACGCAATATCTTTCTGGTTGGGCCTATGGGTGCCGGCAAAAGCACTATTGGGCGCCAGTTAGCTCAACAGCTCAACATGGAATTCTACGATTCTGATCAAGAGATTGAGAAACGCACCGGCGCCGACGTGGGCTGGGTCTTCGATGTCGAAGGCGAAGAAGGTTTCCGTGATCGCGAAGAAAAAATCATCAACGAGTTAACGGAGAAACAGGGTATTGTGCTGGCGACTGGCGGCGGCTCTGTGAAATCTCGTGAAACGCGTAATCGTCTCTCCGCCCGCGGCGTCGTGGTGTATCTGGAAACGACGATTGAAAAACAGCTGGCGCGCACGCAGCGTGATAAAAAACGTCCCCTGCTGCAGGTTGAAACGCCACCTCGTGAAGTCCTGGAAGCGCTGGCAGGCGAGCGTAATCCTTTGTACGAAGAAATTGCCGATGTCACGATCCGCACTGACGACCAGAGCGCGAAAGTGGTGGCCAACCAGATTATTAATATGCTGGAAAGTAACTGATTCTGGTCAACGCTATACGACATCGTTCAAGCTGCATTCAGGCGGCAACGGCGTGAACTCTTGCAGGTCATCTCTGCAACCGGGCGCGAAAGCCGCCGACCAGTAAACAGCCTGAAGGATGGCGTGTACATCACCAGAGAATGCAAGTAACCAAGGTGGACGTCGCGTTATGGAGAGGCTTACAGTAACTCTCGGGGAACGTAGTTACCCGATTACCATCGCGGCTGGTTTGTTTAACGATCCAGCTTCCTTCCTGCCACTGAAGTCGGGCGACCAGGCCATGCTGGTCACCAACGAGACGCTGGCACCTGTTTATCTGGACAAAGTACGTCACGTGCTCGAACAGGCTGGCGTAAAAGTCGACAGCGTCATCCTTCCGGACGGTGAAAAGTACAAAACGCTGGCCGTGATGGACACCGTTTTCACCGCGTTACTGCAAAAACCTCACGGTCGTGACACGACGCTGATTGCCTTAGGCGGCGGTGTTGTTGGCGATCTTACCGGATTTGCGGCGGCGAGCTATCAGCGTGGCGTTCGCTTTATCCAGGTACCGACCACGTTATTATCACAGGTCGATTCTTCCGTTGGCGGCAAAACAGCCGTTAACCACCCGCTCGGTAAAAACATGATTGGCGCCTTCTGGCAGCCGGTGAATGTGGTTGTTGATCTGGACTGTCTGAAAACCCTGCCCGCGCGCGAACTCTCTTCCGGCCTGGCAGAGGTCATCAAATACGGCATCATCCTCGATGCAGAATTCTTCTCCTGGCTTGAAAACAACATTGATGCGCTGATGGCGCTTGATGAAAAAACCATGGCGTACTGCATTCGCCGTTGTTGTGAGCTGAAAGCCGAAGTTGTGGCGGCAGACGAGCGAGAATCCGGCTTACGTGCTTTACTGAATCTGGGACACACCTTTGGTCACGCTATCGAAGCTGAAATGGGCTACGGTAACTGGCTGCACGGCGAAGCCGTCGCCGCCGGTATGGTCATGGCGGCTCGTGCTTCAGAACGTCTTGGTCAGTTTGAGGCAAAGGATACTCAGCGGATTATTACCCTGTTAGAACGGGCGAAATTACCGGTTTCCGGTCCGCGTGAAATGTCTCCCGATGCGTACCTGCCGCATATGATGCGCGATAAAAAGGTGCTCGCCGGTGAGATGCGTTTGGTTTTGCCGCTTGCTATTGGAAAAAGTGAAGTGCGTGGCGGTGTTGCGCACGATGTGGTTCTTGGCGCTGTGGCTGATTGTCAGCAGGCGTAACTAATAAGAAAGGTCATGCCGCTCGCGCGGCGTTTAGCTTCAGGTGACGTGCAGGTGTCGTTAGCATAAGCCTTTTAGTGGGGTGTTAAATGGATGAATTCAAACCAGAAGACGAGCTGAAACCCGATCCCAGCGATCGTCGTGCTGGTCGTTCCCGTCAGTCTTCCGATCGTGAAAGCGATCCGCAGATCAACTTCGATGACGTCGACCTTGATGCCGATGAACGCCGCCCGGCGCGTGCCCGTAAAGTACGCGAAGAGCGCGAAGAAGAGTATGACGAAGAGGCGTATTACGAGTCTGAAGAAGACGAAGAGGTGCAAGAGCAGCCTGAACGTCGTCCACGCAAGCGCAAAAAAGCGCCGGCAAAACCGGCTTCCCGCCAGTACATCATGATGGGTGTTGGTATTCTGGTTCTGCTGCTGCTGATTGTGGGCATTGGCTCCGCGTTGAAAGCACCGTCTTCCTCCAGCGAGCAGGCCTCCAGCGATGTGAAGAACATCGACCTTTCCGGAGATAACAGCGCTTCAGCCGGCCAGAGCAACGGTCAGGCAACCGATCAGGCCAATGGTGCTCAGCCAGCGCCAGGTACGGCGCCTGCGAACCAGACTGCCACAAATCCGCAGCAGGATGTTTCTCTGCCACCGATTTCCTCTACCCCGACTCAGGGCCAAAACACCGTTGCGCCAGAAGGCCAGCAGCGTGTGGAAGTGCAGGGTGACCTGAACAATGCGCTGAACCAGCAGCAGGGCCAGATTGACGGCGCTGTCGCCAACTCAACGCTGCCAACTGAGCCGGCGACGGTTGCCCCTGTTCGCGGCGGGAGCACGCCTCGTCAGGCGACGACTCACACGGCGGAAAGTGCCCCAGCGGCAACAACTCGCCCGGAGCGTAAGCATGCAGTGATTGAGCCGAAGCCGCAGAGCAAACCGCAGGCGACGGTAAAAGCAAGTGAACCAAAAGCGGTTGCTCAGCCTAAGCGTACTGAAACGGCCGCTACTGCTGCGCCAGTCAAAACGACTGCACCGGCGGCAGAAACCGCGAAGCCTGCGGCCACCGCCAGCGCGGCGAAACCTGCGGCGACTACGGCTGCACCAGCCGCAACCGCTGCGGCAAGCTCCGCCGCCAAAGAAACGGGTGATGTCAGCTCGCTGAAATCTGCACCGGGCAGCCACTACACTCTGCAGCTCAGCAGCTCGTCAAACTATAACAACCTGAACAACTGGGCGAAGAAAGAGAACATCCAGAAGTACGTGGTCTATCAGACCACCCGCAACGGTCAGCCATGGTATGTGCTGGTCAGCGGTGTGTATGCGACGAAAGACGATGCGAAACGCGCCGTCACCGCGTTGCCTGCCGATGTCCAGGCGAAAAACCCTTGGGCGAAGCCGCTGCATCAGGTGCAGTCCGATCTGAAACAATAGCAGTACATGACACAGCGCCTTCAGTCTGCCAGTGCGGGCTGAAGGCGAATGTGTTTTTAAGCGCAGGATGCTGCAGGAGCGTTTTCTCCTCAGCCGGAGAAAGTGTAAGTTGCCAGACAGCATGAAAAAAAATCGCGCTTTTTTGAAATGGGCAGGGGGGAAATATCCTCTGCTGAACGATATTGAAAAACATCTGCCGAAAGGTGAATGTCTGATCGAGCCCTTCGTCGGGGCCGGTTCCGTATTTCTCAACACCCATTACGATCGCTATATCCTCGCGGATATCAACAGCGATCTGATTGATCTCTATAACATTGTCAAAACACGCACTGCCACCTATATCGAGCAGGCGAAGGCGATGTTTGTGCCTGCCAATAACAATGCTGAAATCTATTACCAGCTGCGGGCCGAATTCAATCAGTGCAGCGACAAGCTGCGCCGTGCGGTGCTGTTCCTCTATCTGAATCGTCATGGTTACAACGGCCTGTGTCGTTACAATCTGAAAGGCGAGTTCAACGTGCCGTTTGGCCGCTACAAAAAGCCTTACTTCCCGGAAGCCGAGCTGAATCATTTTGCGCAGAAGGCGCAGAGTGCCGAGTTCCTGTGCCTGTCTTACGAGGAGTGCATGGAGAAGGCCTGTCAGGATTCGGTGGTTTACTGCGATCCGCCTTACGCGCCACTCTCCGCGACGGCCAATTTTACCGCCTACCACACCAACAGCTTCACGCCAGATCAGCAAAAGCATCTGGCGGAAATGGCGGAAAAACTGGTCAGCAACCAAATTCCAGTGTTAATTTCGAACCATGACACGCCCGATACGCGTGCGTGGTATCACGCCGCCCAACATTTCAAAGTGAAAGTCCGGCGCAGCATTAGCAGCAACGGCGGCACGCGCAAAAAGGTGGATGAACTGCTGGCGCTGTATCGCCCGACCCCACCATAAATCGTTTTCAAGGAGATGCGGATGAAACAGTATTTGATTGCCCCTTCGATTCTGTCGGCCGACTTTGCCCGTCTGGGTGAAGATACTGCGAAAGCCCTGGCCGCAGGCGGCGATGTGGTTCACTTCGACGTGATGGACAACCACTACGTACCGAACCTGACGATGGGCCCGATGGTGCTGAAAGCGCTGCGCAAATACGGCATCACCGCCCCGATTGACGTGCATCTGATGGTCAAACCCGTTGACCGCATCATTCCTGATTTCGCGGCGGCGGGTGCCAGCATTATCACCTTCCACCCGGAAGCGTCTGAGCATGTTGATCGCTCCCTGCAGTTGATTAAAGAGCACGGCTGCAAAGCGGGGCTGGTGCTGAACCCGGCCACGCCGCTGAGCTACCTCGATCACGTAATGGATAAACTTGACGTGATCCTGCTGATGTCCGTCAACCCGGGCTTTGGTGGCCAGTCTTTCATTCCGCACACGCTTGAAAAGCTGCGTGAAGTTCGTCGTCGAATTGATGTGTCTGGTCTGGATATTCGCCTGGAGGTTGACGGCGGCGTGAAGGCGAACAACATCGGCGAAATTGCGGCGGCGGGTGCGGATATGTTCGTTGCCGGGTCGGCGATCTTCGATCAGCCAGACTACAAGAAAGTGATTGATGAAATGCGCAGTGAACTGGCAAAGGTAAGTCATGAGTAAATCAGAAACAATTCGGAGCGTAGCTTTCGACCTCGACGGTACGCTGGTCGACAGCGCGCCTGGATTAACCGCCGCGGTGGACAGCGCGCTGTACGCGCTCGAACTGCCCACCGCGGGCGAAGAACGCGTGATTACCTGGATTGGTAATGGTGCCGATGTGCTGATGGAGCGAGCGCTGAAGTGGGCTCGCCAGGAGCGTGCTACGCTGCGTAGTCAGCAGGGAAAACCTTCCGTCGATCATGCGGATATCCCACAGGAAGAGCAGCTGCGCGTGCTGCGCAAACTGTTTGACCGCTATTATGCTGAATTTGCCGAAGAGGGCAGTTATCTGTTCCCGGCAGTTGCCGAAACTCTGGCAGTGCTGCATGCGAAAGGTTTGCCGCTGGCGCTGGTGACGAATAAGCCATCACCGTTCGTGGCACCGATTCTTGAAGCATTAGATATCGCTAAATATTTCTCCGTTGTCGTCGGTGGCGATGACGTGCAGAACAAAAAGCCGCATCCGGAGCCGCTGCTGCTGGTGGCCAATAAGCTTGGCCTCACCCCGGAAGCGCTTCTGTTCGTTGGTGATTCGCGCAATGACATTCTTGCCGCCTCTGCGGCCGGTTGTTGTTCCGTAGGCCTGACATACGGCTACAACTACGGTGAAGCTATCGCCGACAGCAACCCCGACTTCGTATTTGACCATTTTAACGATTTGTTGCCCTTGCTCGGGCTCCCGCACAGTGAAACTCAGGAAGTGAAAAATGACTAAGCCCATCGTATTTAGTGGCGCACAGCCGTCCGGTGAATTGACCATTGGTAACTACATGGGTGCGCTGCGTCAGTGGGTGAACATGCAGGATGACTATCACTGCATCTACTGCATCGTTGACCTGCATGCCATCACCGCTCGTCAGGATCCGGAAAAGCTGCGTAAGGCAACGCTGGATACGCTGGCGCTCTATCTGGCCTGCGGTATCGACCCGCAAAAGAGCACTATTTTCGTTCAGTCTCACGTGCCGGAGCACGCACAGCTGGGCTGGGCGCTGAACTGCTACACCTACTTCGGTGAACTGAGCCGCATGACCCAGTTCAAGGATAAATCCGCACGTTACTCCGAAAACATCAACGCCGGTCTGTTTGACTACCCGGTGCTGATGGCCGCCGACATTCTGCTGTATCAGACTAACCAGGTACCAGTGGGTGAAGATCAGAAGCAGCATCTGGAGCTGAGCCGTGATATCGCCCAGCGCTTTAACGCCCTGTACGGTGACGTATTTAAAGTGCCTGAGCCGTTCATTCCGAAATCCGGCGCGCGCGTGATGTCGCTGCTGGAGCCGACCAAGAAAATGTCCAAGTCAGACGATAACCGCAACAACGTGATCGGCCTGCTGGAAGATCCGAAATCCGTGGTGAAGAAGATCAAGCGTGCAATGACCGACGGCGACGAACCGCCAGTAGTGCGCTACGACGTGCAGAACAAAGCAGGGGTTTCCAACCTGTTGGATATTCTCTCCGGCGTCACCGGGCAGAGCATTTCTGAGCTGGAGCAGCACTTCGAAGGGAAAATGTACGGTCACCTGAAGGGCGAAGTGGCCGAAGCGGTGTCCGGCATGCTGACTGAGCTGCAGGAGCGTTATCACCGCTTCCGCAACGACGAAGCGCTGCTGCAGCAGATCATGCGTGACGGTGCGCAGAAGGCGAGCGCGCAGGCTGCAGAAACGCTGAAAGCGGTGTATAAAGCGATTGGTTTTGTTGCGAAACCGTAACTGAGATTGCCCGGGGCACTTCGTCTGCACGGGCATTGCCGGATGGCGCTATGCTTATCCGGTCTACGTTTGATTGCGAAACCTAACTTCTATGACGGGCGTGCTTCAGCGCCATCCGGCAAGAAAAAAGGCAGGGAAACCTGCCTTTTTGCGTTTTAGTGGTGAGAGAACCAGTTCAGCTTTTCCCTGAGGGCCACCACGCGCCCGACGATAATCAATGCCGGACTGGCAACCTGCTGCGCCAGCTCGCTGAGCTGTGACAGTTCGCCGCTCACCACGCGCTGGCTGATGGCCGTTCCGTTTTCCACCAGGGCGACGGGCATATCCGACGGCATGCCATGCTCCAGCAGCTTTTGCTGAATGGTTGCCGCCTGATTCAGGCCCATATAGAACACCAGCGTCTGTTTTTCGGCGGCCAGGTTATTCCAGTCGAGCTCGGCCCCGGTTTTCAGGTGGCCGGTGACCAGCCGCACGCTTTGGGCGTAATCGCGGTGCGTCAGCGGAATGCCTGCATAGGCTGAACAGCCTGACGCGGCGGTGATCCCTGGCACCACAGAGAAAGGGATACCCGCGTTGCACAGCGTTTCCAGTTCTTCGCCGCCGCGGCCAAAGATAAACGGATCGCCACCCTTCAGGCGCACCACGCGTTTTCCTTTTTGCGCTTCACGCAGCAGGATCTGGTTAATTTCTTCCTGCGGCACGCAGTGATAGCCCGCGCGTTTGCCGACGAACACGCGATCGGCATCGCGGCGAACCAGGTTCATGATGTCATCGGAGACCAGGCGGTCGTAGACCACGATGTCCGCCTGCTGGATCTGCTGTAAGCCTTTGAGCGTCAGCAGTCCGGCATCTCCCGGTCCGGCGCCGACCAGCACCACCTCACCCCGGTTGTCCAGTGGTTCGCTGAGTAAACGCTCTGTGGTTTCAGCGATGGCCTGTTCGTCCTGATTTGCCAGCGATTGTGCCAGGCGATCGTTCACAAACAGCTTTTCCCAGAAGCGGCGACGCTCGCTCATGCCCGCAAACTGCTGTTTCACTCGCCCGCGCAGCTTACCTGCGTAGTGAGCAACCTGGCCAAGATGCTGAGGCAGGATCGCTTCGAGTTTTTCTCGCAGCAGGCGTGCCAGCACCGGCGATGTACCGCCGGAAGAGACGGCCACCATCAGCGGCGAACGGTCGATGATTGACGGCATGATAAAGCTCGCCTGCTTTGGCGCGTCGACCACGTTGCAGAAAATACGGCGTTTTTCGGCCTCTGCGCTGACGCAGGCGTTCACCGCATCGTCATCGGTCGCGGCAATCGCCAGCCAGCAAGGATCCAGCAGCGAGGAATCAAACTCCCCTTCGACCAGAGTCAGAAGGCCCGCTTCGGCCCACACGCGAAACTGGGGAACGAAGTCGAGTGCGTTTACCGTCAGGCGTGCGCCTGCATCCAGCAGCAGTCGGGCTTTGCGTTCCGCAACATCGCCACCGCCAACGAGCAGGCAGTCACGATCGCGCAGCTGGCAGAAAATGGGTAAGTGATCCATGGGAATCTCGCCGATAGAAGGGGAAAACAAATCCGGCGGCAGAGCGCCGCCGGAGGGGACATCAGGCTTTTAATTGTACCTGACCGTCTTTAACACGCACATCAAAATGCGCAACGGAGTGGCTTTCATCTTCCATGCACAGACCGTCGCTGAGGCGGAAGCGCTGTTTTTTCAGCGGGCTGGCTACCCACAGCTCACCGTTGTGTTCGGCGATCACCCCGCGGGAGAGGACGCTGGCGCGGAAGAACGGATCGATGTTGCTGATAGCGAAGATTTGCTCGTCATGATACGGGCGGAAAAGCGCCACCTGCTCGTGGCCAACCAGCGCACACACGCCGGTCTGCGGCAGGATGTCGTTGATGTGGCAAATGTTTACCCACTGGCTCATGCGTTTTCCTCCACCAGAGTGACCGGGATACGTTCGAACGGCGTGGCCGGACGATGCTGTTCGCGCTCAGGCACGATCTGCACGTTCGGGTCACGCTGCTTGCTGTTCACAAAGTGCTGGAAGCGAGTTTGCGCAGCCGGGCTGTTGACGGTTTCCGTCCACTCGCAGGCGAAAGCATCGCGCAGGCGCGCCAGCTCTTCTTCCAGATGGTCGTTCAGGCCGAGCTTGTCGTCGATGATGACCGCTTTCAGGTAGTCGATACCGCCTTCGAGGTTATCGAGCCATGGTGCGGTACGGGTCAGTTTGTCGGCGGTACGGATGTAGAACATCATGAAGCGGTCGAGATATTTGATCAGCGTTTCTTTATCGAGATCGGCCGCCAGCAGGTCTGCGTGGCGCGGTTTCATGCCACCGTTACCACAAACGTACAGGTTCCAGCCTTTTTCTGTCGCGATAACGCCGACGTCTTTGCCCTGGGCTTCCGCACATTCACGGGTACAGCCCGACACGCCAAACTTCATTTTGTGCGGGGTGCGGATGCCTTTATAGCGGTTTTCCAGCTCAACGCCGAAGCCGACGCTGTCGCCCACGCCGTAGCGGCACCAGGTGCTGCCGACGCAGGTTTTTGCCATGCGCAGCGCTTTTGCGTATGCGTGGCCGGTTTCGAAGCCCGCCTCAATCAGCTGACGCCAGATTTCCGGCAGGTCGTCCTTCTGGGCACCGAACAGGCCGATACGCTGGGAGCCGGTGATTTTGGTGTAGAGATTAAATTCCTGCGCGATACGGCCAACGACCATCAGGCCTTCTGGCGTAATTTCACCACCAGCGGAGCGTGGGATCACCGAGTAGGTGCCGTCTTTCTGGATGTTGGCGAGGAAGTTGTCGTTGGTGTCCTGCAGCGGCGTGTGCTGCGGTTTGAGGATGTACTCATTCCAGCAGGAAGCCAGCAGGGAACCAACGGTAGGCTTACAAACTTCGCAGCCGTAGCCTTTGCCGTATTTTTTCAGCAGTTCGTCGAAGGTTTTGATGCCTTCGACGCGGATCAGGTGGTACAGCTCCTGGCGGGAGAAAGCGAAGTGCTCGCAAAGGTTGTTATTAACTTCAATGCCTTGTTTCGCCAGTTCGGCGTTCAGCACCTGGGTAACCAGCGGAATACAACCACCACAGCCGGTGCCAGCTTTGGTTTCGGCTTTCAGCGCGGCAACGGTATGGCAGCCCTTGTTGATGGCGCTGACCAAATCGCCTTTGGTCACGTCGAAGCAGGAGCAAATCTGCGCGCTATCCGGCAGTTTGTCGACGCCGATAGCCGGCTTGCCGCTTGCGGCATGGGCGGGTAGGATCAGCGCATCCGGGTTTTCAGGCAGCTCAATGGCGTTCAGCACCAGCTGCAGCAGGTTGCCGAAGTCGCTGGTGTCGCCAACCAGCACCGCGCCGAGCAGGGTTTTGTTATCCGGGCTGACGATCAGGCGTTTGTAGACTTCTTTGCTTTCGTCGAGATAAACGTAGCTGCGTGCGCCCGGCGTGCGGCCATGCGCATCGCCGATACCGCCAACGTCCACGCCCAGCAGCTTCAGCTTGGCACTGAGGTCTGCGCCTTCAAAGGCATTTTCTTTGCCGAGAATGTGGTCGACTGCAACCTGAGCCATTTTGTAGCCCGGTGCCACCAGGCCGTAAACGCGGTTGTTCCAGCTGGCGCATTCGCCGATGGCATAGATATCCGGGTCGGAGGTTTGGCAGGTGTCATTCACCATGATCCCACCGCGCTGACCGGTTGCCAGGCCGCACTGGGTTGCCAGCTTGTCGCGTGGACGAATGCCGGTGGAGAAGACGATGAAGTCGATTTCGAGTTCGCTGCCGTCGGCGAAGCGCATGGTTTTACGCGCTTCCGTGCCTTCCTGCACGATCTCCTGAGTATTTTTGCCGGTATGGACCTTCACGCCCATGCTTTCGATTTTACGCTTCAGCTGGTCGCCGCCCATTGGGTCGAGCTGTTCTGCCATCAGCATCGGAGCAAATTCGATGACGTGGGTTTCAACACCGAGGTTTTTCAGGGCACCTGCGGCTTCGAGGCCTAGCAGGCCACCGCCGACGACCGCGCCGCGCTTGCTGCGACGGGCGCAGGCTTCAATGGCATTCAGATCTTCAATGGTGCGGTAAACGAAGCAATCCTGCGTTTCAGAGCCTTTGATCGGTGGGATCCACGGGTAAGAGCCGGTGGCCATGATCAGCTTGTCGTAAAACACGGTACGACCCGCACTTGAGTGAATCACCTTCTCCTGGCGGTTAATAGTGATGGCGCGTTCGCCCACCAGTACTTTTACGCCGTGCTTCTCATAAAACCCTTCACGTACCAACGAAAGTTCTTCCGCCGTGTGGTGAGAGAAGTAAGATGAAAGATGGACGCGGTCGTAGGCGATACGGGGTTCTTCACAGAAGACGGTAATCTCAAACTGATCGGCGGGGGCTTTATCGAGAAGATCCTCAATAAAGCGGTGGCCGACCATGCCGTTACCGATAATTGCGAGTCTGACTTTGCTCATTTTTGCCTCGATTTCTTTTCTATTACCGCCTACCTTAACGATTCAGCATGGTGACTTATTGATATACATCAATTACGCCTTTATCTACTCCTTAATGGGTAGTTTATTGATTTATCAGGATTTTTATAAGTTTCGGAAATGTCAGACTTTTCTGTTCTGGTGAAATAACAGACAAAAAGTGCGGGTTTTAACCTACGGCTGGATCAGAGCGTTCAGCGCGTCGATTCGCGGGAGAATAAAAATGGGTACAACACCGTTGTGGCTGATTGAAAACGTGCGTTTGCCGGGGCGCGAAGGATTGTGGCAGCTGGGGATTGAGGAGGGACGCTTCCACTCGATTATCCCGATGGGGGAAACCCGGCACGAAAGTTTAGAGGTCCTCAATGCCCGCGGCGGCCTGGCCATTCCACCGTTTATCGAGCCGCATATTCATCTGGATACAACGCAGACCGCCGGAGAGCCGAGCTGGAACCAGTCCGGGACGCTGTTTGAGGGCATTGAGCGCTGGGCGGAACGTAAGTCGATGCTCACCCACGAAGACGTAAAAGCGCGCGCCTGGAAAACCCTGAAGTGGCAAATCGCCAACGGTATCCAGTTTGTGCGCACGCATGTGGACGTATCCGATCCGACGCTGACGGCGCTCAAAGCGATGCTGGAAGTGAAGAAAGAAGTCGCGCCCTGGGTTGACGTGCAGATCGTCGCCTTCCCGCAGGAGGGGATTCTTTCCTATCCCGACGGCGCGGTGCTGCTGGAAAAAGCGCTTCAGCTTGGGGCGGATGTAGTCGGTGCTATCCCGCACTTTGAATTCACGCGCGAATACGGCGTGGAGTCGCTGCATATCGCGTTCGCACTGGCGAAAAAATACAACCGGCCGCTCGATATCCACTGCGATGAAATCGACGATGAGCAGTCGCGCTTTGTCGAAACGGTTGCCGCGCTGGCGCTGAAAGACGGCATTGGCCCACGCGTGACCGCCAGCCACACCACGGCGATGCATTCCTATAATGGCGCGTATACCTCGCGACTGTTCCGACTGCTGAAGATGTCGGGTATCAACTTTGTTGCCAACCCGCTGGTGAATATTCATCTGCAGGGCAGGTTTGACGATTACCCGAAACGCCGTGGCATCACTCGTGTGAAAGAGCTGCTTGCCGCGGGCATTAACGTCTGTTTCGGTCATGACGACGTATTTGACCCGTGGTATCCGCTCGGTACCGGCAACATGCTTCAGGTACTGCATATGGGGCTACACGTTTGCCAGATGATGGGGTATCAGCAAATCAACGATGGGCTGAACCTGATTACGCACAACAGCGCACGCACGTTTGGCCTTGCGGATTACGGCATCGAAGTGGGGAATACGGCGAACCTGATTATTTTACCTGCGGAAAATGGCTTTGAAGCGGTGCGCTGCCAGGTGCCGGTGCGCTGGTCGATTCGTCAGGGAAGAGTGATTGCGACGACGCAGCTGGCGCAAACCTGGGTGCAGATGGACAACGGCGGGGAAGAGGTGTTCTTTACGCGAAACAGCCCCTTCACGGAACGCAAAGGGGCGTAGGGTCTGACCTTAGTGGGTCGCTGCTGCCGTGTTGTGCTGGCGGTGGCGACTGACAAAGCCAAGAACGAAGCACATTACGAACACCACGGCGTAGAGGCCGTTGGCGGTGTGCAGGGCGGCCAGCGGGCCGCTATGGGCGACAATCGGGCCGGTGACCACGAAGGTCAGCATGGTGCCGATGGTGCCGCAGGTGAGGACGAAATTCACCAGTTTTGGCGAAGCCACTTTGGTCTGCAGGGAACCCAGCGTAATGATTGAGGTGTAAATCGCGCTGGAGAAGAAGCCCAGAGTCAGAATGAACCACGGCATGTTGTCCGGCGAACCATTAATGAACAGATACATCAGGACGGTAGCGAGGCCTGCCAGCAGGGTCAGAATGCGCTGCAGGTCGAAGAAGCGCAGGATAAAGCTGAACGCCCACATGCCGAACATATAAGACATCCAGAAGTCACTTACCAGCTTGCCCGCATCGCCGAGGCTCATGCCCAGACCTTTCGCATACTCAGGTACCCAGGAGATAAAGCCCAGCTGGCCGAGGATATAGCACAGGGCTGCAATCGACAGGAACAGCACGCCGATGCCCCATTTTTCTTTGGCGACAGGTTGTGCATTCTGTTCTGCTTTTTTCCCCAGCACCGGGAATTCACAGCCGAAGGTCAGGATGAAAATCGCCACGTAAACCAGTCCGATACAGGCATAAACCCAGTACCATTCGATGCTGCGCGCCAGCAGATAAGCGGCAACCATCGGGAAGATCATGCCCGCCATGCTGAAGAAGGAGTCAGTAAACAGCAGGCGTGCGCCACGCTGGCGGCCTTCATACATATGGGTAATCAGGAAGGTCCCGATCGACATGGTGATCCCGCTGACGAGTCCGAGCACGAACATCGAGGCAGAGAACAGCGCGAGGCTGTGGCTGGTCATCAGACCGGCGACGGCGAGCACCATCAGAATAAAGCCAAAGCGCAGCTGGGTTTTCAGCGGTACGATTTCCATCAGCCAGGCGTTGAGGAAGATAGAAATGAGAATACCGGCGTTCAGGAAGGTGAAGGTGTTGCTCATGCTGGAAACCGGCAGATGGAAATAATCTGCGATATTGCCCATCACCATTCCGGTGACGATCACCAGCGCCCCGGTCAGGGCGTAGGAGAAGAAGCTGATCCATGTGAGCTTGATGCGATTGCTGTTAGTCATGACTGGCCTGTGAATAGAACTGTAAGACGCATTGACAATGCGTGGGGTGGACAGATTTTATGCATAACAGTGACCGAGGCAAATGTTTATTATGAAATCGATGAAATAATTCCTAATGTTAAGTGACTTCTATCACATTCCTGCAGTGCAGGGGCTGCCGTCTGCCAGGTTACAACTGTTTCTGTTACGTAAACTTGAGTAAAAGGCTGGTCTGCGAGTCGAGAGCCTTTTAGAATCAAGCGATTCGCAGACTCTCTCGTTCCCGTTTTAAGGAATTCACATGCTCAAATCTACTCTGGCTGCCGTGGCGGCTGTATTTGCACTTTCGGCCGTTTCCTCTGTGGCACTGGCCGCAAAAGCCGACCCGCACGTCCTGCTGACAACGTCTGCCGGTAATATTGAGCTTGAGCTGAACAGCGAAAAAGCGCCTGTTTCCGTGGAAAACTTTGTGAACTACGTCAACAGCGGGTTTTACAGCAATACCACGTTCCACCGCGTGATCCCGGGCTTTATGATTCAGGGCGGCGGCTTTACCGAACAGATGCAGCAGAAGCAGCCGAACCCGCCGATTAAGAACGAAGCCGACAACGGCCTGCGTAATACCCGTGGCACCATCTCCATGGCGCGTACCGCCGACAAAGACAGCGCAACCAGCCAGTTTTTCATCAACGTGGCGGACAACGCTTTCCTCGATCACGGCCAGCGTGATTTCGGCTATGCGGTATTTGGTAAAGTTGTGAAAGGGATGGATGTGGCCGATAAGATTTCTCAGGTGCCTTCTCACGACGTTGGCCCGTACCAGAATGTGCCGACAAAACCTATAGTTATCCTCTCTGCAAAAGTTCTGCCGTAAATCTGTCCTGTGCGGGCTGCCGAGCCCGCTCTGTGCTGGCCTTTCTGCGTAACCTGAAATTGCTGCTTATACTTGTGGCAAAAGGGGAACCGTCAGGGAGGTCCAGATGAAAAAGCTTACCGATAAGCAAAAATCCCGCCTCTGGGAGAAGACCCGTAACGCTAATTTCCAGGCCAGTCGCCGTCTGGAAGGCGTTGACACGCCGTTAGTGACGCTGAGCAGCGACGAGGCGCTGGCGCGCATTGAGGAACTTCGGAGGCACTATGAGCGATAAAATCGGTGACGATCGCGATCCTTACCTCTATTCCGGCCTCAATGTTATGCGCAATCGTCTCGGTATTCATGAGGCGCACCGACTGGAACAGGCCGCCTACGAGTTAACATCGCTTCGTGCGGCAACACTGGGTCTTGGTCCAGCCACTCGTGGCCTGCCCTGGCTCTGCGCCATTCACCAGCAGCTCTATCAGGACGTGTTTGACTGGGCCGGGAAATATCGGGAAGTCGATATCTATCAGGGCGACACGCCGTTCTGCCATTTCGCCTGGATTGAAAAAGAGGGCAATGCGCTGATGCGTGACCTCGAAGAAGAGGCATATCTGACGGGGCTTGGGCGCGAGGAGTTTGTCGCCCGGCTGGCGCATTATTACTGCGAAATAAATGTTCTGCATCCGTTCCGTCTTGGGAATGGCCTGGCGCAACGCATCTTCTTTGAGCAACTGGCCATCCATGCCGGATACGTGCTGCACTGGGGCGATATCTCACCGGATGCCTGGAGCCAGGCGAACCAGAGCGGGGCGATGGGGGATTTGCAGCCGCTAATAACGCTGTTTGCTAAAGTGGTCAACGAAGCGCAGGAAACTGGGTAGAATAGCGCGGTTTGATGTCACCGGAGCCGCCATGATCCTGCTTATTGATAACTATGATTCGTTTACCTGGAACCTTTACCAGTATTTTTGTGAGCTCGGTGCAGAGGTGCTGGTCAGGCGTAACGATGACATCACGCTGGATGAAATAGCTGCGCTTGCTCCGACTAAAATCGTCATTTCTCCCGGCCCCTGCACGCCGGATGAATCCGGTATTTCGCTGGAGGTAATCCGCCACTATGCCGGCAAAACGCCCATTCTTGGCGTCTGTCTGGGTCATCAGGCCATTGCCCAGGTCTTTGGTGCCACCATCGTGCGCGCAGCAAAAGTTATGCACGGGAAAACCTCCCCGATTACGCACAGCGGCCAGGGCGTTTTCAGCGGACTGAATAACCCACTCACCGTCACGCGCTACCATTCTTTGGTCATCGATCCGCCAACTCTTCCACCTCTCTTTGACATCAGCGCCCGTAGCGACACCGGTGAAATTATGGGGATTCGCCATCGGGAATGGGACCTTGAGGGCGTTCAGTTCCATCCCGAAAGCATTCTCAGTGAGCAGGGGCACAGGCTGCTGGAAAACTTCCTCCTGCGATAATACGCCTTGCCATGGTGTGATTTATTATGCATATTTCGTGATTATATTTTCATAATCATTGCTGCGTAAGAGGATTGTCATGGCGACTGAACAAGCTGCAATTACCCGTGCCACGTTTGATGAAGTGATCCTGCCTATTTATGCCCCGGCAGAATTTATCCCGGTGAAGGGCAAAGGTAGCCGCATCTGGGATCAGCAGGGCAAAGAGTACGTTGATTTCGCCGGGGGAATTGCGGTGACCGCGCTGGGGCATTGTCATCCCGCGCTGGTCGAAGCGCTGAAAACTCAGGGCGAAACGCTGTGGCATACCAGCAATGTGTTCACCAATGAACCCGCATTGCGCCTGGGCCGTAAGCTTGTGGCTGCCACGTTTGCCGAACGCGTGGTGTTTATGAACTCCGGCACTGAAGCCAATGAAACGGCCTTCAAGCTGGCGCGCCATTATGCCTGCGTACGCCACAGCCCGTTCAAAACCAAAATCATTGCTTTCCACAACGCGTTCCATGGCCGCTCGCTGTTTACCGTGTCGGTTGGCGGACAGCCAAAATATTCTGACGGCTTTGGGCCGAAGCCCGCCGATATCATTCACGTGCCGTTCAACGATCTGCACGCGGTGAAAGCGGTGATGGATGACCATACCTGTGCGGTTGTTGTGGAGCCTATTCAGGGTGAAGGTGGCGTTATGGCGGCCACGCCGGAGTTCCTCAAAGGGCTGCGCGCGCTGTGCGACGAACATCAGGCTTTGCTGGTGTTTGATGAAGTGCAGTGCGGCATGGGGCGTACCGGCTCGTTGTTCGCTTATCAGCATTACGGCGTGACGCCGGACATCCTTACCAGTGCTAAAGCGCTGGGTGGCGGCTTCCCGGTTAGCGCAATGCTTACCACTGAAGAGATTGCCAGCGCATTCCATGTCGGCTCACATGGTTCGACCTACGGCGGTAATCCGCTGGCGTGCGCGGTGGCTGAAGCGGCGTTCGATATTATCAATACCCAGGACGTGCTGAACGGCGTGAATGCCAAACGCGAACTTTTTGTGAAGCATCTTCAGCAGATTGACGCTGAGCTGGACGTATTCAGCGACGTGCGCGGTATGGGCCTGCTGGTTGGCGCCGAGCTGAAGCCGCAGTACAAAGGGCGGGCGCGTGATTTTCTGCACGCTGCGGCGCATGAGGGCGTGATGGTGCTCAATGCTGGGCCGGATGTGATGCGCTTCGCGCCATCGCTGGTGGTGGATAACGCAGATATCGAAGAAGGGATGAAACGCTTTGCTGCGGCGGTTAAGAAGATAGTGGGATGATTTTTATGCCCGACGCTTCAACCAAATCCCATGATGTGGACGCTGGCGCCATGCCACCGACGAAATGGTGTGCATGGTGCTGAGGTGGCCCAGAATCCGCTGTAAATGCTGCTCCACGGTGCTTAACGGCCCGTGGGTCAGCACCTCCGCTGACTCCATGATGTTCGTATCTCCGCTACCGCCCGGCTCGTCATACTCCAGCCGCTGCTGACAGCGCTGCAGCGCAATTTCACAGGACTGTAAATAGCGCTCCGCCAGATCTTCCGTCAGCATGTTGTGCTCGCGCGCAAGCGTGGTCATCGCGTTGATGTGCTCAACGATGAACTGGCTGTGCGTCACCCACAGTTTCATATCTGCCAGATAGTGAGAGTTGAAGCCGGGCTCCTGCATCGCCTGATTTAGCGAGTTAAACAGCGCGTTGTGCGCCTGATTCACCCGCATACGTTGATACGCCAGCGCGGGTGCCTGCGGGTCGTTGCTGAGGATGAGGCGAATGGCTTCCTGATCCGCTTCCAGCGCCTGCTGGGCATTCTTTCGCAGCAATCCGCTTTGCCACTGCGGCCAGAGCCAGACCATGCCACCAAAGGCAATCAGGCAGCCTATCAGCGTGTCGATCAGGCGGGCGACAATGAACTGATCGCCATTCAGCGTCAGCAGCTGAATGGTATACACCGCGGTGACCGTAAAACCGACGGTCGCCCAGCCGTAGCTTTTACGGATAATCAAATAGCTCACCAGCGTAATAATCAGCATGGCCGCCAGCGCGTAGCCTTCAGGGGCATGAAAGTGCAATGTGATACCGGCGATGGTCAGCCCGGCAAGCGTGCCTGCTGCGCGGTGAAAAATTCGTACCCTCGTTGCGCCGTAGCCGTTCTGCGTGACCAGAAGAACCGTCATCAGGATCCAGTAAGGTTTGGGCAGGTGCAACGCGGACCCCATCAGGCTGGCGATGCTCAGCATGACGCTGATGCGCGCCGCATTGCGCAGTGCAGCTGATTTTAGTGACAGATAACTTTTCAGCGCGGCAAACAGCGGCAGGCGTCGCTCGTTATCAGCCATCAGGTTGCGTGGGTAGAGCGGTCTTTGCATGCGTAGTACCCGCGCAATGCGGCCAAAGTGCCAGACGCAAAACTGCCCGACGGGATTATCCGGATGCTGGCGGGCGATCTTTTCCAGCGCGCCGATCTGCTTATCCATGCTAAAGCGTAGCGGAAAGCGGTGATACAGAATGTCATCGGCCATCACCCGCAGACGTGCGGCGATGGTTTGTGCGTTCCAGCGGATCACCGCTTCGGCGTGGCTACGCTCGACCAGCTTTTGCACCTCGGCGGGCTGATGCAGGCTGACGGAGATGTGCTCCTGTAAATCGAGCCCCATCTGAAAGGCGCGCAGCAGGCGTTTATAATCGTGGTTTTTGTTAGCGGCGAGCATATGCAGCTGCTGATAGCACTGGGTAATGAGATCAACGGCCTTTTGCTGGCGAGTCAGCAGCGGTGGCAACGCTTTTTCCGGATCGGTGTGCTGGGTCAGCAGGCTGTATTTGGCTTCGCAGTAATCGGCCAGCTGGCGGTAAAGCAGGCTCAGGGACTCGCGCAGGGGCTGTTCGCGCCACATCCAGAACCAGAACCAGTTAAACAGCCCGTACCACAGCGTGCCCAGCGCGTAGATAAGCAGCGGCTGCCAGACAGGCATGTTACCCGCGAGGCTCAACGTAAAAATCGAGGCGATCAGCGATGCGGGCAGCAGACGCGCATGCAGCGAACTGATTTCGGCGGTAACGCCCAGGGTCATTGCCAGGACGGTCAGAATTAAGGGCAGCGGCACGGTGTGTGCCAGCAGCAGCTGTACCGCCAGGCTGCATCCGGCAAACAGCGAACCACCAACAATCAGGCGTTTAAAGAAGCGCTTGTGGGGCGTGTCGAGACCGGCAATGTTGCAGCAGGCCGGGACTAAGGAGAACAGCAGACCGTACTTGAGATACCCCAGCACCAGGCCGATAGCCACAGGGGTGCATAACACCAGGGTTTGCCGCAGTGCGTAGTTAATTTCCGGGTGATAAATTAGCCTGCGCCACATAGCAATAGCAGTAGAGACAAAAACGGCGTACTGCAGGAGCAATACGCCGTCAAGCGAACTTAGCGGGTGCCGTAAACGACGATGGTTTTGCCGTGCGCGGAGATCAGGTTCTGATCTTCCAGCATTTTCAGGATACGGCCAACGGTTTCACGGGAGCAGCCCACGATCTGACCGATTTCCTGACGGGTGATTTTGATTTGCATACCGTCCGGGTGGGTCATGGCATCGGGCTGTTTTGCCAGGTTCAACAGCGTCTGCGCGATACGACCGGTAACGTCGAGGAAGGCAAGGTTACCTACTTTTTCAGAAGTGACCTGCAGGCGACGTGCCATCTGAGAAGAGAGGCGCATCAGAATATCCGGATTCACCTGGATAAGCTGACGGAATTTTTTATAGGAAATTTCAGCCACTTCACAGGCGGTTTTCGCCCGGACCCATGCACTACGCTCCTGGCCTTCTTCGAACAGGCCAAGCTCACCGATGAAATCGCCCTGGTTGAGGTAAGAGAGAATCATCTCTTTGCCTTCTTCGTCCTTGATGAGTACTGCCACAGAGCCTTTCACGATGTAGTACAGCGTTTCTGCTTTTTCACCCTGGTGAATCAGCGTGCTCTTGGAGGGGTACTTATGAATATGGCAATGAGACAAGAACCATTCAAGGGTAGGGTCTGTTTGCGGTTTGCCAAGCACCATGCGCGGTTATCCTCTGTTATAAGCTGACTCCAGCGGCAGACACGACACTGCCACTGGCTTTGCATTCATATCCTTCCCTGTACCTGGGAAGTCGGCTGTCGGATTTGACTGCAGCCTGTTGTCTGATGTCCTCTGCATACATGCATTACTTCAATGTATTACTGTAGCATCCCGACTGTTTTAGCATAGCTTTTGCCGCGTGTCTCCTGGTGTCTCGCTTCAGCATGACGCACGTCGCCTTCCGTTGCGAGATTTGTTATGTGCGCGTAATCTGTCAGGAAAATTGCAACTCTGGAGTTAACAATTATGCAAGCGCGTGTGAAATGGGTTGAAGGCTTAACCTTCCTCGGTGAGTCAGCTTCTGGCCACCAGATCCTGATGGACGGCAACTCCGGGGATAAAGCGCCAAGCCCGATGGAAATGGTGCTGATGGCAGCAGGGGGGTGCAGTGCGATAGACGTTGTTTCCATCCTGCAAAAGGGCCGTCATGACGTGACGGACTGTGAAGTGAAGCTCACTTCAGAGCGTCGCGAGGAAGCGCCGCGCCTGTTTACCCACATCAACCTGCACTTCATCGTGACCGGTAAAGATCTGAAAGAAGCTGCGGTATCGCGTGCGGTGGATCTGTCTGCGGAAAAATACTGCTCTGTGGCGCTGATGCTGGAGAAAGCGGCGAAAATCACCCACTCGTTTGAAGTGGTGGAAGGGTAATGCCCTCTACGGCCTGATGCCCTCACCCCGATCCTCTCCCCGTGGGAGAGGGAGCAAACATTAAAAACCTTCTCTTCAGAGAAGGTTTTGCAATTTATATCGCCCGACCTTCTATTAACCGCTCGACCAGCGGCGTCATAATCAGCTCCATCGCCAGCCCCATCTTCCCGCCCGGCACCACCAATGTATTCATGTGAGAAATGAATGAGCCCTGCAGCATCGCCAGCAGCCAGGGGAAATCAATGTCGCCCAGGTTCTGGAAATGGATCACCACAAAGCTTTCATCCAGCGACGGGATGCTTTTGGCGGCAAACGGGTTTGAGGTATCTACTGTCGGTACGCGCTGGAAGTTGATATGCGTGCGGGAAAACTGTGGGGTAATGAAGTTGATGTAGTCTTCCATGGAGCGGACGACGGAATCCATTACCGCTTCACGCGAATGCCCGCGCTCGCTCATATCGCGGGTAAGTTTCTGGATCCACTCGAGGTTCACAATAGGCACGACGCCGACCAGCAAATCGACGTGTTTCGCCACATCATGTTGAGGCGTCACCACGCCGCCGTGCAGCCCTTCATAAAACAGCACGTCGGTGGGTTCTGGAAGCGGCTGCCACGGCGTAAAGGTGCCCGGTACCTGATTCCACGGTACGGCTTCGTCATAGGTGTGCAGATATTTTCGTGACTGGCCTCGCCCGCTCTGGCCGTAGGTGAGAAACGTCTGCTCCAGCAGGCCGAAGTCGTTAGCGTCCGGGCCGAAATAGCTGATGTGGCGACCCATATCGCGGGCTTTGCGGATGGCCATGTCCATTTCGGGGCGGGTATAGCGGTGAAAGCTGTCGCCTTCGACTTCCGCGGCCTTCAGGTTGAGCTGGGCGAAGATTTTACGGAAGGCGAGGCTGGTGGTGGTAGTTCCTGCGCCGCTGGAGCCCGTTACGGCGATCACCGGGTGTTTGGCAGACATGACGACTCCCTGAATCAGCAATAGTGATGAGTATAGTCAGCCGTGGAATTGAGTGCGGGGGAGGATATTCACCGTTTCGTGCAGTTCGGACCACACCAGAACGACGTCCCCACGCTGCAATTGTTGTTTTACATCGGCGACTTTATCTTCAAGCGAACGTTCATGTTCACCATAATCGGTGCCTTCGCGCAACACAAAGGTTTCAATCAGATTATCAAGCGTTTCGGGAGCCAGATCCTGCCAGGGGATAATCATGCCACTTTCCCCAGAAAGCGGCTCAGCCAGTCCGGAATGCGCTTTTCGAGCCACATTTCCGGGCGACGGATCGTGCCGCCAATAAACCCGACGTGGCCGCCGTATTCCGTCAGCTGATACAGAATATTCGGCGGAAGCTCTTCCTGCGCGGGGATGGAGTGGTGATCCATAAACGGATCGTCCTTGGCGTGAATGATCAGCGTCGGTTTCGTTATCTTGCTCAGTACAGGCATGGCACTGCACTGGCGGTAATAGTCGATCGCATCGGCGAAGCCGTGGATTTTCGAGGTGATTAAATCGTCAAACTCCCGGATGCGGCGTACGCTCTTCAGGCGTTTGAGATCCACCGGCAACGTACCGGGATAGGCTTTCAGCTTACGGGCGGCGTTTGCCTTCAGCAGGTTCAGTAGATAGCGCTGATACACACGTGAGAAGCCTTTATCGATGTGGTAGCTACAGGCTTCCAGCATAAAGGGGGCGGAAACGATAACGGCGGCATCCAGCGGCGTATTCTCACCTTCTTTCGCCAGCAGGCAGCCGAGCATGTTACCGCCGAGTGAATAGCCAACGGCGGCGGTTGGCACTTCGCCAAACTCCCGGCGTAGCCAGGAGAGGAACCAGGTGCCGTCTTCGGTTTCGCCGGAGTGATAGATGCGCTCTTTGCGGTTGGGCTCGCCGCTGCAGCCGCGAAAATGCATCACCACGCCGAGCCAGCCTCGCTGTTTAGCCGCGTTGATCAGACCGTGGGCGTAAGGGCTGTACAGGCTACCTTCCAGGCCATGAAACACCACAAGGCGTGGTTTGTGCCGTGCCTGATTGGGATCTTCACTCCAGGCCAGATCGACAAAATCCCCGTCCGGCAACTCCAGGCGCTGCCAGTGAGGCGTGAACAGCACTTTGCGGCGAAGAAGACGCGGCAGCATGGTCTGCAAATGGCAGTTGCTGACGCCTTTCATCGGCACAAAGGTGTCACTCTCTTGTGGAGGGACGTCGAACTCTATGGGGGTGATCTGAGCCATTACACCTACTACTGTCGTGAAAAAAACCTGTCTACTATACCGTCAGGAAGGTTTGATGTTTATGAAAATGAGCTTCAGTGTGCTTTTGTTGAGCTTATTCACTCTTCCTGAAGCATCTGTTCGAGCTGCTCGTGAGCCTCAAGCCATGCCATTTCACACTCTTCGAGCCCGGACTTCGCGCTGGCCTGCTGTTGGAGGCACTCGGTAAGTTCAGCTTTGCGGGCCTGATCGTACAGGCCGCTGTCGCCGAGTTTCTCTTCCGCTGCTGACAGCTTCGCGTTGAGTTTCTCCATCTCTTTTTCGAGGCGCGTAATCTCTTTACGCAGCGGCTGCGTCAGGGTGCGAAGTTCCGCTTCACGGCGCTTTTGATCCTTACGTGCCTGGGCGCTGTTGGCATTCTCTTTCGGTGCTTCGTCAGGCTGATTTTCCTGTTTCTGCACATCGCTCAGCCACTGCTGATAATCTTCCAGATCGCCATCGAAAGGTTCCACTTTTCCATCGTGAACCAGATACAGATCGTCGGTGGTGGAGCGCAGCAGATGGCGGTCGTGCGAGACAACAACCAGCGCGCCTTCGAATTCGATTAACGCTTCGGTCAGCGCCTGACGCATGTCGAGATCCAGGTGGTTCGTCGGTTCATCGAGCAGCAGCAGGTTCGGTCGCTGCCAGACAATCAAAGCCAGCACCAGACGGGCTTTCTCACCGCCGGAGAAACGACGCGTCTCTTCGCTGACTTTGTCACCCTGGAAGCCGAAGCCGCCGAGGTAATCACGCAGCTGTTGTTCCAGCACCTGCGGTGCCAGGCGCGCCAGATGCTGCAACGGTGATTCGTCGGCGCGTAAAAATTCCAGCTGATGCTGTGCGAAGTAGCCGAGCTTGATGCCTTTCGCCAGGCCAATCTCTCCGCTCTGTGCGGCCAGTTCGCCCGCCAGCAGTTTAATCAGCGTGGATTTACCGGCTCCATTTCGGCCTAACAGACCGATACGTGAACCTGGCACCAGGTTGAGCTTAATGGAGTCCAGAATGGTGCGGTCGCCATACCCGGCGCTCACTTTTTCCATTTTAAGCAGCGGGTTGGGCAGGCTTTCCGGCTGGCGGAAGCTGAAGTGGAACGGGTTATCGACGTGCGCCGGGGCAATCAGCTCCATGCGCTCCAGCATTTTCACGCGGCTTTGCGCCTGCTTGGCTTTTGAGGCTTTGGCCTTAAAGCGGTCGATAAAGCTTTGCAAATGCGCCACTTTTTGCTGCTGGCTTTCATACATCGACTGCTGCTGAGACAGTCGCGTGGCGCGCTGGATCTCAAACGAAGAGTAGTTGCCTGTGTACTCAAACATCGACTGCTGCTCGATGTGAATAATTTTGCCAACGACGGGATCGAGGAAATCGCGGTCGTGGGAAATCAGGATCAGCGTGCCCTGATAGCTCTTTAGCCATTTCTCCAGCCAGATAACCGCATCGAGATCGAGGTGGTTAGTAGGCTCATCAAGCAGCAGCAGATCGGAACGGCAAATCAGCGCCTGCGCCAGGTTCAGACGCATCCGCCAGCCGCCGGAGAAATCGCTGGTAGGGCGTTCCAGCTGCTCGTTGCTGAAGCCCAGTCCGTGCAGCAGGCTGGAAGCGCGGGCGCGAATCGTCCACGCATCGATGGCGTCCAGCTTGCCGTGCACGGTGGCGATGGCGTGGCCGTCGTTGCGCTCGTTGGCGGCATTCAGTTCGGCTTCCAGCTGACGATATTCGCGGTCGCCGTCTATCACATAGTCGAGCGCGGGCTGTGGCAATGCCGGCGTTTCCTGGTTGACCCAGGCCAGCTGCCAGTTGCCGGGATAGGTAAAACTCCCGCCATCGGCGCTAATCTCGTTCTTTAACAGCGACAGCAGCGTGGATTTGCCGCAGCCGTTTTTTCCCACCAGGCCTACTTTTTGCCCGGGGTTAATGGTGGCTGTGGCGTTATCCAGCAGGACACGCACGCCGCGACGAATTTGTAACGAGGAGAAAACAATCATAAGGCGCCGTATGTTCAGACTATGTTAAATTGTCATTATGATAATGTAGTGTGGTGACGCAGCGCGACACCGGGCGGCAATGGTAGCCCAAAACAACAACGTCAGACAAAAGTATTCAGGTCCACCCTGAGCAAGTTAGGGGGCAACGGACCTGATTGTTCTTATACCGGGAGGGGAATGATGTCAGAGACAGCAAAAGTATTGCTGCTGTATGCCCATCCGGAATCTCAGGACTCGGTGGCCAACCGGGTTTTGCTTAAGCCGGCTCAACAGCTTGAAAACGTGACCGTACACGATCTGTACGCGCACTATCCTGATTTTTTTATCGACATTCCGCGTGAGCAAAAGCTGCTTCAGGAACATGACGTCATCGTGTTCCAGCATCCGCTTTATACCTACAGCTGCCCGGCATTGCTGAAAGAGTGGCTCGATCGCGTGCTCAGCCGCGGATTTGCCAGCGGCCCGGGAGGGAATCAACTGGCGGGAAAGTACTGGCGCAGCGTCATTACTACCGGTGAGCCAGAAAGTGCCTGGCGTCATGACTCTCTGAACCGCTATTCAATGAACGACATTTTGCGCCCTTTTGAGCTTACGGCGGGGCTGTGCCGCATGCACTGGATGAATCCGATAATTATTTACTGGGCACGTCGTCAGCCGCCTGAAGAGCTGGCGAGCCATGCCAGAGCTTACGGCGACTGGCTGGCTAATCCTGTTGCGACGGGAGGACGCTGATGGAAGGTTCCGATCTGTTACTCGCCGGTGTGCTTTTCCTGTTTGCCGCTGTGGTCGCCGTACCGCTGGCTTCCCGCCTGGGCATTGGTCCGGTGCTGGGCTATCTGCTGGCGGGTATTGCTATTGGTCCGTGGGGCCTGGGTTTCATCAGCGACGTGGACGAAATTCTGCATTTTTCCGAGCTCGGCGTGGTGTTCCTGATGTTTATTATCGGGCTGGAGCTGAATCCGTCGAAGCTCTGGCAGCTGCGGCGCTCCATTTTCGGCATCGGTGCGGCGCAGGTTTTGCTAAGCGCGGCGGTGCTGGCGGGCCTGCTGATGCTGACGCAATTCTCCTGGCAGGCCGCGGTGATCGGCGGGATTGGTCTTGCTATGTCATCGACGGCGATGGCGCTTCAGCTGATGCGCGAGAAGGGCATGAACCGCAACGAGGGCGGTCAGCTCGGCTTTTCGGTGCTGCTGTTCCAGGATTTAGCGGTGATCCCCGCGTTGGCGCTGGTGCCGCTGCTGGCAGGGACCGGCGACGATCACCCTGACTGGGTTAAAATCGGCCTTAAGGTATTAGCGTTTGCCGGAATGCTCATCGGCGGCCGTTATTTGCTGCGCCCGGTGTTCCGCTTTATTGCCGGTTCGGGCGTACGTGAAGTGTTCACAGCGGCGACGCTGCTGCTGGTGCTGGGCTCCGCTTTGTTTATGGATGCGCTTGGCCTGTCGATGGCGCTCGGTACTTTTATCGCAGGCGTTCTGCTGGCAGAAAGCGAATATCGCCACGAGCTGGAAATCGCCATTGAGCCTTTCAAAGGGCTTTTGCTGGGGTTGTTCTTCATTTCAGTAGGGATGGCGCTGAATCTTGGGATCCTCTACACCCATCTGCTGCTGGTACTGGCGGGCGTGGTGGTGCTGGTAGCGGTGAAATATCTGGTGCTGTATCTGCTTGCGCGACTGTATGGCCTGCGCAGTTCTGAACGCACGCAGTTTGCCGGCGTCCTGAGCCAGGGCGGGGAATTTGCCTTTGTGTTGTTTTCCACGGCTTCGTCCCAGCGGCTGTTTCATCACGATCAAATGGCGCTGCTGCTGGTGACGGTCACGCTGTCGATGATGACCACGCCGCTGCTGATGAAAATCGTCGATAAAGTCTTGTCACGCCGCCTTAATGGCCCGGAAGAAGAAGATGAGGCCCCGTGGGTGGAGGACGACAAGCCGCAGGTGATCGTGGTCGGCTTCGGGCGTTTCGGTCAGGTGATTGGTCGTCTGCTGATGGCGAATAAGATGCGCATTACCGTACTGGAGCGGGATATCAGCGCGGTTAACCTGATGCGCAAGTATGGCTATAAAGTTTACTACGGGGACGCGACTCAGATTGAACTGCTGCGTTCGGCAGGAGCGGAAGAGGCGCAATCCATAGTGATCACCTGCAATGCGCCAGAAGACACTATGAAGCTGGTGGAGATTTGCCAGCAGCACTTCCCGCATCTGCACATTCTGGCCCGCGCCCGTGGGCGTGTGGAAGCTCACGAGCTTCTGCAGGTCGGCGTGAAGCAATTTTCACGTGAGACATTTTCCAGTGCGCTGGAGCTGGGGCGCAAGGCGCTCATTACGCTGGGCATGCATCCGCATCAGGCGCAGCGCGCTCAGCTGCATTTCCGCCGTCTGGATATGCGAATGCTACGGGAGCTGATGCCGGTGCACTCGGATACCCAACAAATCTCCCGTGTGCGGGAAGCCCGGCGCGAGCTGGAAGAGATTTTTCAACGCGAAATGCAGCAGGAACGACACCAGCTGGACGGCTGGGACGAATTTGAATAAGAAGGTGAGCAATGGCTATCCGAAAACGATTTATTGCCGGGGCGAAATGCCCGTCGTGTCAGGCGCAGGACACGCTGGCGATGTGGCGCGAGAATAATGTCGATATTGTTGAATGCGTTAAGTGCGGTCACCAGATGCGCGAGGCCGACAAGCAGGCCCGTGAGCACGTACGTAAAGACGAGCAAGTGATAGGCATTTTTCATCCCGAGTAGCGATCCGTGCTGTCTTTTTTTAAGCTTAGGGGTACACGGGTGCAGAATTCCGCTACAATCTGCGCCACTATTCTTCCCATGCTCAGGAGATATCATGAAAGTAGCAAAAGACCTGGTGGTCAGCCTGGCCTATCAGGTACGTACAGAAGACGGTGTGTTGGTTGATGAGTCTCCGGTAAGCGCGCCGCTCGACTACCTGCATGGTCACGGTTCCCTGATCTCCGGCCTGGAAAAAGCGCTGGAAGGTCACGAAGTTGGTGATAAATTCGACGTAGAAGTGGGCGCGAACGATGCCTACGGTCAGTACGACGAAAATCTGGTACAGCGCGTACCAAAAGACGTCTTCATGGGCGTTGACGAACTGCAGGTTGGCATGCGCTTCCTGGCAGAAACTGACCAGGGTCCTGTACCGGTTGAAATCACCGAAGTGGAAGACGATCACGTTGTTGTTGACGGCAACCACATGCTGGCTGGCCAGAACCTGAAATTCCACGTAGAAGTTGTTGCGATGCGTGAAGCAACCGAAGAAGAACTGGCTCATGGTCACGTTCACGGTGCTCACGACCATCACCACGATCACGACCATGACGGTTGCTGCGGTGGTCACGGCCACGATCACGGCGATCACGAACACGGTAAAGGTGGTTGTGGCGGTAACGGCGGCTGCGGTTGCCACTAATCTGTACCGCTTTCGGGCGTTCAGATTAATGATAAAAAAGCGGGAGAACCCGCTTTTTTTACGCCTCAATAATGCGGTGGCGGCGTTTCTTCTGCCTGAGACGCCATGTGCGATGGCTGGCTGGCTTTCAGCTTTTCGACCATCAGGCGCATGTTGTCGCGCATTTTTGCCATTTCCATCTCATGGGCGGTGACCGTCCGATTGAGGTCCTCAATGGTGATCTCCTGAAACGCCAGGCGGCTTTCCAGTTCTGCGAGACGCGCTTCCAGTGTTAATTCACTCATGATTCACCTCTTCTGTTATTGCGCGGCGGATTCTACTGGACTTTCAGGTGGCGTGCAGCCTTATCACGAATTGAACGAAACTAATTTACACAAAAATAGTCTTAAAAGATCTGCGATTACAGAGCGTTCGTATGTAGATTTCTTCTACAACGCTTTATAGTACGCTACTTGTTGACTAAACCCTGGGGTGAGATGCCCCGGCCCTGGAGAAATGGATGAAATCACTGTTTAAAGTAACGCTTCTGGCAACCACGATGGCCGTTGCACTGAATGCCCCAATGACTTTTGCTGCTGATGCTGCGGCAAAAACAGCCCCGGCGACCGACGCGGCCAAAGCTGCGCCAGCAGGCCTGAATGCTGCATTCAAAACCGACGACCAGCAGTCCGCTTATGCACTGGGTGCATCGCTGGGTCGTTACATGGAAAACTCCCTGAAAGAACAGGAAAAACTGGGCATCAAACTGGATAAAGCTCAGCTGATCGCAGGCGTTCAGGATGCGTTTGCCGATAAGAGCAAACTCTCCGATCAGGAAATCGAGCAGACTCTGCAGACTTTTGAAACCCGCGTGAAAACGGCTGCACAGCAGAAAATGGAAAAAGACGCGGCTGACAACGAAACCAAAGGTAAAGCCTACCGCGATACCTTCGCCAAAGAGAAAGGGGTTAAAACCTCTTCTACTGGCCTGATGTACAAAGTTGAGAAAGAAGGGACCGGCGATGCGCCAAAAGACAGCGACACCGTAGTGGTTAACTACAAAGGTACGCTGATCGACGGTAAAGAGTTCGATAACTCCTACACGCGTGGCGAGCCGCTGTCATTCCGCCTGGACGGTGTGATCCCAGGCTGGACTGAAGGCCTGAAAAACATCAAGAAAGGCGGGAAGATCAAGCTGGTCATTCCACCGGATCTGGCCTACGGCAAAACCGGCGTTCCGGGTATCCCGGCTAACTCCACGCTGGTGTTCGACGTTGAGCTGCTGGACATCAAACCAGCCGCGAAAGCAGACGCAGCACCTGCTGCTGCCGCAGACGACAAAGCTGCAGCAGCGACCAGCAAAAAATAAACCTCTGAAAACCGCCGTCCGAAAGGGCGGCGGTTTTTTATTGGGCGCAATATAATAAAGACTGGAAAGCGCCTGATGTGCGTATTACCTTAGATGCCTCAATTTTGATGATGATATGAGCCTGCCCTGACAACCTAACGACAGGCTCCTGAAAAGGAGTGCTTTTTTTCATGTCCAGGTCGCTTTTAACCAACGAAACCAGCGAACTTGATCTGCTGGATCAACGTCCTTTTGACCAGAGCGATTTCGATATTCTGAAATCCTACGAGGCGGTTGTGGACGGGTTAGCGATGCTCATTGGCTCCCATTGCGAAATCGTGCTGCACTCATTGCAGGATCTCAAATGTTCCGCCATCCGTATTGCCAACGGTGAACACACCGGCCGTAAAATCGGCTCTCCGATTACAGACTTAGCGCTGCGTATGCTCCACGACATGACCGGAGCAGACAGTAGCGTATCCAAATGCTATTTCACCCGTGCGAAAAGCGGCGTGCTAATGAAATCGCTGACAATCGCGATCCGTAACCGCGAACAGCGGGTGATCGGGCTGCTGTGCATCAACATGAACCTTGATGTGCCGTTCTCACAAATCATGGGCACCTTTATTCCGCCGGAAACGCCGGAAGCGGATTCTCAGGTGAACTTCGCCTCTTCCGTTGAAGATCTGGTCACTCAGACGCTGGAATTCACGATTGAAGAGGTCAACGCCGATCGTAACGTCTCGAATAACGCAAAAAACCGCCAGATCGTGCTTAACCTCTATGAGAAAGGGATCTTTGATATCAAGGATGCCATCAACCAGGTTGCCGATCGTCTGAACATCTCCAAACATACCGTCTACCTCTATATTCGCCAATTCAAAAGCGGCGACTTCCAGGGGCAAGATAAGTAATGCGTTTTGCCCTGATGGTGACGGGGCCGGCCTATGGCACCCAACAGTCCAGCAGCGCGTGGCAGTTCGCCAATGCTCTGTCGGCGGAAGGGCATGAGCTCGTCAGCGTGTTTTTCTACCGTGAGGGCGTCTACAACGCCAATCAGCTGACCGCGCCTGCGAATGATGAGTTCGATCTGGTGCGGGCCTGGCAGTCATTACATGATGAGCACGGCGTTGCGTTGCATATCTGTGTGGCAGCGGCCTTGCGTCGAGGCGTGACGGATGAAACCGAAGCGAAGCAACTGGGTCTTTCGGCTTTTAACCTGCAACCGGGCTTTACCCTGAGCGGGCTCGGTGCGCTGGCGGAAGCGTCGCTGACCTGCGATCGGATGGTGCAATTCTGATGAAACGCGTAGCTTTCGTCTTTATGACGCCTCCACACGGCAGCAGTTCGGGCAGGGAAGGGCTTGATGCGCTTCTGGCGACGTCAGCGCTGACGGAGGAGATTGGCGTCTTCTTCGTGGGCGACGGCGTGTTCCAGATCCTCAGTGCGCAAAAGCCTGAGGCAATTCTGATGCGCGACTACATTCCTGCGTTCAAACTGATGTCGCTCTATGACATTGAAAACTGCTGGACCTGCGCAGCGTCGTTACGCGAGCGCGGGCTGAGCGAGTCCTCTTCCTTTATTATTGAGTCAGCCATTGTGGAGCCAGATGCGCTTCGCCAGCAGCTTGATAACTATGACGTCGTCTTGCGCTTCTGAGGCCACCATGCTGCATACCCTGAGTCACTCACCCTGGCAATATGACATCAGCGCTCAGCTTCGCTTAGTGAAGGCGGGCGACGATCTTCTTCTTCTCTCCGATGGCGTGATTGCGGCACTGGAAGGGAGCCGTTTCCTTGATATTCTCCGCGCCGCCCCAATAACCTTGCATGCGCTGAACGAAGACATTGAGGCCCGCGGCCTGAGTGGTCAAATTTCGAGCGACGTCGTCAGGGTTAGCTATACTGACTTCGTCAGGCTCACGATCCAGCATGCCGGGCAACTCACCTGGTAGCAGATCGTTGTATATTTCTTGACACCCTTTCGGCGTGGCCCTAAAATTTCGCGTCCTCATATTATATGAGGCGATTTATTACGTGTTTACGAAGCAAAAGCTAAAACCAGGAGCTATTTAATGGCAACAGTTAACCAGCTGGTTCGCAAACCACGCGCACGCAAAGTTGAAAAAAGCAACGTGCCTGCGCTGGAAGCCTGCCCGCAGAAACGTGGCGTATGTACTCGCGTATATACCACCACTCCTAAGAAACCGAACTCCGCACTGCGTAAAGTTTGCCGTGTGCGTCTGACTAACGGTTTCGAAGTCACCTCCTACATCGGCGGTGAAGGTCACAACCTGCAGGAGCACTCCGTGATCCTGATCCGTGGCGGTCGTGTAAAAGACCTCCCGGGTGTTCGTTACCACACTGTTCGTGGTGCGCTTGACTGCTCCGGCGTTAAAGACCGTAAGCAAGCTCGCTCCAAGTATGGCGTGAAGCGTCCTAAGGCTTAATGGTTTCCGTTAAGTAAGGCCAAACGTTTTATATTAATGTCAAACTAAACTCTTTGAGTTTTGGACAATCCTGAATTAACAACGGAGTATTCCCATGCCACGTCGTCGCGTCATTGGTCAGCGTAAAATCCTTCCGGATCCTAAGTTCGGATCAGAACTGCTGGCTAAATTTGTCAACATCCTGATGGTAGATGGTAAAAAATCTACTGCAGAAGCAATCGTATACAGCGCGCTGGAGACCCTGGCTCAGCGTTCTGGTAAAAATGAACTGGAAGCATTCGAAGTCGCTCTGGACAACGTCCGTCCGACCGTCGAAGTTAAGTCCCGCCGCGTAGGTGGTTCTACTTATCAGGTTCCAGTTGAAGTTCGTCCGGTTCGTCGTAATGCCCTGGCAATGCGTTGGATCGTTGAAGCTGCTCGTAAACGCGGTGATAAATCCATGGCCCTGCGTCTGGCGAACGAACTCACTGATGCTGCAGACAACAAAGGTACTGCAGTTAAGAAACGTGAAGACGTTCACCGTATGGCAGAAGCCAACAAGGCGTTCGCTCACTACCGTTGGTAATCCCTTCGGAGTGTTAGTCCCCAGGCGGACGCTTCAGGTAAGCCGTCCGCTCTGGGTCACTTAAACTGAACGTCTAAAGAAACAAACGAGGAATCAAATGGCTCGTACAACACCCATCGCACGCTATCGTAACATCGGTATCAGTGCGCACATCGACGCCGGTAAAACCACGACTACCGAACGTATTCTGTTCTACACCGGTGTAAACCATAAAATCGGTGAAGTTCACGACGGCGCCGCAACCATGGACTGGATGGAGCAGGAGCAGGAGCGTGGTATTACCATCACCTCCGCAGCGACCACTGCATTCTGGTCTGGTATGGCGAAGCAGTATGAACCGCATCGCGTAAACATCATCGACACCCCGGGCCACGTTGACTTCACCATCGAAGTAGAACGTTCCATGCGTGTTCTTGACGGTGCGGTAATGGTTTACTGCGCAGTTGGTGGTGTTCAGCCACAGTCTGAAACCGTATGGCGTCAGGCGAACAAATATAAAGTTCCACGCATCGCGTTCGTTAACAAAATGGACCGTATGGGTGCTAACTTCCTGAAAGTTGTTGGTCAGATCAAATCCCGTCTGGGCGCGAACCCTGTTCCGCTGCAGCTGGCAATTGGTGCTGAAGAAGGCTTCACCGGCGTTATCGACCTGGTGAAAATGAAAGCCATCAACTGGAACGATGCCGATCAGGGCGTAACCTTCGAATACGAAGATATCCCGGCTGAGATGCAGGACCTGGCTGACGAATGGCACCAGAACCTGATCGAATCCGCTGCGGAAGCGTCTGAAGAGCTGATGGAAAAATACCTGGGCGGCGAAGAGCTGACCGAGGAAGAAATCAAGAAAGCTCTGCGTCAGCGCGTGCTGAACAACGAAATCATCCTGGTAACCTGTGGTTCTGCGTTCAAGAACAAAGGTGTTCAGGCGATGCTGGATGCGGTAATCGATTACCTGCCAGCACCAACTGACGTTCCAGCGATCAACGGTATGCTGGACGACGGTAAAGATACCCCGGCTGAGCGTCACGCAAGTGATGACGAGCCGTTCTCTGCGCTGGCGTTCAAAATCGCAACCGACCCGTTTGTTGGTAACCTGACCTTCTTCCGTGTGTACTCCGGTGTGGTTAACTCTGGTGATACCGTTCTGAACTCCGTGAAATCAGCACGTGAGCGTTTCGGCCGTATCGTACAGATGCACGCTAACAAACGTGAAGAGATCAAAGAAGTTCGCGCAGGTGACATCGCAGCAGCGATCGGCCTGAAAGACGTAACCACCGGTGACACCCTGTGTGACCCGGACCACGCGATCATTCTGGAGCGTATGGAATTCCCAGAGCCGGTAATTTCCATCGCTGTTGAACCAAAAACCAAAGCTGACCAGGAAAAAATGGGTCTGGCTCTGGGCCGTCTGGCGAAAGAAGACCCGTCATTCCGCGTTTGGACTGACGAAGAATCTAACCAGACCATTATCGCCGGTATGGGTGAGCTGCACCTCGACATCATCGTTGACCGCATGAAGCGTGAATTCAACGTTGAAGCGAACGTCGGTAAACCTCAGGTTGCTTACCGCGAAGCGATTCGCTCGAAAGTTACCGATATCGAAGGTAAACACGCCAAGCAGTCTGGTGGTCGTGGTCAGTACGGTCATGTTGTTATCGACATGTACCCACTGGAGCCGGGCTCAAATCCGAAAGGTTACGAGTTCATCAACGACATCAAAGGTGGTGTAATTCCTGGCGAATACATCCCTGCCGTTGATAAAGGCATCCAGGAGCAGCTGAAGGCAGGTCCTCTGGCTGGTTACCCGGTAGTTGATCTCGGCGTGCGTCTGCACTTCGGTTCTTACCATGACGTTGACTCCTCCGAGCTGGCGTTTAAACTGGCAGCTTCTATCGCCTTCAAAGATGGCTTTAAGAAAGCAAAACCAGTTCTGCTTGAGCCTATCATGAAGGTTGAAGTTGAGACTCCGGAAGAGAACACCGGTGACGTTATCGGTGACTTGAGCCGTCGTCGCGGTATGCTGCGTGGTCAGGAATCTGAAGTGACTGGCGTTAAGATCCACGCTGAAGTTCCACTGTCTGAAATGTTCGGATATGCAACTCAGCTGCGTTCTCTGACCAAAGGTCGTGCATCCTATACGATGGAATTCCTGAAGTATGACGATGCGCCGAACAACGTTGCTCAGGCCGTTATCGAAGCTCGCGGCAAATAAGTCGCAAGTTAACAACTAATGTCCCGTGCTCTCTCCTTGAGGGGAGAGCACTATAGTAAGGAATATAGCCGTGTCTAAAGAAAAATTTGAACGTACAAAACCGCACGTCAACGTAGGTACTATCGGCCACGTTGACCACGGTAAAACTACCCTGACTGCTGCAATCACTACCGTACTGGCTAAAACCTACGGCGGTGCTGCTCGTGCATTCGACCAGATCGATAACGCACCAGAA
>NZ_JBFLVD010000019.1:0-86708 GCF_040750395.1 Scandinavium sp. UTDF21-P1B
AAAAAAACTTTCTGACCGCTCAAATTCCAGGCTTTACGCTGGTTTTACGCCCGAATTGCGCACAAGTTGCGCGATTTCGTGGGCGAAATGGGTAACCTGCTGCCAGTCGGTATACACCACCTCTTTACTGGTATCCGTTTCGCCGCCGGTCATTTTCATTATCAGGCGGATCATCATGCGGTCATACCAGCTATAGCGCGGGTAACGCAGTGCACCAGCAAAGACGGCGCAGCGATCGGGTTCCCACGGTGAGCTCAGCAAAAACTTGCGAGTATAGTTGTTAGTCTGTGGCGTGCGCTTTTCAGGTTTGCGTGCAACCAGGTTCACGGAATAAAACGCGCTCGGCAACTGCTGCAATGCCTGCTGATTCTTTTTGACAAAGCTCTCCAGCGCGGAATGGAAATGACCGTAACGAATAGATGCGCCAATCACGACGCCGTTGTATTTCTGCCAGTCAATGCTCTCCGCACGATGCAGGTTCACCATGTCGACATCGAAAGCCTGCTCTTTTAATTCTGACGCAAGTGAAGCTGCAATCTCACGCGTTTGCCCGTCCCGGGTAGAAAAGAGAATCAATATTTTCACAAACGCTCCTGTTATTCGCGCCAGAAAGTCGGTGTAAACAGCACCAACAGCGTAAAGACTTCCAGACGACCAAACAGCATATTGGCAATCAGGATCCATTTAGCCACGGGATTCATGCTGGCGAAGTTATCCGCCACTACGCCCAACCCGGGACCGAGGTTATTCAGCGTTGCAACAACGGAAGCAAATGCTGAGAAATCGTCAACGCCCGTCGCAATGATAGCCAGCATACTGACGATAAACACCAGCGCGTAAGCAGAGAAGAATCCCCATACCGCTTCGAGTATGCGTTCCGGCAACGCACGGTTGCCAAGCTTGATGCTGTAGACGGCATTCGGGTGCACCAGGCGTTTTAATTCACGGTTTCCTTGCTTAAAGAGAAGCAGGATACGAATAACCTTCAGGCCACCGCCCGTCGAGCCCGCACAGCCACCGATAAATGCTGAACATAAAAGCAGTACCGGCAGGAACAACGGCCAGCGCGCAATGCTGTCCGTGGTAAATCCTGCGGTTGTCGCCATCGACACCACCTGGAAGAACGCCTGGTTGAGCGTTGTGAGCGCCGAGTTATAGACATCGTGGAACCACAACACCAGCGTACAAATGATAACCAGCGTTAGCTGCACGCCAATAAACATGCGAAATTCCGGGTCGCGCCAGTACACCTTCAAATTGCGACCGCTTAATAAAGAGAAGTGCAGGCCATAGTTACAGCCCGAGATCAGCAAGAAGATAGCAATAATGCTGTTGATGGTAGGACTGTTGAAATAACCCACGCTGGCATCGTGCGTAGAAAAGCCGCCGATAGCGATGGTGGCAAAGCTATGACCAATGGCGTCGAACGCAGGCATCCCGGCAAACCACAGAGCCAGCGCACAAGCGACGGTCAGCAGAACATAAATCAGCCACAGCGTTTTCGCCGTTTCGGCAATGCGCGGGCGCATCTTATTATCTTTCAACGGCCCCGGCATTTCTGCACGATAGAGCTGCATCCCCCCAACGCCAAGAATAGGCAGGATGGCCACCGCCAGCACGATGATCCCCATCCCGCCAAACCATTGCAGCATCTGCCGGTAGAAAAGAATCGCGTGGGGTAAAGAATCCAGGCCCACCAGCGTGGTTGCGCCGGTCGTTGTCAGGCCAGAGAAAGATTCAAAGAAGGCATCAGTGATGGTCAGATTAGGCTGTTCGGCAAAGATAAACGGCAGCGCACCGACGCTGCCCAGCACGGTCCAGAACAGCACAACAATCAGAAACCCTTCGCGGGATTTCAGCTCCCCTTTTTGCTTACGGTTCGGCCACCACAGCATCGCGCCAATCGCCAGCGCGACGAAAAAGGTCTGGGTAAATGCCCGCCCGGCCCCGTCTTTATAGATCAACGCAACCAGCCCAGGCACAATCATGGTGCCTGAAAACAGAATGACCAGCAGGCCGACGATTCGGGTTATGGCACGAAAATGCATCTCTGCCGCTTCCTTTGATAAGCAAAAAGTAGACCGGGGATTATTCGTCAATCCTGCATAATTGCAATGAACCGCGACTAAAATCCGCCAGCTTTGCGGAAAAAGCCGTCAGTTCGGCCTGCGGAAGTGCCACCTTAAGATGCACATCGGCCTGATAATCGCTGCTGACGATTTTCCCGGAAAATTGCGCCAGAAGCGCCTCGATACCGGACAGCTGTCCGTAATCGCACTGCAAAGTATATTCGGTTAACGGCATCTTGCGCTGCGTGGTGAGCTCCGCCAGCGCCTGATGCACGCCGCCGCCGTAGGCTTTCACCAACCCGCCTGTCCCCAGTAAAATTCCGCCGTAGTAACGAACCACTACAGCGGTAATTTCACCGATGCCGCTGCCCATCAGCTGTGCCAGCATCGGCTTGCCTGCCGTTCCGGCCGGTTCCCCGTCATCTGAGAACCCAAGCTGTTGCGAATCGTTGGGCGGCCCGGCGACCCACGCCACGCAGTGGTGGCGCGCATCCGGATGCTCAGCCCTGACGGACTCGACAAACGCTTTCGCCGCGTCCACTCCCTCAGTATGGGCAAGCAGCGTAATGAAGCGGCTTTTTTTGATCTCTTCGACCACGGTCACCGGCGCAGCCGGGATGAGCCAGCTGTCCATCAGGCCAGCTTCAGATCCCGGGTCATGTTTTCAATACTGTTCTCGTGGATCACGACGTTATCTTCGATACGAATACCGCCGAATGGCTTCATTGCTTCAATTTTCTGCCAGTTGAAGTGCTTGCTGAATTGCCCTTCACGCCACGGCGCCAGCAGGGATTCAATAAAGTAGATGCCCGGCTCGATAGTCAGCACCATGCGCAGTTGCAGAATGCGGGTGCAGCGCAGATACGGGTATTTCGACGGCGCTGCCAGATGCGTGCCGGTATCATCCTGCATAAACCCGGCTACGTCGTGTACCTGCAGGCCCAGTGGATGGCCGATGCCGTGCGGCATAAATGGCCCTGTCAGATCGTTTTCGACCATAGCTTCTTCGCTCATATCGGTCACAATCTGATGCTTACGCAGCAGCTTAGCGATGCGCTGATGGAACTGGACGTGGTAGTCAACATAGCTCACACCCGCTTTCAGTGTGTCGATAAGCGCCAGCTGTTCAGCGTTCACATCTTTAATCAGTTGAGCAAACTCGGTATCGCTGTTACCCGCCCACGTACGGGTCAGGTCGGCCGCATAGCCGTTGTATTCGGCACCGGCGTCCAGCAGGAAACTGCGCATCTCAGACGGCGCGCGATGATCAAGTTTGGTGTAGTGCAGAACCGCAGCGTGCTCATTCAACGCGACGATATTGCCGTAAGGCACATCGGTGTCACGATGGCCCGTTGCTGTCAGGTACGCCTGATTGATGTCGAATTCACTCATCCCGGACAGGAATGCTTCCTGCGCCGCTTTGTGTCCGTTCACCGCCGTTTTCTGCGCTTCGCGCATGCAGGAAAGTTCGTAGTCGGTTTTATAAGAGCGGTAGTAGTGCAGGTAATCAATCACCCCTTTCGGATTAATGTTCGCTGCCGCAATATCCAGACCCAGCGCGCGTTCCGCCACAGGCCCAATATAAGCAACGTTGCCGCGCGCCGCAGGCAGCTGGCTGCCGATGCCGTCCGCTTTAGGCAGGGCGATAACCTCAACCTCTTCAGTCCAGAACGAAGTCGGAAGCGGTTCCACGTTGTGCCAGTAATCCACCGGCAGGTAGAACCACAGCTTCGGCTTGTTCACACCGTCCACCAGCAGCCAGCAGTTTGGCACCTGCGTGACCGGCACCCAGGCCTTGAACTGTGGGTTCACTTTGAACGGATAGGCGTGATCGTCAAGAAAGACGTTGAACAGCTCGCCGGAATGAATCAGTAAGGCGTCGAGCTTAAATTTTTCCAGTACGTTACGCGTGCGCTCCTGTAACGTAGCAATATGATTCTTATAGAGTGTGGCCAGTGAATCCATGTTTTACCCTTCTCTTTTTTTGAGGCGAATTCCCGCATCTTAGCACATCGGTTTCACCCTGCGTGATTTCTGCCGAGCGTGATCCAGACGTCATTTTCTTAATGACTAATTTGCATTTTATTAACATAAAATCCACACTCCGTCTCATCTGGTAAGACCAGTAACTCTACTGGATTCAGGAGACTGACATGCTCTACAAAGGCGACACCCTGTACCTCACCTGGCTGGAAGATGGCATTGCCGAACTGGTGTTCGATGCCCCCGGCTCGGTTAACAAGCTCGATACCGCAACCGTAGCCAGCCTTGGCCAGGCGCTGGACGTCCTCGAAAAACAGCAGGATCTGAAGGGCTTACTGCTGCGCTCCGAAAAAGCCGCGTTTATCGTCGGTGCGGACATTACCGAATTCCTCGGCCTGTTCCAGGTGCCACAAGAACAGCTGAGTCAGTGGCTGCATTTTGCCAACAGCGTATTTTGCCGGCTGGAAGATCTTCCCGTCCCGACTATTTCCGCCATCAACGGCTACGCGCTGGGTGGCGGCTGTGAATGCGTACTGGCAACCGACTACCGTCTGGCAACACCAGATCTGCGCATTGGCCTGCCGGAAACGAAGCTTGGCATCATGCCTGGCTTCGGCGGCTCTGTGCGTTTACCGCGCCTGCTGGGTGCCGATAGCGCACTGGAAATCATCGCCGCCGGGAAGGATGTGGGTGCAGACGAAGCACTCAAGATCGGCCTGGTTGACGGCGTAGTGAAGCCAGAAAAATTGCGTGAAGGTGCCATCGCTATTCTGCGTCAGGCCATCAGCGGCGATCTGGACTGGAAAGCCAAACGTCAGCCAAAGCTCGAGCCGCTGAAGCTCAGCAAAATTGAAGCCACCATGAGCTTCACCATCGCCAAGGGCATGGTGATGCAGACGGCAGGCAAGCATTACCCGGCACCCATCACTGCCGTAAAAACCATTGAAGCCGCAGCCCAATTAGGCCGTGACCAGGCGCTGGTACTTGAAAACCAGAGCTTTGTGCCGCTGGCGCATTCAAAAGAGGCTCGTGCACTGGTTGGCATTTTCCTTAACGACCAGTTCGTCAAAGGACAGGCGAAGAAGCTGACCAAAAACGTCGACACCCCGAAACAGGCCGCCGTGCTTGGTGCCGGGATCATGGGCGGCGGCATTGCTTACCAGTCGGCCTGGAAGGGCGTGCCGGTGATCATGAAGGACATCAACGATAAATCGCTGACCCTCGGGATGAACGAGGCTGCCAAGCTGCTGAACAAACAGCTGGAGCGCGGTAAAATCAATGGACTGAAGCTCGCGGGTGTAATCTCCACTATTCACCCGACACTCGACTACGCCGGATTTGATCGCGTGGATGTCGTGGTTGAAGCCGTTGTGGAAAATCCAAAAGTCAAAAAAGCGGTACTGGCTGAAACGGAAGAGAAGGTTCGTCCGGACACCGTCCTGGCCTCCAATACCTCCACCATTCCTATCGGTGAACTGGCAAGCGTGCTGCAACGCCCGGAAAACTTCTGCGGCATGCACTTCTTCAACCCGGTGCATCGTATGCCGCTGGTCGAAGTGATTCGCGGCGAGAAAACCTCTGACGAAACCATCGCCAAAGTGGTCGCCTGGGCCAGCAAAATGGGCAAAACGCCAATTGTGGTCAACGACTGCCCGGGCTTCTTCGTCAACCGCGTACTGTTCCCTTACTTTGCCGGTTTCAGCCAGCTGCTGCGAGACGGTGCCGACTTCCACAAAGTCGACAAAGTGATGGAGAAAGTCTTCGGCTGGCCGATGGGCCCGGCGTATCTGCTGGACGTGGTAGGTATTGATACAGCGCATCATGCACAAGCCGTGATGGCCGCCGGATTCCCGCAGCGCATGCAGAAAGATTATCGCGATGCCATCGACGTGCTGTTTGAAGCCAGCCGCTACGGTCAGAAAAACGGACTCGGCTTCTGGCGCTACAAAGAAGACAGTAAGGGTAAACCGAAGAAAGAAGAAGACGCCGCCGTTGAAGCGCTGCTGGCAGAAGTCAGCCAGCCGAAGCGTGACTTCAGCGACGAAGAGATCATCGCCCGCATGATGATCCCAATGGTCAACGAAGTGGTGCGCTGTCTGGAAGAAGGTATTATCGCCACGCCGGCAGAAGCCGATATGGCGCTGGTTTACGGCCTCGGCTTCCCTCCGTTCCACGGCGGTGCCTTCCGCTGGCTGGATACGCTTGGCAGTGCGAAATACCTCGATATGGCGCAGCAATATCAGCATCTCGGCCCGCTGTACGAAGTACCGGAAGGCCTGCGTAGCAAAGCACGCCACAACGAAGCATATTATCCACCGATTGAACCTGCCCGTCCGGTGGGTGAGCTGAAAACGGCTTAAGGAGTCACAATGGAACAGGTTGTCATTGTCGATGCAATTCGTACCCCGATGGGCCGTTCAAAAGGCGGCGCATTCCGTAACGTGCGTGCAGAAGACCTCTCCGCACATCTGATGCGTAGCCTGCTTTCCCGTAATCCTTCTCTGGATCCGGCGGCGCTCGATGATATTTACTGGGGCTGCGTGCAGCAGACCCTGGAACAGGGCTTCAACATCGCCCGTAACGCTTCACTGTTGGCCGAAATCCCGCATTCCGTTCCGGCAGTAACCGTCAACCGCCTGTGCGGATCGTCCATGCAGGCGCTGCACGACGCAACCCGCATGATCATGACCGGTGATGCGCAGGCCTGCCTGCTCGGCGGCGTCGAACACATGGGTCACGTACCGATGAGTCACGGCGTGGATTTCCATCCCGGCATGAGCCGCAATGTGGCAAAGGCGGCCGGGATGATGGGTCTGACGGCGGAAATGCTGTCGCGCCTGCACGGCATCAGCCGTGAAATGCAGGATCGGTTTGCCGCCCGCTCTCACGCCCGCGCATGGGCAGCCACGCAGTCGGGCGCGTTTAAAAATGAAATCATCCCGACCGGCGGGCACGATGCCGACGGCGTGCTGAAGCAATTTAACTACGACGAAGTGATCCGTCCGGAAACCACGGTCGAAGCGCTCTCGGCTTTACGCCCGGCCTTCGATCCAGTCACAGGAACGGTTACCGCAGGCACCTCATCAGCGCTTTCCGATGGCGCTGCCGCAATGCTGGTCATGAGCGAAAGCCGCGCCCGCGAACTGGGACTGAAAGCGCGTGCACGTATTCGTTCCATGGCAGTCGTGGGCTGCGACCCGTCCATTATGGGCTACGGTCCGGTTCCGGCGTCGAAGCTGGCGCTGAAGAAAGCCGGATTGTCGACCAGCGATATCGACCTGTTTGAAATGAATGAAGCGTTCGCCGCGCAGATCCTGCCGTGCATTAAAGATCTGGGGCTGATGGAGCAGATCGACGAGAAGATCAACCTCAACGGCGGCGCGATTGCTCTCGGCCACCCGTTAGGCTGCTCCGGTGCCCGCATCACCACCACGCTCCTGAACCTGATGGAACGCAAAGATGCCCAGTTTGGTCTGGCAACAATGTGTATCGGACTCGGTCAGGGGATTGCGACGGTGATAGAGCGCGTCTGAGACAGCAAAAGCCGGGGCGATGCCCCGGCTTTGAAAGGGTAATGCGTAAGAGTAATACTGTTTAGTTGCCGTTTTTCCCGCCTGTCAGGGGCGGGTTTTTTATTTCTGCTTTTTCGCTGTTAAATAAACGCGAATGCATCACCAAACAGACGATCTTCACGCGCGCCGCGCTCATTGCAGAACAGGTCACGGGCAATTTTTGCCATCTCAAAACGACCGGCGATATAGATATCGTGCTCTGCCAGCGTACCGTAATCCTGCAGCACTGCGGTCAACACGGTTCCGGAACGCCCGCGCCAGCCCTCTTCCGGCTGTTCAACCACCGGCTCAACGCGCAGGTTTGGATGAGTCACGCTCAGCGATTCCAGTTCGGACAGGTCATACAGATGCTTCTCTTCGCGACCGCCCCAGTAAATAGCAATCTCGCGGTTTGGGTTCTGCGCCAGCGCGGCCAGCAGAATTGAGCGTACATAGGAGAAGCCAGTCCCGCCGGCAATCAGCACCAGCGGGCGCTCTTCATCGTCGCGCAGCCAGGCTTCACCGTGAGGCATATCGACGACAATTTCACGCTCTTTGAGGATCCTGTCCATCACCGCCATCGCGTACAGATTCAGCTCGGAGGCGCCAATGTGCAGCTCGATGCTGTTCTGCTCAGCAGGCGTAGAGGCCATGGAGAACGGGCGCTTGTCGCGCTCATCCATCACCACCATCAGATACTGTCCCGCGCGGAAGGAAAAGGCCGCTTCCGGTTCTAAACGAACGCGGTATACCGTGTCGGTAATGGCATCTACCGAAGTGACTTTACAGCTTAAGGTTGTCATGCGCTCCCTCTGTCGGGTCTATAAGCAAACACGGCGGCGCTCAGGCGCTCTTGCCGTCGTTAAAGATGGCCAGCTCATCCCAAATGGCGTCGATGCGTGCCGTCACTTCGGGATCTTTCTTGATCGGACGTCCCCACTCGCGTTGGGTTTCACCAGGCCACTTATTGGTGGCATCCAGCCCCATTTTCGAGCCCAGGCCGGAAACCGGCGAGGCAAAGTCCAGATAATCAATCGGCGTGTTTTCTACCAGCACCGTATCACGGGCCGGATCCATACGCGTGGTGATGGCCCAGATAACGTCGTTCCAGTCACGGGCGTTCACGTCATCATCGCAGACAATCACAAATTTGGTGTACATAAACTGGCGCAGGAACGACCAGACGCCCATCATCACGCGTTTGGCATGCCCGGCGTACTGTTTTTTCATCGTTACCACCGCGAGGCGGTAGGAACACCCTTCCGGTGGCAGATAAAAATCAACGATTTCCGGGAACTGCTTTTGCAGAATCGGCACGAAGACTTCGTTCAGCGCAACGCCCAACACCGCAGGCTCATCCGGCGGACGGCCAGTATAGGTTGAGTGGTAAATAGCATCTTCGCGCTGGGTCACATGGGTAACGGTAAATACCGGGAAGCTATCGACTTCATTGTAATAACCCGTGTGGTCGCCATAGGGCCCTTCCGGCGCCATTTCGCCCGGCTCAATGTAGCCTTCCAGCACAATTTCAGCGCTGGCAGGCACTTCCAGATCGTTCGACAGGCATTTCACTACTTCCGTTTTGGTGCCGCGAAGCAGACCTGCGAAAGCATATTCTGACAGCGTATCCGGCACTGGCGTGACCGCGCCGAGAATTGTCGCCGGATCGGCGCCGAGCGCCACGGATACCGGGAACCGCTCACCCGGGTGAGCCGCGCACCACTCCTGGAAATCCAGCGCGCCGCCACGATGGGAAAGCCAGCGCATGATAAGTTTGTTCTTGCCAATCAGCTGCTGGCGATAAATACCCAGATTCTGGCGATCTTTGTGCGGACCGCGGGTCACCGTTAAACCCCAGGTGATCAGCGGCGCGGCGTCTTCCGGCCAGCAGGTCATGATGGGAATGCGGGTTAAATCGACGTCATCGCCCTGCATTACTTTTTGCTGGCAGGGCGCGCTACGCAGGCGTTTGGTCGGCATGTTCAGGACTTGCTTAAACTGCGGCAGCTTGTCGAACAGATCCCGGAAGCCCTTCGGCGGCTCCGGCTCCTTCAGAAACGCCAGCAGTTTTCCCACTTCACGCAGCGCACTGACCTCTTCCTGCCCCATCCCCAGCGCCACCCGGCGCGGTGTGCCGAACAGGTTGCACAGCACTGGCATGTCATAGCCCTTCGGATTCTCGAACAGCAGCGCCGGACCGCCCGCACGCAATGTGCGATCGGCAATTTCGGTGATTTCCAGATGAGGATCAACCGGCAGAGAGATACGTTTCAGCTCGCCCTGCTGTTCCAGCTGTGTCAGAAAGTCGCGTAAATCATGGTATTTCATGGGGTCAGTCATGGCCTCTTTGTAAGCGCCTCATTATACGGCCTTCGGGCGCGGGATGCTGTAATTTTGTTAAATTCGCGTGAATTCCTGGCACCTGAAACGGCGACAATCCCTTTCGCTATCGGGCCTGGCTTTTGTTATGCTTCCCCACAGATTCACGGAAAAGAGCCATTATGCAAGCCTGGTATTTACTGTACTGCAAACGCGGGCAACTTCAGCGTGCCCAGGAACACCTTGAGCGCCAGGCGGTGAATTGCCTGATGCCGACTATTGCTCTGGAAAAAATCGTCCGGGGTAAGCGTACTACCGTGGATGAGCCGCTGTTTCCCAACTATCTGTTTGTGGAGTTTGACCCGGAAGTCATTCACACCACCACCATCAACGCCACCCGCGGCGTCAGCCATTTTGTTCGTTTTGGCATGCAGCCTGCAACGGTGCCTTCGGATGTCATTCATCAGCTCTCCATTCATAAGCCTGAAGGAATCACCGATCCGCAAACGCCCTATGCGGGCGATGACGTGGTGATCACTGAAGGCGCCTTCGAAGGGCTACAGGCTATTTTCACCGAGCCTGACGGCGAAGCACGCTCCATGCTGCTGCTTAATCTGCTGAATAAACAGGTATTACAGAGCGTGAAAAACACCGATTTCCGCAAAGTCTGACGTTAAAAATCTATCCCAAACAAGCGCTTCACATTTTCATCAGTACGTATGGAAAGTGCCTGTGCATCTTCTCCGCGCCATTGCGCAACGCGTTGTATAATATGCGGCAGATGCGCGGGTTCATTACGACGGGAAGCAGGTTTAGGCGACAAATCTCGCGGTAGCAGCCATGGTGCATCGGTTTCCACCATCAGCCGGTCGGCAGGAATGAGCGGCAGCATGTCCCGCAGCCCGAGCCCCCGCCGCTCATCGCACACCCACCCCGTAATACCGATATAAAGGCCGTGGTTAAGGCAATCCACAAGCTCTTCTCGCGTTCCGGTAAAGCAGTGGAGAACGGCACCGGGCAGCTTATCAAGCCAGGGTTTTAATAACGTCATGAACCGCTCATGCGCTTCACGGCAATGCATAAAGACAGGCATATTCAGCTCAGCTGCCAGCACCAGCTGAGCGCTGAACGCCGCTTCCTGCTCATCGGGAGTGGAGAAGTTACGGTTAAAATCGAGCCCACATTCCCCCACAGCTACCACGCCGGGCAGCTGAGCCAGGCGACGAATTTTCTCTTCCACAGCCAATGACCAGCGGCTGCTGTCATGCGGATGAACGCCCACCGTTGACCAGCATCGGGTATAGCGCTGCGCCAGTTGCTGCGCGGCTTCGCTTTCTTCAGGATTCGTGCCGGTTATCAGCATCCCACTAAGGCCTGCTGAAAATGCAAGGGCTACCACTTCATCACAATCATGGGAAAACTGGGCACTGGTAAGGTTAACGCCAATATCAAACATGGTGACTCCATACAACAACCGCCCTTTCGGGCGGCTGGATTACTCTTCTTTTTCGGCGGCTTCGTTTTCCGCCGCTGCGTCTTCATCACGCGACAGTCGTTTGCCGGTGTAGAAGCGGGCAAAGAACACCCCGACTTCAAACAGACAGTACATCGGGATGGCCAGCAGCGTTTGCGAGAACACATCCGGCGGCGTTAACAGCATTCCGACAACGAACGCGCCAACCAGTACATAGGGGCGCTTCTTGCGCAGATCGTCCGGCGTGGTAACGCCAACCCAGCACAGCAGCACGATGGCCACAGGCACCTCAAACGCCACGCCGAAGGCCATAAACAGCCCCATGACGAAATCGAGATAGCTGCGGATATCCGTCGACACCTGTACGCCAACCGGCGCGGTGTGCGTCAGGAAACCAAACGCCAGCGGGAAGACAACAAAGTAGGCGAACGCCATACCGATATAGAACAGCAACGTGCTGGACACCAGCAGCGGCACCACCAGACGGCGTTCATGCTTGTACAGCGCCGGGGCAACAAACGCCCACACCTGATACAGAATCACGGGAGCCGAAAGGATCACCGACACCATGAACGTCAGCTTAATCGGCGTAAAGAACGGCGACGCCACGTCGGTGGCAATCATCGTTGCCCCGGCCGGCATCTGGTTGATCAGCGGTGCAGAGACCAGCTGATAAATGTCGTTAGCAAAGTAAACCAACGCCAGGAAAATCACGAATACCGCGATGATGCAGTTGATGAGGCGCTTACGCAGCTCAATCAGATGTGCAATCAGCGGTTGAGTCTCTTCTACGCCCATGGTTACGGTTTATCGCTGTTTGCAGGGGAGGAATCGGAAGCCGGTGCGGCCGCTGGCGATTTCATTTTGGCCTCGGTCACAGCGGAATCCGGCGCTTTTTCGACGGTTTCAGCCGGTGCCTGAGGCTCAGCGCTGGCCTGATGTTCCGCCGTCACCGGCGTCACGCCTTCGCGCTGGGCTTCGCTACCCTTCACCAGTGGATTCAGAATGGTGTTGGCTTCATCGCCTGCACGCTCCGCATCATGCTGAGTGTAAGAACGCTTCATGGACTCCGCCGCTTCGCGCAGTTCGTCCATCGACTCTTTCAGCTCAGGAGAAAGGTTACCGATGCTCGCCTTCTCCACCTTCTTCAGGCTGTCCTGAAACTCCTGGAGCTTCAGTTCCTGAGCCAGTTCATTTTGCACCGTCGTCGCCAGCGAGCGAATCGCCCGGATCCAGCCTGCAACGGTTTTCACAGCCACAGGTAAACGCTTAGGCCCAAGGACAATCAGGCCAATAACGAAGACCAGCAGCAGTTCACTGAAACCAATATCGAACACGAATTACACCTGCTCTTTATTGTGGCGTTTTGCATCGTCTTTGCTGGCGTCATCCTGCTTTTCGGAAAGCGATTTCGCCGGGAAATCAGCATCCTGTGCAGATGACTCTTTTTTATCCTGCTTGTCGTCATCATCACCCATGGCTTTTTTGAAGCCTTTGATAGACGCGCCCAAATCGGAACCCAGTGAACTCAGCTTTTTCGTCCCGAAAAGCAGAACCACAATCACGACGATAATTAACAACTGCCAAATACTGATACCACCCATACCTCTTCCTCCGTGTCAGATGATAGTGAAAAACCGGCGTGCAGCTTACACACCGACGTCCGAATGATGCAAAAATCAGCGGCTTTTAAACCAGCCGAGAAGCCAGACAACGATCCCCGCGCCCATGAGCCCGGTGGGCTGAAGCCCCAGGTCAGGACGGGTAATCATTAACAGCGTACCGCTCAGCATGAAGACAGCCCCTACGCCAAACAGATAGCGGGATTGCCCCTGCCGGACCCGGTTCGCGCCCAATTCGTACGCGATTTTATCAATGCTTCGCTGAAGACTTTTGCCCTGGCGCAAGCTGTCATAGATCAGTTCAGGCATTTCCGGCATTTTTTCAATCCAGAACGGCGCTTTCTCTTTAAACGCACGCACCAGCGCCGGGATCCCAACCTGATCTTTGAGCCATGATTCGAGGAAAGGTTTCGCCGTCTTCCACAAGTCTAACTGAGGATAGAGCTGGCGTCCTACCCCCTCAACGTAAAGTAGTGTTTTCTGAAGTAAAACCAGCTGCGGCTGCACTTCCATATTGAAACGGCGCGCGGTGTTAAACAGATTGAGCAGAACGTGACCGAACGAGATTTCTGCCAGCGGCTTCTCAAAGATAGGCTCGCAGACGGTGCGGATAGCAAATTCAAACTCTTCGACGTTAGTATCCGGCGGCACCCAGCCAGAATCCACATGCAGTTCAGCCACCTTGCGGTAATCGCGGTTGAAGAAGGCGATAAAGTTTTCCGCCAGATAGCGCTTATCATCCTTGTTCAGTGAGCCGACGATGCCGCAGTCGATGCCGATATACTTCGGATTTTCCGGGTGCTCGTAGCTGACAAAAATATTGCCCGGGTGCATGTCCGCATGGAAGAAGCTGTCGCGGAACACCTGAGTGAAGAAGACCTGCACGCCGCGCTCGGCCAGCAGCTTCATGTTGGTATTCTGTTTTTCCAGCGTCTCGATATCCGACACCGGAATGCCGTAAATCCTTTCCATCACCAGCATGTCTTCACGACAGTAGTCGGAATAGACTTCCGGCACGTACAGCATCGGGCTGTCTTCAAAGTTGCGGCGCAGCTGAATGGCGTTAGCCGCTTCACGCAGCAGGTTTAGTTCATCCAGCAGCGTTTTTTCATATTCGCGGACCACTTCCTGAGGGCGTAAACGGCGACCGTCCGGCAGCAGGCGAGGCACCCAACGTGCCAGGCGGTAGATGAGCTTCATATCCGCTTTGATAACCGGCAGGATATCCGGGCGAATCACCTTGATGACCACCTCTTTGCCGTTTTCTTTCAGGCGCGCGGTATGCACCTGGGCGATGGAGGCTGAAGCCAGTGGTTCAACCTGAAAATCGTCAAACCAGCTTTCGACGGGAATATCGCCCATTGATTTTTCGATTTGCTGCTGCGCCAGCCTTCCGTCAAACGGTGCGACGCGATCCTGTAGCATCGCCAGTTGATCGGCAATAAGCGGAGGGAAGAGGTCGCGGCGGGTTGAAAGCATCTGCCCGAATTTGATCCACACCGGGCCAAGCTCCTGCAGCGCCAGGCGCAGGCGTTCGCCTAATGGCTTATCTTTATGGCGGTTAGGCATCCAGAACAGCATCCGCCGCCAGATTCGTAGCGGCAGCGTGATACGCATTTTGGGAATGAGCTCATCAAGCCCGTAACTCAAAAAGGTGTGGATGATAAAATACAGGCGCCGCATTTCCCCTGGCGTCATTTCCCCTCCAGTTTTTCCAGCCTCTTGCTTAACGCTTCCGTCGCACGCTCCACGGCGGCGCATTCTTCAGCAAACCAGGCGACTTCAAGCTGACCTGGCGCCATCCGCCACTCTTCAGTGATGGCCTCAGCCACATAGCGCTGCTGACGCTGCAGGCCCCGCTGCAAAAATTTCGCCCCGCCGCGAAGCACTTTACTGACGCCTTCGGCCGCAATATCACCGGTATAGGGAGCCAGCAGTTCTGCGGGGTCAAACTCGGCTAAATCAGCCAGCGCGACAAAGTTCTGCACCACCTGGAGATCGCCCTGGACTTCAAGATCGCCCGAGCGAATCAGAGTTGTCAGCTGCTGGCGATTACGCAACTGCGGCAGCACGCCGAGGCGGGTGCTGACGGTACAGTCCGCCTCGCCTTCCCAGGCGCTCAACACGTCAATCTGCTGCGCGCTGAATGCCAACACCAGCGGAGAGGTGAACTCTTTAAGCTCAATACGCAACACTTTGCCCAGCAAACGCTGCCGGGCCGGCTGCAGCGCGCGTTCGCGCCACAGAAACGTGTTGAGCGCACCCTCAATGCCTGCGGTGACCAACGGTTGAAAAGGCATGGCGGACTCCTGTCAGAACTTATAGCCGCGATGCAGGGCGACGATACCGGCCGTCAGATTGTAGTAATCGACGTTGTCAAAACCAGCGTCCTGCATCATCGCTTTCAGGGTTTCCTGATCCGGATGCATGCGGATAGATTCCGCCAGATAGCGATAGCTTTCGCCATCTTTTGCCACCACTTCGCCGACTTTCGGCAGCACGTGGAAGGAGTAGGCATCGTAGGCTTTACTCAGCGGCTCGATAATGGGTTTGGAGAATTCCAGCACCAGCAGGCGTCCGCCTGGTTTCAGCACGCGATACATGGAACGCAGCGCTTTATCTTTATCAGTGACGTTACGCAGGCCAAAAGAGATGGTGATGCAATCAAAGGTGTTATCGGGGAACGGCAGTGCTTCAGCGTTGGCCTGAACGTATTCCACATTGCCAATCACGCCAATGTTGCGCAGCTTTTCACGGCCCATCTTGAGCATGGAGGCGTTAATGTCTGCCAGCACCACGTTTCCGGTTTCACCGACGAGGCGTGAGAATTTTGCCGTCAGGTCGCCCGTACCGCCTGCCAGATCCAGCACTTTTTGCCCACGGCGCACGCCGCTGCAGTCGATGGTGAAGCGCTTCCACAAGCGATGGATCCCGAACGACATCAGGTCGTTCATGACATCATATTTAGCGGCAACAGAATGGAATACATGTGCCACCATGTCCTCTTTCTGCGATTTGGCAACCGTCTGGAAGCCAAAGTGCGTCGTTTCCTGTGAATCCTCAACCATCTCAATGCCTGCCTTTGAAGAAAAGATTCCCCGGAGTGTAACAGATTGAGCGCATTTCCCCTACGCCTCAACCGTGCCGCGACACCCGTACAGACGCATCATCAGGCGGCGCGTCCGGCGCGAATAAATTCTCTTCGCTATCATTTAGCGCCTTACGCTCAGCGTCAAAAGCAGCCTCTTCAGCAGTAGCTTGTTCAACCAGTTCCGGATTAATCTCACGCTTCACCTCCACGCCCAAATCGCGGAACGATTCGGCCTGCGCCAGCAGATTTCCACGCCCTGAAGCGAGCTTTTTCATCGCCTGACGATAGTTATCCTGCGCTTTATCGAGCCCCTGGCCAATGGCGGACATATCGTCCACGAACAGGCGCATTTTGTCGTACAGGCGGCTTGCACGGTCGGCAATTTGCTGCGCGTTACGACTCTGATGCTCGTAGCGCCAAAGGTTAGCTATGGTGCGCAGCGCCACCAGCAGCGTGGTGGGGCTGACCAGCATGATGTTGTTCTTCAGCGCTTCAGTAATGAGCTCCGGCTGCCTGTCAATTGCCAGCAGAAAAGCGGGCTCAACCGGAATAAACATCAGCACGTAGTCGAGCGAACGCAGCCCCGGCAGCTGCTGATAGTCTTTACGCCCCAGCAGGCGAATATGGTTGCGAAGAGACGCGATATGCTCCTGAAGCGCCGACTCACGGGAGTATTCATCTTCGGCGTTAAAATAGCGTTCGTAGGCGACCAGGGTCATTTTCGCGTCGATGACCACGTCTTTACCCTGCGGCAGGCGCACAATGACGTCGGGCTGCATACGTGCACGAGCTTCGGTTTCGATGCTGACCTGAGTCTGGTATTCGTACCCTTCCCTCAGTCCGGACGCTTCAAGCACGCGAGTCAGCACGACTTCGCCCCAGTTCCCCTGGGTTTTATTGTCGCCTTTCAGCGCCTTAGTGAGGTTGACGGCTTCCTGCGCCATCTGCGCGTTCAGCTGCTGAAGATTACGAATTTCATGGGCCAGCGTATGGCGCTCCTGCGCCTCTTTACCAAAGCTGTCCTGGACCTGGCGGCGGAAACCATCAAGCTGTTCACGCAGCGGCGTCAGCAAGCCGTGCAGACTTTGGCGATTTTGCTCATCCACTCGGCGATTGCTGTGCTCAAAAATACGGTTAGCGAGGTTTTCAAACTGCTCGCTCAGGCGCTGTTCGCTGTTGACCATCTGGCGGATTTTGTCTTCGGCATGCTGCTGAGTGGATTCAAGACGGGTAGTCACCTCACGCAGATCGGCTTCCAGCGAGGCATTGATATCCCGCAGGCTGCGCAGCTCGTTGTTCAGCAATTCACACTCGTCGCGCCAGTGGGCATGCTGAGCCAGCTGTTGTCTGGCCGCGCTGAGCTCCATTTCCAGCTCGTGGCGATCTTCAAGGAAATCGGCCCGCTGCCTGTCCGCATGGGATTTTGTGGCTAACCAGCCAAACACGCCCCCGACAAGCAGTGCTACCACTGCGCTAATGATGATTGAAATGTCCACCGCTCCCCCTGCGTCAACGACTTACCGGCACAACATAGAATTGTGCTGTATAAACGTCCAGTTGGAAAGGTCTTTCCTGCGAGGCAATACGCAAAAAGAAAGGCCGAACGCGTCGGCCTTTTATCGAAGAGAGGAAAACTACAGCAGACGACGGGCCGCTTCGACCACGATTTTGACCGCGTGGCTTTCCGTTTTCTTCATCGTTTCCGCATTAGGGATTTCTTGCTGGGTGCGGTTGACGATAACGCCCGCAACCATCCCGGCGCGCAGGCCCTGGCTGGAGCACATGGTCAGCAGAGTGGCGGACTCCATCTCGTAGTTCATCACGCCCATCGACTGCCACTCTTCCATGGAGCCTTTGTAACGGCTGACTACGCGACCAGAGAAGGTGTCGTAACGCTCCTGACCCGGATAGAAGGTGTCGGAAGAAGCGGTCACGCCGATATGGGTGGTTGCGCCAACGGATTTCGCCGCTTCGACCAGCGCGGTAGTACAGGCAAAGTCAGCCACCGCCGGGTATTCCATCGGCGCAAAATGCAGGCTTGCGCCATCAAGGCGAACGGATGCGGTCGTCACCAGCACATCACCAACGTTGATGTTTGGCTGAATGGCGCCAGTGGTACCCACGCGCAGGAACGTGCGGATACCAAGCTGAGCCAGTTCTTCCACCGCGATAGAGGTGGACGGGCCGCCGATACCGGTTGAGCAGACGATAACGGGTTTACCATCGAGTTCTGCACGCCAGGAGGTGAATTCACGGTGCGATGCCAGCTTAACCGGCTTATCCATCAGCGCGGCGATCTTTTCCACACGCTCCGGATCACCCGGGACGATCGCGAGCGTTGCCCCTTGTAAATCGTTCTTGGTGAGGCCGAGATGAAAAACATCAGACTTAGACATAAAAAACTCCTCTCTGGATCGGTTTATCAGCAGAAGCAAAAACGCACTTTACCGAAGCTTCAGGCACATTTTAGTGACACCCATCACTATGGATGAAAATGTTTGCATTGATTTTCTTTATAAAAGTGATTTACATCACATTAACAAGCGATAACGATGAGCACTGCACATAAGATAGCCGTTTTCTGGCACTGTGAATCGTCAACCTGCGGACTATATTTACCACTGCGCTAATTATTGGTACGGAGAATGCCATGACTGAAAAAACTGGCTTTGCACCTGCTGCGGCCCCTCACGCCTCGACCATCGTTCACACGCCTGACGATGCTATCGTCGCGGGAGAAACCTCTATTCCTTCCCGCGGCGAGAACATGCCTGCTTATCACGCCCGCCCCAAAAATACCGGCGGCCCGCTGCCGGTGGTCATTGTGGTGCAGGAGATTTTTGGCGTGCATGAACACATTCGCGACGTCTGCCGCCGACTGGCGAACGAAGGCTATCTGGCGATTGCACCTGAGCTCTACTTCCGTCAGGGCGACCCGAACGATTACGCCGATATCCCTACCCTGTTCAGCGAGCTGGTAACGAAGGTGCCGGATGCGCAGGTGCTGTCCGATTTAGATCACGTCGCCAGTTGGGCTTCACGCAACGGCGGTGACGCCAATCGCCTGCTGATCACCGGCTTCTGCTGGGGCGGGCGAATTGCCTGGCTCTATGCCGCCCACAACCCGCAACTGAAGGCTGCGGTGGCCTGGTACGGCAAACTGGTGGGCGAAAAGTCCCTGAATTCCCCCAAGCATCCGGTTGATGTCGCCACTGACCTCACCGCCCCGGTGCTTGGCCTGTATGGCGGGCAGGACACGGGTATTTCACTTGAGAGCGTGGAGACCATGCGCCAGGCGCTGCGGGCCGCCAATGCGAAAGCCGAGATCGTCGTCTACCCGGATGCCGGGCACGCGTTTAATGCAGATTATCGCCCGAGCTACCATGAAGAATCCGCCAAAGATGGCTGGCAGCGTATGCTGGCGTGGTTCAGCCAGTACGGCGATAAAAAAGCGTAAAAAAAGCCCGGTGGCGGTTACGCCTTACCGGGCCTGGGATGATTTCAACGTCCTTGTAGGCCGGGCAAGCAATGGCGTCGCCCGGCAATTCATCTCCACTACGCGTGACGCAAATTCTGCGCCGCCTGCACCATGTTCGCCAGTGCAGCGCGGGTTTCAGGCCAGCCGCGCGTTTTCAGACCGCAGTCCGGGTTCACCCACAGGCGTTCGGCCGGAATACGCTGAGCGGCTTTCTTCAGCAACGCTTCAATCCATTCCACGCTTGGCACGTTCGGGGAGTGAATGTCGTACACGCCCGGCCCAATTTCGTTCGGGTAGTCAAACTCTTCAAACGATTCAAGCAGTTCCATATCAGAGCGTGAGGTTTCAATAGTGATCACGTCCGCATCCAGCGCCGCGATAGAATCCATAATGTCGTTGAATTCGCAGTAGCACATGTGTGTATGGATTTGCGTTTCGTCTTTCGCCACGGCGGCGTTGATGCGGAAAGCTTCCACGCCCCATTGCAGATACGCCGCCCAGTCGCTGTGCTTAAGCGGCAGGCCTTCGCGCAGGGCCGGTTCGTCAATCTGAATAATGCCGATACCTGCGGCTTCCAGATCCGCCACTTCGTCACGCAGCGCCAGCGCGATCTGCTTAGCGATAGTTTCACGGCTCACGTCTTCGCGCGGGAAGGACCAGCAGAGAATGGTTACCGGGCCCGTCAGCATGCCTTTAACCGGTTTGTCAGTCAGAGACTGCGCATACTTCGCCCATTCAACGGTGATGGCTTCAGGGCGGCTGATGTCGCCGATCACCACAGGCGGCTTCACGCAGCGGGAGCCGTAGCTCTGCACCCAGCCGTTTTGGGTAAAGACGAAGCCGTCGAGGTGTTCGCCAAAGTATTCCACCATGTCGTTACGCTCTGCTTCACCGTGCACCAGCACGTCCAGACCTAAGCGTTCCTGCTCGGCAATCGCCTGTTTGATATGTTCAGCGATCCCGGTGCGATAGTTATTGGCATCCAGCGCGCCTTTTTTGAAGTCCAGGCGCAGGCCGCGAATCTCAGTGGTCTGCGGGAAAGAGCCGATAGTCGTTGTCGGCCAGGCTGGCAGCCTGAAACGTGCGCGCTGCGCTTCAGCACGGACTTCGTACGCATTTTCGCGCTGGCTGTCTTTTGCGGTGATCGCCGCCAGACGCTGCTCTACCGCCGCATTATGCACGCGGGTGGAGTGACGGCGAGCCTGAATCGGCGCGCTCCATTCTGTGATGGCTTTAGTATCACCACTGTTCAGCGCATCTCGCAGCAGGGCCAGCTCTTCGCATTTTTGCAGGGCAAAGGCAAACCAGCTCTTCACTTCTGCATCCAGGCGGGTTTCCACGCTGAGATCGATCGGGCTATGCAGCAAAGAACAAGAAGAAGCCACCCACAGATCGCGTTTGCCGACGATGTCCTTAATTTGCGTATATTTCTCCGTCAGATCGGCACGCCAGACGTTACGGCCGTTTACCAGGCCCGCAGAGAGCAGCCAGTCAGCAGGCAGACGCTTGTGCAGCTCAGACACGTCATCTTTACCATGCACCAGATCGACATGCAGGCCCTGCACCGGCAGCGCGGTGATGGTGTCCAGATTTGGCGTCACGCCTTCGAAATAGGTCGTCAGCAGCTGTTTTGTTTTGCCCTGCAATGCGTCATACGCAGGCTGGAAGGCGTCGAGCCATGGGCGCGGGAGTTCCAGCACCAGGATTGGCTCGTCGATTTGCACCCATTCCACGCCGCGTTTTGCCAGCTCCGCCAGCACCTGCTGGTAAACCGGGAGAATATCTTTCAGGAGGCTCAGGCGGTCAAACTGTTCACCTTTCACTTTACCCAGCCACAGATACGTCACCGGGCCAAGCAGCACAGGCTTCACCTTGTGGCCGAGCGCCAGCGCTTCGTCCACTTCATCCAGCAGCTGTGTCCACGTCAGTTTGAATTCCTGACCTTTGGTGAATTCCGGCACCATATAGTGATAGTTGGTGTTAAACCACTTAGTCATTTCAGCGGCTGCGGCTGGTTCGCCGGTTGGCGCACGACCGCGACCGATGCGGAACAGAGTGTCGATATCCACTGAGCCGTCTTTGTTCTGATGACGAGCCGGCACGTTGCCCAGTAGCAGGCTGGTGGTCAGAACATGGTCGTACCAGGCGAAATCGCCCACCGGCAGTAAATCCACACCGGCGTCTTTCTGCTGTTGCCAGTGACGGGTGCGCAGCTCACGCCCGGTGTTCAGCAGCTCTTCACGGGAAATGTTGCCTGCCCAGTAGCTTTCCTGAGCTTTTTTCAGCTCGCGGCGCAGACCAACGCGAGGAAATCCGAGGGTATGGTTTTTGATAGTCATGTCGTTGCCCCTTGAGGAAATTTGTTATTTGGACGTCCAGATGTTTACACATCCATAATTGGCGGTTACTGTATATTCCTCAAGCGCAACATTTTCATGCCGAAGTGAAGGACTTTCATGATCGAGATTAAACACCTGAAAACGCTGCAGGCGTTGCGGAACAGCGGCTCGCTTGCGGCAGCAGCGGCAATGCTGCACCAGACGCAGTCGGCGCTTTCACACCAGTTCAGCGATCTGGAACAGCGCCTTGGCTTCCGGCTGTTCGTACGTAAAAGCCAGCCGCTGCGCTTTACGCCGCAGGGCGAGATCCTTTTGCAGTTGGCGAATCAGGTATTGCCGCAAATCGGCCGTGCTTTACAGGCCTGCAATGAACCGCAGCAAACGACTCTGCGTATCGCCATTGAGTGCCACAGCTGCATTCAGTGGCTGACGCCCGCGCTGGAGAACTTCCGCGCAGCCTGGCCGCAGGTGGAGATGGATTTCAAATCCGGCGTGACGTTCGACCCACAGCCAGCCCTTCAGCAGGGCGAGCTGGATGTTGTGCTGACCTCCGACATCCTGCCGCGCAGTGGCCTGCACTATTCGTCGATGTTCGATTATGAAGTGCGTCTTGTGCTGGCCCCGGAGCACCCGCTGGCGTCACGAACCCGTATTACGCCGGAAGATATCGCCAGCGAAACGCTGCTGATCTACCCGGTGCAGCGCCAACGGCTTGATATCTGGCGGCACTTTCTGCAACCAGCAGGCGTCAGCCCGTCGCTGAAGAGCGTCGATAACACGCTGCTGCTGATTCAGATGGTAGCGGCGCGGATGGGCATTGCGGCTCTGCCGCACTGGGTGGTGGAAAGTTTTGAGCGCCAGGGTCTGGTGGTCACCAAAACCCTGGGCGAAGGTCTGTGGAGCCGGCTGTATGCTGCGGTGCGCGACGGCGAGCAGCGCCAGCCGGTAACGGAAGCGTTTATTCGCTCAGCGCGGAACCACGCCTGCGATCATCTGCCGTTTGTGCGGAACGCGGAGCGACCCAATGGCGATGGACCCACAGTGAAGCCACAATCACCAGCGCCCCTGTGATAAAGCTCGGCCAGTGCGGCTGCTGTTGCCAGATGGCGAAATTCACCAGCAGCCCGGCAGGCACGTGCATGTTATTCATGATGCCAAGCGTGCCGGCGTCCACCTGCGTGGCGCCATAGTTCCACATAAAGTAGCCAATCCCGGAAGCCACCACGCCGAGCCACACCAGAATGCCCCACTGTAGCCCCGTCGTCGGCAGCTTTTGCGGATTCCCCAGCGTAAACCACGCCACCAGCGCCACAAGAAATGCCCCCATGTAGAACCACGCGAAAGCGTTATGCTGCGGCATCGGGTGAATCTCCATCAGGCGTTTGTACCCCACCATACCGATAGCAAAAGTGATATTGGAGAGCTGTACCAGCAGCAGGCCCGTCCAGAAATGCGGGCTAATGTGATCATAGCGAATGATGGCTGCGCCAATCACCGCGAGCCCCGCGCTCAGCAGGTAGCCCCAGCGCAGCCGACGCTTGCTGATTAAGTCATAAATCAGCGTGATATAGAGCGGCGTCAGCACGGTAAACAGCAGGAATTCAGAAACGGTCAGGTAGAGATAGGCGCGGAACGCCAGCAGATACATGATGCCGAGCTGCATCGCGCCCACCAGCATATACAGCACCAGCACCCGCAGCGACTGACCACGGGCGCGCAGGAACGGTAAAAACACCAGCGCCGCCAGGGCCACGCGGACCAGCACGGAGAAAACGCTGTCGACGCTGCCCGCCAGGTATTCGCCAATCAGGCTGAAGGAGAATGCCCACAGCACGGTGGTGATAATCAATAATGCCACGATGAAACTCTCTGAGGTGAGTGAGCGCTCATTGTAGCGGAGTCCCCGGTTGACAACTGAACAAATGACAAGCAACCACGCCTTATGCCAGCCTTTTCCCAAAATAAAATAGGGTCGATTACTGATAGTTAAATGAATCGCCACGAATAATCTAAATAGCTGCGCCGAATGCCGCTACAGTTGGCTGTGTAGCACTATTCCGCGCAGCTATTCAGGATTCGAGTCACTGTAAGTCGTATCGCTGAAGGTATTGAGTGACACACCAGTAAGCCGCCCTGACGGCCCGATTACTATCATATCTGTCAGCCGCTGTTACCTCGCAATCATTACGTCCACTAAAAATCCTCTAATTAACTGAATGTATTGACAATAAAATATCCACAATATTTAAATGGTCTAATGAACCTTGTAGCCAGAGATTTATCAGGACAGGGGCTGAACCATAGCCTCCGGATTTCAGACAAAAGGAAGTCACATGGCAATCATCCCAGCGTACTACAAAGATGGCATACCTTATGATTCGAATGGTAAAGCCATCGTCTCTCCCTCCGGTAATCCTCTCCCCGAAAAGGAACCACTTGTCATCAGCCTCGGTGACGGAAAATATAAGTTCAGGTCAAAGAAAAAAGCCTGCTACCAGATGTACTTTCAGGCTCTGGGCATGCAGTGGGTGATGGACAGGGATGACGGAAAAGGTGTGGCGATGTGCTACGCCACTGACACTGAAAAGCACGTTGCGATTAACCTGATGACCGGACAGATGCCCGTTCCTGAATTTACTCCGGAACAGGCTCAGGGCGCCATATCGCTACTGGGCGGGCCCGGCATACTGGCCCTGAACAGTGGGCAGGAAGGAATACAGTTCGCAGTAGCCGGCGATGGCGTCATGGGCATTGCAGGAGAGCTTTTATCCACTCTGGCTGCGGCCATCAGCCGGGCAGTTTCCCTGCTGACAGCCAGCACGGCAGGGCCGATGGTGGCAGCGGCATCAACGATTCTGTTCTCACCCTCAGCAGGCCAGGGCAGCGACCGGATACCCGGTCGCGACGTTGAAGCCATGGTCGCGATGAATGCCCGGATGATGGTGGAAAAGAGGGTTTCCATTGAGCCAGGGACACCGACCGTTAATTTGCCGATTCGTGGCGCACTGATTAACCAGGACGGTCAGATGGCACTGACGCTGATAAAAACGGGCGAAGGTGCCCCATCAGAGGTCCTCGTACTGGAATCTGTGCGCGATACATCGACGGGTCTGGATGTCATAACACTGCCGGCGATGGGCGGGGAGCCATCGAGGACTATACTGATTAACCCGGTACCCGCCCCGTCGACTCCTTCTGATACGGGAAACCAGGCTCCCGCTCCGGTTATACCCCAGCATACCGGAACGGCAGTAAAGCCGGTAGACACTATAACCGTAACCACATTTCCGGGGGCAGACGCACAGGAGCTGTATGATTTTATCTACTGGCGCCCGGATGCAGCGGGGACCGGGGTTGAACCTGTCTATGTAATCATAAGCCGCGCCCGCGATATGGAGGGGACGGTGACGGGACGGGGGCAAACTGTAGGGGATAACTGGCTTTACGAAGCAGGCAAAGGTACGGGAGTACCCATTCCAGCCCAGATTACTGAGAAACTGCGTGGGCGTAAATTTGCGAATTTTGATGCGTTCAGGAGAGCCTTCTGGACGGAAGCAGGGAAAGATCCAGATCTACTTAAGCAACTCAAAAGTCAAAACAAGACGAGCGTTAAAAATGGCAAGTCACCATTTGTTCCTGTATCAGAGCGAGTTGGAGGACGTCGACGTTTTGAACTTCACCATGTTAATTTGATTAAAGATAATGGCGCAGTGTATGACATTGATAATATTCGCGTGATAACTCCTAAGCGTCATATCGAGATCCATAAAGAAGGTAAGTGAGATGAAAAAGAACACGATTTCTGATTATAACGAAGCTGAGTTTCTGGAATTTGTCAGAAAAATTTGCCGAGCAGAAGGGGCCACGGAAGAGGATGATGACAAATTAGTCGATGAATTTGAGCGATTAACTGAGCATCCAGACGGTTCTGATCTTATTTATTATCCAAGAGATGATCGTGAAGACAGTCCTGAGGGGATCGTAAAAGAAGTTAAGGAATGGCGAGCCAAAAACGGCAAGCCGGGATTTAAACAGTGCTGATGCCTACGGCTAAAGGATTAGCTGAAATAAGTATGAATACCAGCTGTTCGGGGATGAATAGCTGGTATTCCCTCACGACAGGGAGAAGTTATGAAAAAGACAGGACTGGCTCTGGCCACCTTATTTTTTGAGCTTCTCGACTATGGCTGGTCTCAGTCGACGAAACTTACCGGAAGCCGGTATCCTGTTGCTTTTCCAGATATAATCGCCTGCCAGATTGATGTGCTCCCAGACTAACGGCGACAAATGCGACAGCAGCTGCTCGTTGATCTTCAGACCTTTACGCTTCAGGGCATCGACCGCTCTTTCCATATACACAGTATTCTACAGGAAGATCGCTGCCGTCAGCAGCGTCAGTCCGCTGGCGCGATAGCTCTGATTTTCTGGCTTTCGGTCCCTAATTTCCCCCAGACGGGGCATGAATATCGCACGCGCCAGCGCGTTACGGACTTCACCTTTATTCAGCCCCGCCTATATCCGCCGACGCAGTGCAGGATCGCGGAACCAGTCCAGCATAAACAGCGTTCGCTCAATGCAGCCAATTTCTCTCAGCGCTTTTGCCAGGCCATTTTGTTTGGGGTCGCTGGCCAGTTTTTTCAGCATCAGGGATGCCGTTACGGTTCCCTACTTTATCGAGGTCGCCAGACGCAGCACCTAACGCCTGTGAATCTCGATCTCTTTCAGTTCAGACTGGTCGTGGATATCAGCAACTGAAGCGCCGGGTATTGATCCGCTTTCCCTTTGATAAACAGCTCTTTATCGTGGAAGTCCTGAATTCGTGGACAGAACACAAATCCCAGCAGATGCATCAGGGCAAGACATGATCGGTGAAACCCGCTTTACCGGTGTAATGCTCCCTGATTTCCAGGAAGTTTTCGTGGCACAACAGGAGGTGTGGAAACGCAGGCCCAGGCTGCATGGCTGAAAGCCCACGGCGTGAAATACGCCCAGGGCTGGTTATACAGCAAAGCCCTGACGAGCAGGGCTTTTATGCGCTGGTGTGAAATGCGCTGCGTTACGGCTGATTGAGATAGAGACGACGCAGGTAATGCGGCACGGCGTCATCGGCATTGCTGCCAATCACTTCCAGCTCAGGGTGGGAATCTTTCAGGCGCTGATGCGCGTTTTCCATGATGCAGCCCTTGCCCGCCATTGAGAGCATCTCGGCATCATTCATACCGTCGCCAAAGGCGATACAGTCCTGCAAACCGTAACCCATCATCTTCGCCACGGCTTCCAGCGCGTGCCCTTTTGACACGCCGCCCGCCATCACCTCCAGGCAGGTCAACGTTGAGAAGCTCACGTTCACCCTGTCGCCCCAGCGTGCATTGATGGCCTGCTCAAGCGGCAGAAGCACCTCATGGTCTGGCGAAGTGAAGAAAACTTTGCTGACGCCCTCGGCTTCCAGCAGGCCTGGCTCGTACAGCTCGTAGTTGAACACCGCTTCCTTGAAGAAACGCATCTCTTCCGGACGATGGCGGTTCATAAACCATTCGTCGTTGCGATAAACGTTGGTCACGATATCCGGACTGTTATGCACCACGCCGAAGAGATCGGTAGCGATATCGGAATCGAGGTTATGGGCAAACACCAGATTGCCATCAGTGTCGTGCACGCGGGCACCGTTGGAGGTGATCATAAACGCCTTGATGCCAAGGCCGTCGCGGATCTGCCCAACGTCAATATGGTGGCGGCCAGTGGCGAACACAAAGTTCACACCTTTGGCGGTCAGCAGCTTCAGCGTTTCTTTGGTGTAGGGGGACAAACGATGGTCGGGATTAAGCAGCGTGCCATCTAAATCAGACGCAACAACCTGGTACATAGAAAATTTAACCTCTGGGTAAGAGCAACATTAATTATGTCGATCAAAAAACTCGACGATGGTCTGCAGCGCGACTGAGCGCATATCGTCCTTTTCAAAAAGGATCTCATGATAAGCACCTTGTATGACAAGCGGGCTGTCATCTTCGCAAGGGTGACCTGCGGCGGCGCGAAGCTCGCAATAGCGATTGTGCATGCGGTTATCCACAACCCGTTCTTCTTCCGCCTGAATCAGCAACGTGGGCGTGTCATCATCCGCAGCCCCGGCCAGGATCTGTTCCCCGGCAAGCACCCCTTCACGCACCCAGTGATACGTGGGCCCGCCGACGCGGATATACGGGTTATCCGCATAAAAACCCAGGTTGCGCCGATAGCGTTCCCGGCTGTGGGTCAGGACATTCAGGCCGAACGGCAGCGCATGCCAGCGCCCCGTGCCCATGGCGTAGCTTTCTCTTATCCGCTGATGGCCCTCAGCAAAATCAAGAATGTGCCGCACCATCCAGTCCGGCAGGCGCATGATGATACCGAACATTGGCGCACAAAGCGCGAGCGCATCGCACTGGTGAGGATTGCGCTGTGAGAAGAGTGTGGCAATAGCCCCGCCCATCGAGTGGCCCAGAATATAGCGTTTACGCCACGGGCCGGGCTCGACTTCCTGCTGCCAGAAGGCGGTGAGGTCATCAACGTAATCACTGAAATTCACGACGTGCCCGCGGTGGCTGTCGTCGAGCATACGGCCTGAGAGCCCCTGACCACGGTGATCGATAATGAGCACATCAAAGCCGCTGTGGAACAGATCGTATGCCAGCTCCGCGTACTTTACGTAGCTTTCGATCCGCCCGGGACAAACCACAATCACCCGGTCGTGGTTTTCAGCACGAAAGCGGACATAGCGTACCGGAACACTATCCACGCCTGTAAATTGTGCCTTTTCACGCTGGCGCCAGAAGGTATTCAGCGGCCCCATAGTGAACGCGGCATACGCGTTTTCTCTTGTTTTCCAGTCCATTTTCTGCCGAAACATCGGCTATCCACCCCTGCTTACCGCGGAAGATCGTATTTTAATTGGCTTCACTTACAGCGCCTGCACAATAGCGTATTGTGGCATAAAAACAGGCAATTCGGGAGTTTCACATGACCTTTGAGTGGTGGTTCGCTTATTTGCTGACGTCCATAATCTTAAGCCTTTCCCCCGGTTCCGGGGCCATTAATACCATGACCACCGCTATCAACCACGGCTATCGCGGCGCGGCGGCATCCATTGCCGGGCTGCAAACCGGGCTCGGCATTCACATCGTGCTGGTCGGCGTCGGGCTGGGTACGCTGTTCTCCCGCTCCGTGATGGCGTTTGAGGTGCTGAAATGGGCCGGTGCGGCGTACCTTATCTGGCTTGGCATTCAGCAGTGGCGCGCGGCAGGCGCAATCGATCTCAATGCCGTCGCGAAGACTCAGACGCGCGGGCATCTTTTTAAACGTGCAGTGTTTGTGAATCTGACCAACCCGAAAAGCATCGTGTTTCTGGCCGCCCTTTTCCCACAGTTTATCGTGCCGCATCAGCCTCAGGTGATGCAGTACGTGGTGCTTGGTGTGACGACTATCGTGGTCGATATCATCGTAATGATTGGCTACGCGACGCTGGCGACGAGGATTGCAGGCTGGATCAAAGGGCCTCGTCAGATGAAGGCCCTGAATAGAGTGTTCGGTTCGCTGTTTATGCTGGTTGGCGCGCTGTTAGCTTCCGCGCGCCATGCCTGATTAGCGCGAGATAATAAGGTGGATACCGAACCCGGCAAACAGGGTACCGGCCACGCCATCAATCCATTTGGCCATACGCTGATAGCCGCGGCGCATGGCTGGCATTGCAAACAGGCTCGCCACCACGGTAAACCACGCAAAGGTTTCCACGATAATCAGCAGGAAAATACCCCAGCGCTCTGCGCCGCCGATGTCGTCTCCGACGAACAGGGAAAATACCGAACCGAAATAGATAATCGCTTTTGGGTTGGCGAGGTTGGTCAGCAGCCCTTTCAGGAAACTCTTGCCGCCCTGCGCCAGCTCCACTTCCGGGGCTTCCGCAGGCGCTTCGCTTTTCTTCAGCGCACCGCGCAGCATCTGATAGCCCATCCAGCACAGGTACAGGCCACCGCCAACCATAATGATGTTATGCAGCCAGGCCATTTTTTCGAGGATAAGGTGTAAACCGAGCAGCGCCACGCCCGCCCAGACCATGACGCCTGCGGTAATGCCGAGCACGCCCATCATCGCCTCTTTACGGGAGCGGCTGACGGCGGTTTGCGACACAAAGAAAAAGTCCGGGCCCGGGCTCATCAGCGCAATCAGATGCACCATCGCCACGGTGAGAAAAAGCATCAGCATAGAAATAACTCGCGGGAGAATGATTCAGTGAGTGATTATCCTGACACCTTTTTGTTCGCTTGACTACTCTTCATCATCCCCGTCGACATGCGAGCGAATCAGCGCGAGAAACTCCTGCCCGAAGCGCTCCAGTTTACGCACGCCTACGCCGTTGACGCTGAGCATTTCGCCCGGGCTGGTCGGCATCTGTTCGGCCATCTCGATGAGCGTGGCGTCGTTAAACACCACGTAAGGCGGAATGTTTTCTTCGTCGGCGATGACTTTTCGCAGCTTGCGCAGTTTGGCAAACAGCTTACGGTCATAATTGCCGCCGTAGGATTTCTGCGCCACGCGAGGCTTGAGCGCCAGCACGCGCGGCACGGCCAGCTGTAAAGGTGTTTCAGCGCGTAAAACAGGACGCGCGGCTTCGGTGAGCTGCAGCGCCGAATGCATCGCAATGTTCTGCGTCGCAAAGCCAAGGTGAATCAGTTGGCGGATCACGCTCACCCAGTGTTCGTGAGTTTTATCGCGCCCCATTCCGTAGACCTTGAGTTTGTCGTGGCCCATTTCACGGATACGCTGGTTATTCGCCCCGCGCAACACTTCCACCACGTAGCCCATCCCAAAACGCTGGTTGACGCGGCCAATCGTTGAAAGTGCTATTTGCGCGTCGTTCACGCCGTCATACTGCTTCGGCGGATCGAGACAGATATCGCAGTTGCCGCAAGGCTCCTGACGCCCTTCACCGAAGTAGTTCAGCAGCACCAGACGGCGGCAGGTTTGCGCTTCGGCAAACGCGCCCATCGCATTGAGCTTATGTCGCTCAATGTCCTGCAACTGGCCGGCAGGCTTTTCTTCGAGACAGCGGCGCAACCACGCCATATCGGCCGGATCGTAAAACAGCATCGCTTCAGCGGGCAGGCCGTCACGCCCGGCGCGGCCCGTTTCCTGGTAGTAGGATTCGATATTGCGTGGAATGTCGAAGTGCACCACGAAGCGCACGTTTGGTTTGTTGATGCCCATGCCGAAGGCCACGGTTGCGACCACGATTTGCAGATCGTCGCGCTGGAAGCGCTCCTGCACGTCCGCGCGAAGGTTGCTCTCCAGCCCGGCGTGGTACGCGCCCGCGCTGATTCCACGGCTTTGCAAACGCGCTGCGGTGTCTTCCACCTTCGCGCGGCTGTTGCAGTAAATAATGCCGGACTTGCCGCGCTGCTCCTGAACGTAACGCATCAGCTGGTCGAGAGGCTTAAATTTCTCCATCAGCATGTAGCGGATGTTCGGGCGGTCAAAGCTGCTTATCTGAATCAGCGGATCGTTGAGGCCGAGCAGACGGACGATGTCGCTGCGGGTGGTGTCGTCGGCGGTAGCGGTGAGCGCCATAAACGGCAGCGTCGGGAAGCGCTGGCGCAGCTGGCCAAGGGCGGCATATTCAGGGCGGAAATCGTGGCCCCACTGGGAGATACAGTGCGCCTCATCGACCGCCAGCATCACCGGGTTCCAGTGGCTGAGGTTGTCGAGGAAGTTATCGAGCATCAGGCGCTCAGGAGCGATATACAGCAGGCGGATTTTGCCGGTGCGACAGCCCGCCATCACGTCCTGCTGCTGTTCGCGAGTCTGAGTCGAGTTAAGACAGGCCGCCGCCACGCCGTTCGCAAGCAGCTGGTCGACCTGGTCTTTCATCAGAGAAATCAGCGGTGAGACGACCACCGTGAGGCCATCAAGCACCAGCGCGGGGATCTGATAGCACAGGGATTTCCCGCCGCCGGTCGGCATCACCACCAGACAATCGCGTCCTTCGAGCACCGTCTCGATGATGGTTTCCTGACCCGGGCGGAACTGCTGGTAGCCGAAGGTTTCCTGCAAAACCTGCTTTGCCAGCGTTACCTGATTGATCACTTCCGCCTGCGTCACGCTCACCCCTACCCTGAAATAAAAACAGGCGCTATTTTCAGCGCCTGAGAGTCAGAGTGCAACGATTAAAACAGATCGTTAAGCATTACGCCGACGCCAACGCGGGTCTGGTTGAAGTTGTAATCAATCAGAGATTCGCCGTAGCCGCTGTAGACCTGAGTATAAAGACGCATATGTTTGGTCACCGGATAGCTGATGCCAAGCTCAGCGCCGCCGTAGCCGGTATTCCAGTTATACTGCCCTTTGGCGCTCAGCACCGCATCGCCCAGCTGGTAGCCAATTTTCAGCTGGTAGTAGCCCATGTATTTGGTGATATCCGGGTTGTCGTCGGTGTCGCCAATCACAAACCACGGCTTCACTTCGACCATCATGTTGCCATTTTGCGCCATCAGGCGAGTGTACATGCGGTTCCAGCTGCGTGAAGTCGGGTCTGAGCGTCCGTTGGAGTCGTGGTTATAGCCGACCTCCACATCGCGTAACGTCCAGTCGCCAAGACGGTAGTCGGTCGCAAACCCGACGAACACCTGCGGCTCGTAGTTGGTTTCGCGGAAGGGGGAAGATTCCCCGGTGTTGGAAAGCTGCCACCAGGATTTTTGCGTGTAGGACGCACCAAAGACGGAGTTATCACCAAAGATCCCACGCCAGATGGGGAACGCCAGGCTGAGCTGATATTTCACCTCATCCTTACGCGCGTTGTCCGCCCAGTTATAGGTCTGGATCGCTTCTTTGTTGATGTCGCTGCTCCAGGTATAGAGCAGGTAGTTGGTGTCATATGGATAGAGCGTGAACGGGTTGTCGTGCTCCTGTAACAGGTTAGCGATGATGCTGCCGCGCACGGCGGGCGTATCATGCACGTCCTTGATTGTTGCTTCCTTCGCGTAAACGCTAAGCGGCAGCCCTGCCACCGCCAGTAACCAACCCAGCCTGGTTCGCATCACGATGTTCTCCTGAGAAATTTTTTTATTAAGATTTATGCTGGGCGTCATTCTACATACTTATCGGCATCTTGAGCGGTAATCGTTTCTGAAAGTAGCAATCAACATTTCATAGGCATAAAATCAACATTTCATTAACCAATGGACAGGTTGCTATGTCGAAAGAATTGACCGCCGAAGAAGCGCTAAAACTGGTCGGTGATATTTTTGTGTACCATATGCCCTTCAACCGCGCGCTGGGGCTCGAACTGGAGCGCTACGAAAAAGCCTTCGCCCAGCTCAGCTTTAACAATCAGCCGATGATGGTTGGCAACTGGGCCCAGAGTATTCTGCACGGTGGCGTGATCGCCTCCGCGCTGGACGTAGCCGCAGGCCTGGTCTGCGTGGGCAGCACGCTCACCCGCCACGAGACGATCAATGAAGATGAACTGCGCCAGCGCCTGTCGCGGATGGGCACCATCGATCTACGCGTCGACTACCTTCGCCCCGGTCGGGGAAACCGCTTTACGGCCACCGCCAGCCTGCTGCGCGCGGGTAACAAAGTTGCGGTAGCGCGAGTCGAGTTACATAACGAAGAGCAGCTCTATATTGCCAGCGCAACCGCCACTTATATGGTGGGTTGAGGGCAGAAAATCGGGTAACATCGGTTTACTTTTTTGTAACGGATTTTCCCATGGATGCTAAACAGACGCGGCAGGGCGTGCTTCTCGCCCTGGCCGCTTATTTTATTTGGGGCGTGGCACCAGCGTACTTCAAGGTGATCCACTACGTGCCTGCCGATGAGATCCTGACCCACCGTATCATCTGGTCATTTTTCTTTATGATTGCGCTGATCTCCATCAGCCGTCAGTGGAGCGGGATCAAACGCCTCTGCCAGACGCCCAAAAAAATCCTGATGCTGGCCGTTTCCGCGGTGCTGATTGGCGGCAACTGGCTGCTGTTTATCTGGGCTGTTAACAATCAGCATATGCTCGAAGCCAGCCTCGGCTACTTTATTAACCCGCTGGTTAACGTCGTACTGGGGATGATTTTCCTCGGCGAGCGCTTCCGCCGTATGCAATGGCTGGCGGTGATCCTGGCAGCCTGTGGCGTACTGGTGCAGCTCTGGACGTTCGGCTCACTGCCGGTCATCGCGCTGGGCCTGGCCTTCAGCTTCGCATTCTACGGCCTGGCGCGTAAAAAAATCGCCGTCGATGCGCAGACCGGGATGCTGGTCGAAACGCTGTGGCTGCTGCCGGTGGCAGCGATTTACCTGTTCGGCATTGCCGACAGCGCCACCAGCCATATGGGGCAAAACCCGTGGTCGCTGAATCTGCTGCTGATGGCGGCAGGCGTGGTCACCACCATCCCGCTGCTGTGCTTTACCGGTGCGGCAACTCGCCTGCGGCTTTCCACGCTGGGCTTCTTCCAGTACATCGGCCCAACGCTGATGTTCCTGCTGGCGATCGTGTTCTACGGAGAAACCCCGGGCGCGGATAAAATGATCACTTTCGCCTTCATCTGGGTCGCTCTGGCCGTATTTGTGATGGATGCAATTTATACCCTGCGCCGCACGCCAAAAGGCTGACATCTCAGGCTTTGCCGGTTTCCGGCAAAGCTCTTCCGGTAAAATTCTTTGTGATTTCAACCGGCTTCTCACATCTTCAGGGCATGTGCTCTTAACGATATGAAAGCCGGATGCAGCTCCCCAATACTGATAAACGCGCCGCCTGGCTTGATGACGAACAGCGGCAGACCGTGCGGCTCCTCGCCAGAGGCTGGCTGTGGCGCAGCGAACTGCCCACCTGGCTGTTGATGGGCGTAATTTACGGCGGCTGGTTTACGACGGTTACGTATCACGCCACGCTGGGGCTTTTTGCCTCGACCACGCTGCTTATCTTCTTCACCACCTGGTATATGTCTTTCCAGCACGAGCTGATTCACGGGCACCCAACGCGCTGGCCGCGCGTCAATCAGCTGTTTGGCCTTTTGCCGCTGGCAGTGTGGTATCCCTTTGGCCTCTATCGCGATTCTCATCTTGCCCACCATCGCAATCAGCTGTTAACCGTTCCGGGCAAAGATCCTGAAACTTATTACTTTTCTGCCGAACGCTGGCAGCGGTTCAGCGAGTGGCAGCAGCGTGTTATTCACCTGCGGAACACTTTTCCGGGCCGCCTGCTGTTGGCCCCGCTGCTGGATATTTTTGGCGTGCTGGCGGGCATGGCAACCTCCTTCCGGCAAGGGGAGCGACGCGCGATAGCGATGTGGCTGGTGCATTTCTCACTGCTGGGGCTGATGTGCGCCTGGCTGGCACAAAAGGAGTTTTCCGTTCTCTGGTATCTGCTGGCGGTCAGCTACCCGGCGCTGGCTATGACCAAAGTGCGCTCGTTTCTGGAACACCGTGCAGCGGAAGATCCGCTGGCCCGATCGGCCATCACCGAAACCTCGCTGCTCTGGCGTCTGCTGTTTCTCAATCTGAACTATCATTCGGTACATCACGATTTGCCCGGCGTGCCGTGGTACGGCCTGCGTAAAGTGTGGCTGCGCGATAAAGCACGCTACGCCACGCGCAATCAGGGTTTCGTGGTAAAAGGCTATCGCGAATGGTGGCGCAATTATCGGTTCCGGCCGGTGGACGTCACCGTTCATCCGGCAAGCGGCGGGGGAGAACAGCATGAGCGCTAATATTGCCTTTCCGATGTACGACATTCAGCCTGCCGCCACCGATGCGCTGGCGAAAGCCGTTCAGCGCTATTTTCCCGGCGCACGCTTTCAGCGTCCGGCCGATCTGCTTTCACACTGGCGTGATGACGATTTACTGCTGAGTCAGACCTGCGGCTATCCGCTGGTCACGCTGCTGCCGGACGTTCAGGTCGTTGGGCAGTTTCACTACACGGCTCCGGGCTGTGAAGCGGGAAACTACCGCAGCACGCTGATGGCGAGGCGGGAAGATGCCGGGCAATCGCTGGCCGATTTTCGCGGGCGAATTGCTGCTGCAAACTCACCTGATTCACAGTCGGGCTATCATGCGCTGCGCAACAGCACCGGCCACGACGATGCGCATTTTCGCTCAATTGTCTGGAGCGGCAGCCATCGCCACTCGCTGGCTTTGCTGCAAAACGGCACTGCGGATCTTGCCGCTATCGACTGCGTCAGCCTGGCGCTTTTTGAACATTACATACCGCAGGCGCTTACTGGCCTGAAGGCGATCGGTGAAACGGCGTTAACGCCGGGCCTGCCACTGATAACCTCAAAGCACACCTCGGCAGAAACGCTGGCAGCGCTGCGAGAAGTTTTAGGCAAGCTGGCAGGAGAGAAGGCGATCGCGGAACCGTTGCTTATCGGCGGCTTCAGCGCTGCAAGCCGCCGTGATTACGACGTAATACTTAAAGCCAGTTCTTACGCTTGAAGTAGAGGTACGGGGCAAGGCCCGCGAGGATCATCACCACAATCGCCGCCGGGTAGCCGAAGCTGAAGTGCAGCTCGGGCATAAACTCAAAGTTCATCCCGTAGCTTGAAGCCACAAGCGTCGGCGGCAGGAACACCACCGAGACCACCGAGAAGATCTTGATGATGCGGTTCTGCTCAATGTTGATAAAGCCCATCGCCGCCTGCATCAGGAAGTTCACCTTCTGGAACAGGGATTCGTTGTGCGGCAGCAGAGATTCGATATCTCGCAGGATTTCACGCGCCTGCTCCAGCTGAACGGCCGGTAAACGCGCTTTGCGCACCAGGAAGTTCAGCGCTCGCTGGGTATCCATCAGACATAAACGCACCTTCCAGCCGATATCTTCCAGCTCCGCCAGGGTGGAGAGCGCTTCATCGTACTCATCGCCCTGATGGCCTTCCATGATCACCCGACTCAGCTTTTCCAGATCGCTGTAGATGTTTTCGATTTCATCCGCCAGCTGTTCGATTTTGGTTTCGAACAAATCGAGCAGCAGCTCAAACGCGTTGCCGTCCACCATCTCCTGGTTGCGGGAACGCATGCGATACAGGCGAAACGCGGGCAGTTCGCGCTCGCGCAGGGTGAACAGACGGCCTTCGCGAATGGTGAACGCCACGGTAGAGTTCCCCGCGTGATCGTCCGCATCTTCAAAGAAGAAGAAGGAGTGAATATGCAAACCGTCTTCGTCTTCAAAGAAACGAGCGGACGCTTCGATGTCTTCCAGTTCAGGGCGTGTTGCCAGGTTCTGACCGAGCTCTGTCTGTACGCGGTTACGTTCTTCATCGTCCGGCTCCACCAAATCGACCCACACCGAGGTGGCGAGGTGCTTGATGTCATCGGACTCAAGACGCGTTAAGCGGTTGTTTTCCAGTTGAAATGCGCTCAGCATGACCGGGACTCCCAATGCAAAAAATGATCGGACGGTACGTTGGGCACACAGAAACAATGGGGGTTTCAGACCATTAAGCCTGACTCAGTGCGACGGGAAAAACGCGTGTCGCTGACAACCTCTAAGGCCATCAGCGTTGGGTGATAGCCTTAGGAGTTGTTCCTGGATTGCAGGAAGTTGAGCCAGCATCTACTGGGTGTGTCCAAGGTATCAGTCCTCTTAGCGTAATCGTGGGCGCATGTTACGCCAGCCTAAATGAAGCGTCAACACGCAACGAAACGCCAGAGAGTTTTTCCTCCCCTCTGGCCAGTAAGATTAGCAGAACGTTGCAAATTTATGATGAATTTCTGAAAGTTACGCGTTTTCGAGACGGGCGTAGGCGGCGACCAGCCATTTGATCCCCTGCCCCTGAAACGCCACCTGCAAACGGCTGTGCTCACCGCTGCCTTCCAGATTGACGATGGTGCCTTCGCCAAATTTCGGGTGCCGTACGCGCTGGCCCAGCTTGTAGCCGGTGTCGTTTTCCGCCATCGGTGTGCCCATTCGCTGATGGCTAACCGGGCGGCTCACCGTAGCGCGAAGGCGGACTTCCTCGACGCAGGCTTCCGGCAGCTCGCCGATAAAGCGTGACGGACGGTGATACACTTCTTTGCCGTAAAGGCGGCGGGTTTCTGCGTAGGTCAGCGTCAGCTTCTGCATCGCACGCGTCACGCCGACGTAGGCCAGACGGCGCTCTTCTTCCAGGCGCCCGCCCTCATCCAACGACATCTGGCTCGGGAACATGCCTTCTTCCATGCCAACGATAAACACCTGCGGGAACTCCAGCCCTTTCGCCGAGTGCAGCGTCATCAGCTGAACCGCGTCCTGCCAGGTGTCCGCCTGCCCTTCGCCCGCTTCCAGCGCCGCGTGGGACAGGAACGCCTGCAGAGGCATCAGGTCTTCTTCTTCATCGTTGTAGCTGAACTGGCGCGTCGCCGTCACCAGTTCCTCTAAGTTTTCAATACGGGTCTGGCCTTTTTCACCCTTCTCCTGCTCGTACATCATGAACAGGCCGGAATCTTTGATTACGCGGTCAGTCTGCACGTGCAGCGGCATATCCGCCGTTTCCTGGGAAAGCGCTTCGATAAGCTCCATAAAGCGCTGTAACGCGCTGGCTGCACGCCCGGCAAGCGCCTTGTCTTTCAGCAGCTCACGGCAGGCCTGCCACAGCGTCAGCTGGCGATCGCGCGAAGTCTGGCGCACCACGTCGAGCGTACGATCGCCAATACCGCGCGTTGGCGTGTTGACCACGCGCTCAAACGCGGCGTCGTCGTTGCGGTTGGCAATCAGGCGCAGGTAGGCGAGCGCATCCTTGATTTCCTGACGTTCGAAGAAGCGCATACCGCCGTAGATGCGATACGGCATGCTGACCTGCAGCAGTGCCTCTTCCAGCACGCGCGACTGGGCGTTGCTGCGGTAGAGAATGGCGCACTGTTCCAGCGCGCCGCCGTTGTCCTGCCAGGTTTTGATGCGGTTGACCACGAAGCGGGCTTCGTCGAGTTCGTTGAAAGCGCAGTAGAGTGAAATGGGCTCACCGTCAACGCCGTCAGTCCACAGCTTTTTGCCCAGTCGCCCGTTGTTGTTTTCAATCAGGGCGTTAGCAGCGCTAAGGATGTTGCTGGTTGAGCGGTAGTTCTGCTCAAGACGAATAGTTTCCGCACCGGGGAAATCATTGAGGAAGCGCTGGATGTTTTCCACCTGCGCGCCGCGCCAGCCGTAAATGGACTGATCGTCATCACCGACGATCATCACCTTGCCGGTGTCGCCCGCCAGCATGCGGATCCAGGCGTACTGAATGTTGTTGGTATCCTGGAATTCGTCGACGAGAATATTGGTGAAGCGTTCGCGGTAGTGCTGAAGGATATGCGGCTTATTGAGCCACAGCTCGTGCGCGCGCAGCAACAGCTCGGCGAAATCCACCAGCCCTGCGCGATCGCACGCCTCCTGGTAAGCCTTATAAATACTCTGCCAGGTCTGTTCGACCGGATTGCCGAAGCTCTGAATATGATGCGGACGCAGGCCTTCATCTTTCTGGCCGTTGATGTACCACATTGCCTGCCGTGCGGGCCACTGCTTCTCATCAAGGTTCATCGCCTTCATCAGGCGCTTCAGCAAACGCAGCTGATCTTCGCTGTCGAGGATCTGGAAATCCTGCGGCAGGCTGGCATCCAGATGGTGCGCACGCAGCAGGCGGTGCGCCAGCCCGTGGAAGGTGCCCACCCACATGCCGCCCTGTGACGAGCCCATCAGCTGCGCGATACGGTGACGCATTTCCGCCGCTGCTTTGTTGGTAAACGTCACCGCCATGATCGAATACGGCGAGCAGTTCTCCACGCTCTGTAGCCAGGCGATGCGGTGAACCAGCACGCGCGTCTTACCACTGCCCGCCCCTGCCAGCACCAGCAGGTTAGTGCGTTTAGCCGCCACGGCTTCGCGCTGTTTGTCATTAAGGCTGTCGAGCAGGTAAGAAACGTCCATTGGCACCGCCGGGTTGAAATAGGGTAAACAGCGGAACGCCCGGTGGCGCTTCGCTTACCGGGCCTACGCGATTGTAGGGCGGATAAGCTTGTGCGCCTCCGCCAAAACCCTGGAATTTTATACAGAACTGCTGGTGATTATATCAGCGTGGTGAGGGATGCCAACCGTGAAATTTCGATGTGCGGCAGAAGGCGGCTGTCGCGGATTTGCATCAGATCGCCGTCGAGCAAATTGATCCAGCAGGCCTGCATCCCGCAGCGAACAGCACCGGCGACGTCCGTTGTCAGGTCATCACCGACGTGTAAAATCTGCGACAGCGGCACATCCAGTCGCTCTGCCGCCAGATGGTACATGTCGCTGAACGGCTTTGAGCGTCCATCCGGGCCCGCGCGCAGAACAAACTTAAAATAGTCGTTCAGGCCAAACAGTTCAGGCTGCGCGTTGCCGTTGGTGATCGCTACAAGCGGCCATTTTTCCGCGAGCTTCGCCAGCGCGTCGTGGGTTTCCTGCGGCACGTCAATGGCGCTGCGCCATTTGGCGAAGTTCGCCATCGCCGCGTTGACGCCCACGTCAGCTTCGCTGGCCGAAAGCCCGGCGTTGAGCATCGCCTGCTCCACCGCCCGGCGACGCCATTCGGTCACGTCGTGGTAAATTTCTGGCTCCGCCTGGCGCAGCGCATTGCGCAGTTGCTGAAAATCGCTGTTCTCAATCTCGCTCAGGGCGGGATGGTAGCTACGCACGAATGCCAGCAACTCTTTCTCCGTGCGGCGAATCACCTGGCGGTTATCGTAGAGCGTGTCGTCAAGATCGAACGTCAGGGCAGCTATCTGGCCCAATGGACGGTAAAAACGCATTATTTCCCCCGTTTTGCGCGTGGATGCGCTTTGTCGTACACCGAGGCAAGGTGTTGAAAATCAAGATGGGTATAGATTTGGGTGGTCGACAGATTAGCGTGACCGAGCAGCTCCTGCACGCCGCGCAGATCGCCGCTGGATTCCAGCATGTGCGTGGCAAAGGAGTGGCGCAATTTGTGCGGATTCACGTGGCTGTTCAGCCCTTGCTTGATGCCCCACTCCGCGAAGCGCTTCTGCACGTTACGCGCCGAAATACGCTTGCCGAGCTTCGATAAAAAGAGCGCGTCTTCTTCCGTGCCAAACAGCCCGCGCAAATCCAGCCAGTGCTCGATCCAGTGCACCGCATTGCGGCCAATTGGCAGGCGGCGCTCTTTGCTGCCCTTGCCCATCACCCACACTTCACCGGACTCCAGATCGAGATGCTTCAGATCCAGCCCAACCAGCTCCGATAAACGCAGGCCCGCGCCGTACATCACTTCCAGCATCGCGCGGTCGCGTACCGCCAGTGGGTCGTTGAGATCAATATCCAGCAGACGGTTCACGTCGTCGACGTCGATATTTTTCGGCAGATGGCGCGCGGCCTTCGGTGCAGAAACGGCTTTGGCCGGGTTCGCCGGAAGTTCGCCCTGGCTGACCAGCCAGTCAAAGAAGCTACGCAGGGCAGAAAGACGCAATGAGAGGCTTGCCGGGCTCAGGCCTTTACGGCGGCTGCGTACGGCGAAACTGCGAACGATAGCCACGTCGCATTGCTGCCAGCTCGTGACCCGCATCTCTTCGGCCAGTGCAATGATGGCATCAAGCTGGCGCTGATAGTTGAGTAAGGTGATCGGACTGAGCTGGCGTTCGACGCCGAGATAGCGCAGGAAGCGCGTGGTCGGTTCCGTCAGCGCTGCGGGCGTCATACGCGCTCGACCCAGCGTTCCAGCAAACCGGGCAGTAGCAGAGAGATTTCCTGCAAGAGATGCGTGCCCTGGCCCGCCTGATAGTGGTGCGCGTCGCGGCTGCTGAACAGCACCACGCCAAGATCGCCGTCGCTGCCGAGCATCGACATGGCAACGGAGCCAATCGCCTTCGCTTCCGGCATCATCACCAGCAGTTCCGGGCCGTTCAGCGAGCCAAGGAAATGCCGCTCATGCCCGAGGCGCTGGATGCGAATCGGTTCGAACGCCTGGCGGGATAGCGCCAGCTGAGTAAATTTTGACGGAGCGCCAATGCGCCAGCGATCGGCAAACAACCGCACGGTGGCGCCCGCAAGGCCAAGCTCACGTGCCCAGCGGTGAAAACGGTTGAGCATATCATCGAGGCTTTCGGCCGCCGCCAGACGCGTTTGCAGCTCCAGCAGACGGTAGAACAGGCTTTCGTTGGCCGTCGCCTGCTCCACCAACAGCGTCATGTTTTCTTCCAGCGCGTTAATGTGATTTCGCGCGCGCGCCATGTGCCATTCAACCAGTGATACCGTGCCGCGCACCGGGTGTGGAACACGCATGTGCTCCACTACCGGGGCGTTACGAATGAAAAATTCAGGATGTTGCAGCAGATAGTCGACGACCGCGCGGTCATCCAGCGCGTTCAGCTCCGTCAGTTGCTCTTCCCCTGGCTGTTTCATAAATGTATAAATCCGTCGTAGACGTGTGCCGCCGGGCCAGTCATATACAACGGTTGACCCGGTCCTTTCCAGGCGATATCAAGACGCCCGCCTGGCAATTCCACGCGTACCTCTTCGGCCAGCAAGCCTTGCTGAATTCCGACCGCCACCGCCGCACATGCGCCGCTGCCGCAAGCCTGGGTTTCCCCTGCGCCTCGTTCATAAACGCGCAAGCGGATGTGATTGCGGTTCACCACCTGCATAAACCCGATATTGGCACGCTCCGAAAAACGCTCATGGCTTTCCAGAACCGGTCCTAATGTTTCTACCGCAGCGGTATCGACATTATCGACCTGAATGACGCAGTGCGGGTTGCCCATAGAAACTACGCCGCACAATACTGTCTGCTCAGCCGCACGCATAATATAGGTCTTTTCCGCTTTGTTGGCGCGGAACGGTACCTGTGAAGGCTCAAAGTTGGGCTCGCCCATATTCACCCGCACCAGGTCGTCATCCGTTACGCTTAATACCATGCGCCCGTTGGCGGTACTGACGCGAATATCACGTTTATTGGTCAGGCCTTTGATACGCACAAAGCGTGCGAAGCAGCGTGCACCGTTGCCGCACTGGGACACTTCGCTGCCGTCGGCATTGAAGATGCGGTAATGAAAATCGAGGTCGGGATCGTACGGCGGCTCCACCACCAGCAGTTGATCAAAACCCACGCCCAGATGCCGATCGGCCAGACGGCGGATCAGATCCGGAGAAAAGAATACATTCTGCGTTACCGCATCGACGACCATGAAATCGTTGCCCAGGCCGTGCATTTTAGAGAACTGCATCATTGATTCCACCCACGCAGAAATAGGGCTCAGGGATCAGTAGTTCACCTGAGTCGGGCCACCGTTATCACCCCGATCGTTACGGGTCGGTTCGGTGCTCTGGGTACCAGGATTGACCGGTTGCGTCGGCGGCGCGGCCGTTTTATCGGCCGGCGGGAAATAGAGCGGCCCCTTCAGGCCACACCCTGAAAGGGTCGTTAACGCAGCCAAAAGGATCAGCGGTCGAAAGAGGTTGTTCATGCTTAGAGTGCCTGTGGTTGATGCTTTCTGCTTTCTATCATCGCAGGAGAAGACGTAAAAGCAAGCGTTTAGCACCGGACTGCAACGGGAATTGTTTCGCGTTATACTGCCGCCATCACCTGATAACGGAAAAGAACAATGAACGACAGTGAATTTCATCGCCTTGCAGACCAGCTGTGGATGACCATCGAAGAAAGCCTCGATAGCTGGGACGGCGACAGCGATATCGATTGTGAGATCAACGGCGGCGTGCTGACGCTAAGCTTTGAAAACGGCAGCAAAATCATTATTAACCGTCAGGAACCGCTGCATCAGGTGTGGCTTGCCACCCGGCAAGGTGGCTATCACTTTGATCTGAAAGATGACGAATGGATTTGCGATCGCAGCGGGGAGACATTCTGGGATTTGCTGGAGCAGGCGGCAACGGCGCAGGCCGGTGAAGACGTGAGTTTCAATTAAATCGGAATTGCCGGGCGGCACGTTGTTAGCCCGGCCTACGGCCATGATGCCAGACCCGGTAAGCGCAGCGCCACCGGGCATAATTTTTAAGAGAAATACTGCTGCAATAGCGGGGCCGCAGCATCCTGGTTGGCTGGCGCAACGGCAGCAATGGCCTGCGTACGGAACGGAATGACCTGAGCGCGGTTGTCCACTTTCACAATCTGATAGAACTGCGGCAGGTTGAAGTTGATAAAGCTTGAGCCGTAGGTAAAGCGGTCGTGCGACGAGGAGTAGAAACGACTCACATCGCGCACCAGCTCTTCTTTACTGCCTTCGCAGTGATGGTAAATCTCCGCCCGGTTGCTCTCATCCAGAATATAGATGTTAAAGCCGTTGTCATCGCTGGTGTCTTCAAAGAAGAACTGAATGATCCCTTCGCTGGCAAAACCATCCACTACCGGCGGCAGCTGCACTTGATTGGTTTCCACCTGCACCGACAAGCCGTGCAGTTTGTTATGGGAAATCGCGCCGTAAAACTCGATGGCATTTTCCAGCTTCTGCACTGAAACGTTGAGACGCTCGAAGAACAGTCCCCAGGTTTGCCCTGCCACGCGCAGCGCTTTGAAGCGCCCGGTTTCCTGACGCGTGCTGGAAAGACGCAGCTCAATACATTCTGAAACCAGCTGCTGCACGCGGGTACGAATCAGCCCGCGCAAGTGCTGGCTATAGCAGAATACGTCAACGCTGTCCGGCGGTGCGGCATCCTGATGCATTTTGCCGAGTATCGTTTTCAGCGCCTCAATCATGGCCTGCTCGCCGTTGAAGTGCAGCGTACGTACCTCATTCCACGAGTTGCGGTACAGCAGATCGACGCTGCCCACGAGGCAGTTTTGCTCTTCACCGAAGCTGAAGACGTCAAGCTTACGGAAATCAAAATGCACGACCTGATTGCGGAACGCCGCCGTCGGGTCATATTCAAGATTAACGATGATCGCCAGATGGCGGATTTCGCACGGGCTGTAGAGCGCTTTTGGCGTCGGTGCCGGCAATCGCAGCGGGAAGTGATGCGACACGTCAGCCACCATTTCCTGAAGCTTAGCCAGGTCGGCTACGCCGTTGCCCTTAATAAACAGGCGGGTGCGGGAAGTCAGCAGGCCGTTGAACCAGGCCCACGCCACCAGCTTATTAAGATAACGGTTATATTCGAGCGGCTGATGGCTGACGATCGATTCCATGTTTGGTGCACGGTTGTAAAGGTACCAGCCTGTGCGGTTGGCACGGCCCGGCGGCACATGGATAAAGGTCAGGTTCGGCTCGGAGAGATCCGGAGAAATCTGCGGGTTCACCAGCGTGACTTTGCCCGGCAGCGCTTCGAATGCAGCGTACAGCTTACGGGTCAGCACGCCGATATCCTGCGGGCTGGCGGAGACGCTAAGGTTGTTGCGACGCGCGAAGCGGATCAGATTGCGATAGCTCTGCATCATCGCGTCGAGCAGTTCGTTGTGCGCATCGCGTACTTCGTCAATCTTCCAGTTGGCGCGGTTGTCGAGCATCGACAATCGCTCTTCGCTCCAGCCCCACTCTTTCACCAGTTGACCGATAACTTCACGACGCCAGCCCACGCAGGCGCGCTCGCGGCTCAATTTTTCGCACACTTTCAGGTAGAAACAGCGGCGCACCAGATCCAGACGCGTGGTGTCATCAATCGCCTGCAGATAAGTCGTGACGCGTTCCAGCATCATGCAGTACGGGTCAAGACCGAATGAGACGATCTCGCCGTCGTGCAGACGCTGCTTGATGTCTTTCGCCAGCAGGCGGCTGTTCGGGTACTCCCAGGAATAGGCTTCGAGCAGCAGAGTTTTCAGCACCGCTTTGTACGGTGAGTCGATGCTCTTATACAGCTGCCACAGGCTCGCGCCGAAGTACTCTTCCGCGGAGAGCGTGCTCAATCCGCCAAGGTCGAGCCATTCATTCGGCGTCAGTACGCCCTGGGCGTAAAGCTTCATCACGTACTCGTCGTAATGCTCCTCTTCTTCGCACGGCACCATATTCCACAGAATACGTTTGCCCGCGAGGCGCACGGCGGTACGGTAAAATTCATCGAGGAGTAAAATGTGCTGCGTTGAGCCGCAGTCTTCACCGCCGAGGCTGCCGCTTTCGTTATGGCGGAAGCGGTTTTCGTCTATCAGGAAGAAACTGACTTCTACGCCGAGCGAGGCGGCCCAGCTCTCCAGCAGACTGCATTTGCGCTGTAGCAGCTGACGCTCTTCGTTATCCAGCCAGGCCTGATGACAGACCCAGATATCGAGATCGGAAGAACAGCTCTGGCCGACCGAAGAAGTACTGCCCATGGAGTAAACGCCGGTAATCGGCAGCTCGCCTTTGGCGGTGTCCTGACGCGGCATGCCGCGGTGCAGCTCCAGCTCATCAAGGTAGTGGCGTTGGGTTTCATCAGGCGTGTAGAGGCAAATGCCTTTGGGTACGTTACCGTCGAGGTAACCCGGCATCAGCGGATGATGGTAATGAAGCAATGTCGGCAGAAGACTATAGACCTGCTGGAAAGCCGGCCCCATGGCAGCAAGCGCGCGATCCACGCGCAGTTGATTGATGGCATCCAGTCTCTGTTTCAGTGTCTCAATATAGAGGTACAAGACGTATCGCCTGATGTTAAACCTGAGTATTGCGAAGGCGGTGCATGGCCTGGAATACGAAGGCTTTTAGAATTTCAACAAGAACCGCTACCGTCTGTCGCCATGATGGTGTTGGTGCGGGCTAACAAACGGTTTAAAACGTGATCAATTTAACACCTTGCCGTTTGACCGTAAAGAAAGTTGCGCTACTCATCAGTTTAGCACTGATTAACAGCTGTAAATTCTTTGACACGTCAAGCGACGCCCTCATTTCGCTTTTTCAGAAAAACTCGAAAACTAACATCCTTATAGCAACAATGTTAGGATGACTGGCGGACGATAACGACGGTAACAAGCATGTTAGACAAAGTTTTAAGAATTGCCACACGCCAAAGTCCTCTTGCACTTTGGCAGGCACATTATGTGAAAGACAGGCTGATGGCGTGCCATCCAGGGCTCACGGTTGAACTGGTGCCGATGGTGACGCGCGGTGACGTGATCCTTGATACGCCCCTCGCGAAGGTGGGCGGTAAAGGGCTGTTTGTCAAAGAACTGGAACTTGCGTTGCTTGAAAACCGCGCCGATATTGCCGTCCACTCCATGAAGGATGTCCCGGTCGAATTCCCGCAGGGGCTGGGCCTGACCACGATCTGCGAACGCGAAGATCCACGCGATGCGTTTGTCTCAAACCGCTTTGATTCTGTCGACGCCTTGCCGGCAGGCAGCGTGGTTGGCACGTCAAGTTTACGCCGACAGTGTCAGTTGGCCGCCCAACGTCCGGATCTGGTTATCCGCTCATTGCGAGGCAACGTCGGCACGCGGTTAAGCAAGCTCGATCATGGCGATTATGATGCGATTATTCTGGCAGTGGCCGGACTGAAACGACTGGGCCTGGAAGACAGAATTCGCCAGGCATTGTCGCCGGAACACTCTCTTCCAGCCGTCGGTCAGGGCGCGGTGGGTATTGAATGCCGTCTCGATGACGAAAACACCCGTACACTGCTTGTCCCACTGAACCATGCGGAAACCGCGGTGCGCATTAGTGCCGAACGCGCGATGAATACTCGCCTGGAAGGAGGCTGTCAGGTACCGATTGGCAGCTATGCTGAATTAAGCCACGGTGAAATCTGGCTGCGTGCGCTGGTCGGTGCGCCCGATGGCTCGCGGATGGTTCGCGGTGAGCGCCGCGGCCCTGCCGATCGGGCAGAAGCCCTTGGCATTTCGCTCGCGGAAGAGCTGCTGAACAACGGCGCCCGCGAGATCCTCGCCGACGTGTATAACGGAGAAGCCCCCGAATGAGCATTCTGGTCACTCGCCCGTCTCCCCAGGGGGAAGCACTGGTCAGCCGCCTGCGCGCGCTGGGGCGAGAGGCCTGGAGTTTCCCGTTAATAGAATTTACCCCCGGCCGCGAGCTGGCAAAGCTTTCCGGGCATCTTGCGGCTTTAGGCGATGGCGATTTGCTGTTTGCCCTTTCGCAGCATGCGGTCGAATTCGCCCATGCACACCTGCAACAGCAGGGGAAAGGCTGGCCGCCTGCGCCGGGTTATTTTGCCATTGGGCGAACCACCGCCCTCGCGCTGCATAAAGTCAGTGGCATCGACGTTCGCTATCCGCGCGATCGGGAAATCAGCGAAGTCTTGCTACAATTACCGGAATTACAAAACGTTGCCGACAAGAAAGCGCTGATTATGCGCGGCAACGGCGGGCGAGAACTGCTTGGCGAGACGCTGCAAAAACGAGGCGCCTCCGTAACGTTTTGTGAATGTTACCAACGCAACCCACGTCACTATGACGGGGCAGAAGAAGCCATGCGCTGGCAATCACGCGGTGTAAACCGACTGGTGGTCACCAGCGGGGAAATGCTGCAACAGCTCTGGTCGCTGATTCCCCAATGGTATCGGGAGCGCTGGTTGTTACTCTGCGAGGTGCTTGTGGTGAGCGAGCGTCTGGCACAACAGGCCCAGGAGTTGGGCTGGCGGAATATCAGGGTGGCCGATAGCGCCGACAACGACGCGCTGCTGCGTGCTTTACAATAACTCTCAACATTGGAAGCCATAATGACGGAACAGAAAGAGAACGCCGCCGTGGTTGAAGAGACCAGGGAGGCCGTGGAAACGACGCCACAGCCAGAAAATGCTGAAAAGAAGACCGCCGGAAAGAAAAACGGCAGCAGTAAAGCCCCGCTGGCGCTAAGCGTGGTAGCTATCGCCATTGCCCTGACTGCAGGCACGGGTCTGTATAACCTGGTCAAAAAGCAAAACACCAGCCAGACGTCCACCAACGACACGCTGGTGACTCAGGTCACCGCCCTGCAGAAAGCGCAGGAGTCCCAGAAAGCCGAGCTGGAAGACGTGATCAAGCAGCAGGCAGACCAGCTGACGGCCGCAAAACAGCAGCAGGACGCGACGGCAAAACAGCTTGATGAGCTACAGCAGAAAGTTGCCACTATTTCCGGCAGCGACGCTAAAACCTGGCAGCTGGCACAGGCTGATTTCCTCGTTAAGCTGGCAGGTCGTAAGCTGTGGAGCGATCAGGACGTCACCACCGCCGCTGCGTTGCTGAAAAGCGCCGACGCAAGCCTTGCGGACATGAACGACCCGAGCCTGATTAACGCCCGCCGCGCGATCACCGAAGACATCGCCAGCCTCTCCGGCGTGGCGCAGGTCGATTACGATGGCATCATTTTAAAGGTCAATCAGCTGTCGAATCAGATTGATAACCTGCGTCTGGCGGACAACACCGACGACGATTCCCCAATGGATTCTGACAGCGGTGAGCTTTCCAGCTCGCTCGGCGAGTGGCGCGTCAACCTGCAAAAAAGCTGGCAGAACTTTATGGACAGCTTTATCACCATTCGTCGTCGTGACGAAACGGCGGTTCCGCTGTTAGCCCCGAATCAGGACGTTTATCTGCGCGAAAACATTCGCTCACGCCTGCTGGTCGCCGCGCAGGCGGTACCACGTCATCAGGAGCAGACCTACAAACAGGCGCTGGATAACGTCTCCACCTGGGTTCGCGCGTACTACGATACCGATGACGCCACCACTAAAGCCTTCCTCGATGAGCTGGATGCGCTAAGTCAGCAGAGCATCAATATGGACGTGCCGGAAACGCTGCAAAGTCAGGCGATTCTGGAAAAGCTGATGCAGACTCGCGTGCGTAATTTGCTGGCTCAGCCTTCGGTCGCACCAGGCACAACGCCTCAGGCTGAAGCCGCGCCTGCCGCCGCCGCACCGCAGGGAGAATAAGCATGTTAAAAGTACTCTTACTCTTTGCGCTGTTGATCGCCGGGATCGTGGTTGGCCCAATCATCGCCGGACATCAGGGCTATGTCCTGATCCAGACCGACAACTACAACATCGAAACCAGCGTCACCGGTCTGGTGATCGTTATGATCCTGACCATGGTGGTGCTGTTCGCCATCGAATGGCTGCTGCGCCGTATTTTCCGCACCGGGGCACACACCCGTGGCTGGTTTGTCGGCCGCAAGCGTCGTCGCGCCCGCAAACAGACCGAGCAGGCGCTGCTGAAGCTGGCAGAAGGTGACTACCAGCAGGTTGAGAAGCTGATGGCGAAAAATGCCGATCACGCGGAACAACCGGTGGTGAACTACCTGCTTGCGGCAGAAGCCGCCCAGCAGCGCGGGGATGAAATGCGTGCCAATCAGCATCTGGAGCGTGCGGCGGAAAGCGCCGGTAACGATCTGATTCCGGTCGAAATCACCCGCGTTCGCATCCAGCTGGCCCGCAACGAGGATCACGCGGCACGTCACGGCGTGGACAGGCTTCTGGAGGTCTCTCCTCGCCATCCGGAAGTGCTGCGCCTGGCCGAACAGGCTTATATCCGTACCGGCGCCTGGAGTTCGTTGCTCGACATTATTCCGTCCATGGCAAAAGCCAACGTCGGCGATGAAGCGCATCGTGATGCCCTGGAACAGCAGGCCTGGATTGGCCTGATGGATCAGGCCCGCGCCGATCAGGGCAGCGACGGTCTGCGCGAATGGTGGAAAAACCAGAGCCGCAAAACCCGTCAGCACGTTGCGTTGCAGGTTGCCATGGCCGATCACCTTATCGAGTGTGACGATCATGACACCGCACAACAGATCATCATCGACGGCCTGAAGCGCCAGTACGACGATCGCCTGCTGCTGCCGGTGCCGCGCCTGAAAACCAACAATCCGGAACAGCTGGAAAAAGTGCTGCGCCAGCAGATCAAAAGCGTCGGCGATCGACCGCTGCTGTGGAGCACGCTTGGCCAGTCGCTGATGAAGCATGGCGAATGGCAGGAGGCGACCATCGCCTTCCGCGCGGCCTTAAAACAGCGCCCGGATGCGTTTGACTACGCCTGGCTTGCCGATGCGCTCGACCGCCTGCATCAGCCGGAAGAAGCCGCGACCATGCGCCGCGACGGACTGTTGCTGACGCTGCAGAACAACCCACCTTCCTGAATCAGTTTTGTGACAAGGGGCCATTCTGGCCCTTTTTTTTGGGCTCTCATTTTACTGGTTTACATTATGATGCTTGCGCTGTCCGCTAACACCGGCACAGCACTGGCGGTGATTTTTGTGTGTCATTCTGCTCGCTCATTCTGGTTAGCGGCATATTATTCCGCTACCGAAATTAACCCATAAAAAAACGCCTGCTCTGAAATCAGGGCAGGCGTTAAAACAGGTCTGATTGACAACAATAGGTGCTTCACTCAACGTTATGTCCATGGTGTCTGATGAGGCCGAAGCGACATCTGTCGGTGGACGATAAGCACCGTAAACGGCTCTGCGTCATTCCTGGGTTTATGAGGCGTAAACGCGAACATAAGAGATGGAATGAGCATCTACGCGCATATTATTGCACAGGTCGTGCCACTCTTGCACCTCTGAATATCAGGGGGTTAAGCTATTTAGGACAATTGGATATGTCGCTGAATGGCGACGCCAGAATACAGAAAATACGATTCAATTCAAAATCAGGGAATTAAATGTCGTCGTCCGGAGACATATTTTTCTGAACAGAATGATGGGCGGGGAAAATTATTCTTCTGCAATGAATCGCTGAATTCAGAATAGAAAAAACCCCGCCGAAGCGGGGTTCAAAATTGGTCGGCGAGAGAGGATTCGAACCTCCGACCCACTGGTCCCAAACCAGTTGCGCTACCAAGCTGCGCTACTCGCCGATGTACTGCTTTTTGAATTTTCGTTCAATTCTTTAGAGTTATGGTGCGAGGGGGGGGACTCGAACCCCCACATCCTAAGGACACTAACACCTGAAGCTAGCGCGTCTACCAATTCCGCCACCTTCGCATTGCCACAAACTCTTAAATAATGGGGTGGCTAATGGGATTCGAACCCACGACAACTGGAATCACAATCCAGGGCTCTACCAACTGAGCTATAGCCACCACTGCAAATCTTTTCTACGCGGTCAGAAACCACCGCAGCTCCAGCACCGGGTAAATGGTGCGCCCGACAGGATTCGAACCTGAGACCTCTGCCTCCGGAGGGCAGCGCTCTATCCAGCTGAGCTACGGGCGCTTAGCGCCGTTGCGGGGTCGGATAATACGGACTTCGTGCAAAGCTGTCCAGTCTCTTTTTAAAGAAATTTTCCGTTTGGTTATGCTTTGCACGTTTTGCCGCTTAATCCTGCAATTTACGGGCTTCACCAGCCTGGCCGAGGCGTAAAACCTGATACAGCACCGTCACCAGTGCAAGGAAGATAATCCCGACAAACAGCGACATGCGCGTATCGTCGTTGAAGCCCATACCGATCAGCACGCAGACCAGAAACGCCATCGTCAGGTAATTCGCCCAGGGGAACAGCACCGAGCGGAACGGATGATTCACCAGAGCCTGTTTATGCGTTGCACGAAAACGCAGCTGGCTAATCAGGATCACGAACCACGGCACCATGCCCGGCAGCACGCTGGCGCTGTAGACATACACAAACACCCGCTGCGGATTGGGAATAATATAGTTCAGACACGATCCCAGCAGCAGAATGGCAATTGACACCGCCACGCCCATCACCGGTACACCGTTACGCGAGACTTTTGCCATTGCGGCTGGCAGCTGACGGTTTTTCGCCAGGGCATACAGCATACGACCACAGCTGTACATGCCGCTGTTACAACCGGAGAGCGCCGCCGTCAGCACCACAAAGTTAATGATACCTGCCGCCGCCGTGATGCCGATTTTGGCAAAGGTGAGCACGAACGGGCTGCCGTTGCTGCCAATCTCATTCCACGGAAAAATGGTGACGATAACGAAAATTGCGCCGACGTAGAAAATCAGGATGCGCCACAGCACCTTACCCACCGCGCTGCGCAGCGTGACCTGCGGGTTTTTCGCTTCGCCTGCGGTGATGCCGATAAGCTCAACGCCCTGGTACGACGCCACCACGATACAAAGTGCGGTCAGGAAGCCTTTCCAGCCTCCGGCAAAAAAGCCGCCGTGTTCTGTCAGGTTGCCAAAACCAATCGCATGCCCGCCGTTGCCAAGACCAAAGAAGATCACCCCAACACCCACCACGATCATCACGATAATGGTGGTGACCTTGATCATCGCAAACCAGAATTCCAGCTCACCATAAAGACGTACGGCTGCGAGGTTCGCAAGCCCCACCAGCGCGACCGCAATCAAAGCAGGTATCCATTGCGCCATCTCGGGGAACCAGAACTGCGTATACACGCCGATGGCGGTAATCTCGGAAATCCCTACCGCCAGCCACATAAACCAGTACGACCAGGCCGTCAGATAGCCAAAGAACGGGCTCATATATTTATGCGCGTAAACGGCAAATGACCCGGTGACCGGTTCGAGGAACAGCATTTCGCCCATCGAGCGCATAATGAAGAACACAAACAGTCCGGCAATAATATAGGCCAGTAATACCGACGGACCGGCCCATTTCAGCGTGCTCGCCGAGCCCATAAACAGGCCTACGCCGATGGTACCCCCGAGGGCGATTAATTCGATGTGTCGCGCTTCCAGCCCTCGCTGTAGCGTCGGTTGCTTCTCAGCCATAGATCCTCATGTGTTTGCCATTTTCCGGTCAATGCCGGTTATTGTTATCAGCAGTTTTACCTGCCATCTAGCCTCCGGAACGCACGCTCGCGCAGACTCCAGGGGCGGGAATGGTTGAATAAAATGGGTGAAATGGCAAACAAAGTATTAAATATACGAATGTATTGCACAATTAATGCGCAATACATTGTTGAGGGGAAGGATCAGAGCTGGCCGGTATAGTGCCAGCGAAGGTAGCGCAGAAGGCGTAGCTGTCGGGTGAGACGACCAGGCTGTGACAGCAGACGATAAAGCCATTCCAGACCAAGCCGCTGCCAGACTTTTGGCGCGCGCTTCACGTGTCCGGTAAAGACGTCATAAGTGCCGCCAACGCCCATATACAAAGCGTCCGGATGCACCATCCGGCAGTCGCGCATAAAGATTTCCTGCTTCGGCGATCCCATCGCTACGGTCACGATTTTTGCGCCGCTGGCCTGGATTCGCGCAAACAGCGCCTGCCGATCTGCGGGTTTGAAGTAGCCGTTTTGGCTGCCCACGATATTGACGTTCCACTGCTGGCGCAGCTTTGCTTCGGTTTGCGCCAACACTTCGGGTTTTCCGCCAATCAGAAACACTGGCGTTCCTTCCGCACCGGCACGCGCCATGAGCGCTTCCCAGAGATCCGCCCCGGCCACGCGCGAAACGTTGGCTTCAGGGTATTTTTTCCGAATGGATCGCACCACGCTGATGCCATCGGCATATTTAAACTCGGCGGCGTCGATCAGCGTGCGCACTTCGGCGTTATCCTCCGCCGTCAGGACTTTCTCCGCGTTGATCGCCACCAGCGTGCCTTGCCGCATTGTGCCATCAGCATAGAGATAATCCAGCGCGTGCTGCATATCGCGCCATCCGATGAGCTGCAGGCCGCGGACGGTATAAAGCGGTGCAGCAATTGGATCCATCATGTGTTCCCTTATCAAACCAGAGGTTGTGGCAGCGGCCTTGCGCGCTTATGGATAAGCCCGGCGCTGTCCAGCAGCCAGTAAAGCAACTTGGCAACCAGCAGGCACAGCCCGAAAATCACCAGGAAAAAGACCACGCGTGAGACAAACGAATCGAGCCCCTCGCGGGCCAGCACAATCATGTTGAAGATAGCCCCAAAGCAGAAACTGTGCAGGATAGCCGCCTTATAGCGGTTCGTTTCGCGGTTGCCAAGCTGATACAGCCAGTCAAACCACTTAATAATCAGACCCACCGCTACCGCCCCCAGCGGTATAAACCCTGCGCCGCCCATCACCAGCAGCGAGCCGATAAGCGTCGGTGAAATCGCCAGCCCCGAATGGTTGTTCAGCACTTCCCAGGTAAAGTAGTTGGCGGTGTTGAGCACCACGCCCGGGCGAGTCGGCCACAGCCAGGTCGGGATAAATACGTAGAAATCCCGCACGATTGGCGCCAGGCCCTGAAAATCAATTTTGTCGTAGTTCTGCAGCAGCAGCGCGAGGTTTTCCCACGGCGAGAAGGTATCGCGTGTCAGATAGAGGAACGTATAAAAAGCCTCATCGCCGCTGACGTTCAGGCCATAGCGTTTCAGCGCCAGCCAGAACATGCCGACAATTCCCAGCACGCCGGCCGCCGCCAGCATCCACAGGGAGATCCAGCCGCGAATAATGCCAATGAAAAGAAAGATAGCGAACGCGATGATGATATTGGCACGCGTCCCACCAACGATCACGTAAGTCAGCAGGCCAAACGCCACGGTGCTGACGAGGAAGAACAGCCACGCTTTGCTGTCCTGACGCAGGAAATAGACCACCAGCATCGCCGGAATGAAGAAGTAGAAGAAGCGCTTGAGGGCCACGCCGGATACTTCGCTGGAGAAAATCTGGCTGTAGGAGTGCAGCCTGAACAACAGGAACCCGTTGTGCGCAAAGAAGATACCAACGCTTACCAGCGCAATCAGCGCCAGCAGGACCCACATAAGATGGGTTTCTACCCGGTTCATAGTAAAAAGCGGACGTCGCTCAGCCTCAACGCGTGCGGCACGCAGTCGCGTTTTATACGCTACGTAATAGATCGCATAGAAACACACCGCGGAAAGCTGTGCCTGCAGCAGGATTTCCGGTGGCGCAATGCCGACGTCAAAGCGAAAGACCAGCGTCATCGATAGCGGAAAACCGAAGAAAAAGGTCAGCAAAAACAGCAATGAGAAGAAGACGTTAAAGTTGAAGCGCACGCGGCGAAACTCGAAGTACGTCAGCGTCGCGATAAACAGCGATGAAAACAGCCACACCACAAGCAGGCCGGTAAACTGCATCAGGCTCATTGCGCCTCTCCTGCTGCAATTTGCAGCGCGCGGTGCCACGGTTGAAGATAGGCCGGACGGAAAAACGCAATCTGTGTTTTATCCACATTCAGCAGCTGCCGCTGCGCTTCGCGCACGACGGCGACGTCCAGCTTATCGGTGGTAAACAGCACCGGAATGTGCTGTTCCGTCATGTCCTGCCAGAAAGGATTTTCCCGGTTGAGCACGCAAGGAATTCCCGCCTGAATCAGCAGGCAGAGCGTGCCGATGCCCTGCTGGCGTGGGAACAGGAAATAGCCCAGATCGCAGCGGCGCAGCAGGGCAAGATAGTCATCAAACTCCAGCTTCTCGCTGAGGATTTTCAGATGCTCGCCGCTAAACAGCGCTTCGCCCGATGTACGCACTTCACGAATATAGTCATCATTGTTAGCCGGATAGCCCATCGGCAGCACGACATTTACCGTATCGCCAAACTGCTGGTGAATCGCTTTCAGCGCCGCAATGTGGTCATTGCTGCGATCCCCGGAATTCCCCACCAGGATGGTCAGGGTGTCGGTATCACGCTTTTCTGGCCCCAACTCATTCAGCGCAGGATCCATTCTGGTCGGGAAATAAAGCAGCTCCTGCTGCACATGAGGATGCGCTTTCCCGAAGGTGTTTAAATCCCCACGGGTGGCAAACACGCAGCCAACATGCCCCTGAGCCAGGCGACGAAGCGGGTAAAACAAGCGGAATTTCAGGCCGCGGGAGACTTCATACAGATCGGCCCCCCAGATATGCCAGTTAAACTGTGCAGGCTTGATCCCGCCACTCAGCAGCGCCAGCCACAGGCCGGTATTAAACTGGCCGTGAAAGAAGAAACGCTGCCCGCGATCCGCTTTAGCTTTCGCCACAACGGCGGTCGCGAGGGATTTTTTGTCTCTGTAAAAATGCAGCGACAGGTTCGGACCTGCGGCACGCAACCCACTCTCCTCGCCCACGACCATAAACTCGCGTGCATGCTCGCTGCCTGCGGCCAGCTCTTCGCTAAAAAACCGCAGCACGGTCTGGTTGTGGTGCGGGATATCCGATCCCAGTACGTGTATCAGTGCAGTCATGCCCGTTTACGCCAGATTAAAAATACGCTGCTGCACAGCGCAAAATAAACGATATAGGTTGCCATATAGGCCTGTGCCGCGCCCAGCGCACCATGCATCGGGATCAGCCAGTGCGAAAACGCCGTCAGCAGCGTGAACTGGCAGATTTCCGTCAGAATATAGAACCTCAGTGAGGCTTTGGCGATCACCAGATAGCCGTAGACGTAAGCGCCTACTTTCAGCACGTCGCCCACCAGCTGCCATGCAAACAAATCGCGCATCGCGGTGAATTTAGCGGAAAACAGCAGCCAGATGGCGAAATCCCGCAGTAGCCAGACCGTCAGGCTCGCTGCCGCCACGGCCGGCAGCACAAACTTCAGCGCCTTACCGATCTCACGGGTGATATCCGTTTTTGCCGTCAGACGCGACAACGTTGGCAGAAGATAGACGCTGAACGAGGCGGTAATAAACTGCAGATAGGCATCGGAAATGCTGCTGACGCCCTGCCAGATCCCCACGTCATCCCAGCTGTAGTGCGCGGCCAGCAGGTTTCGCATCATCACGTAGGCAACGGGCAGCGTTACCGAGGTGATCAGCGCCATCAGGGTAAATTTACCCAGTTGCCCGGCGTAAAACGCATCCCAGCGCGGTTTCAGGTACGCAAAGGGGATGGCTTTTCGCTTTGCCAGCATAATACCCGCCGGAAGCACGACCAGCGCTGGCACCAGCGCCAGGCCGAGTAATGCCCCTTCATAGCCACCGAGATGCCAGCTCAGGAACCAGGCCCCGACGCCAGTCAGGCTCCCGGCAATTAATGAGAGTGCGTTTCCGGAGGCATCACGAAAACCTTTCAGCAGCGCCAGCAGCAGGTTTGCCCAGGCGATGCCCATCTGTACCAGCGCGACCAGTTGCACCAGCCCCTGATAATGGGTATGACCAAACAATCCCTGGCTGATGGGCGCTGCTGCCAGAACGAAGATAACCGCCAGCAGCGTAGAGAAACCCAGCACCATCGCCGACGAGGTGCCCACAACGTTGCGCAGATGCTCAGGATCGTCGTGGTACTGCGCCACAAACCTGGTGACGCCGTTGAAAATTCCTCCGCCAGCAAGCACGCCCAATACCGTTACAAGCTGGCGAAAGTTGCCCGCCTGCCCGACGCCGGATGGACCATACGCTACGGCCAGCAGCTTAACGACCAGCAGCCCGGCACCGATTTTGACCAGCGTGCTGGCCGCGGTCCAGAGTGAAGCTTTTGCCAGCGACATCTCAGGCGAAATAGCTTAACAGGGAGTTGATGACCGTACGCTGATTCACCGCCGCCAGATTGTAGAACAGCGGCAGGCGGAGCAAACGCTCACTTTCATGCGTGGTGAAGCGGTCTTCGCCATGGAATACGCCAAACGCTTCACCAGCGGGTGAAGAGTGCAGCGGAATGTAGTGGAACACCGCCATGATCTCGGCTTCTTTCAGCCAGGCGATGAGCTTGCCGCGATCGGCTTCGTCACGCAGTTTGATGTAAAACATGTGGGCATTGTGGACGCAGTCCGCCGGGATCGTTGGCAGCTCAATGCGCCCGGCATCCGCCAGCGGCTTCAGCGCATCGTAATAGGTTTGCCACAGGCTGAGGCGCTGCTGGTTGATGCGGTCAGCCGCTTCGAGTTGAGCCCAGAGATAAGCGGCCTGCAAATCAGCCATCAGGTAGCTTGAGCCGATATCACGCCAGGTGTATTTATCGACCTGCCCGCGGAAGAACTGGCTGCGGTTGGTGCCTTTCTCACGAATCACTTCGGCGCGTTCCACCAGCTTGCGATCGTTAATCAGCGTTGCGCCACCTTCGCCGCCCGCGGTGTAGTTTTTGGTTTCATGAAAGCTGAAGCAGCCGATATGACCGATGGTGCCCAGCGCACGCCCCTTGTAGGTCGACATCACGCCCTGCGCTGCATCTTCCACGACAAACAGATTATGCTTTTTCGCGATCGCCATAATGGTGTCCATTTCACAGGCCACACCCGCGTAATGTACCGGCACGATGGCCCGGGTTTTGTCGGTGATCGCCGCTTCAATCAGCGTTTCATCGATGTTCATGGTGTCGCGACGTACGTCGACAAAAACGATTTTTGCCCCGCGCAGCACGAAGGCGTTGGCGGTGGAGACAAAGGTGTAGCTCGGCATGATCACTTCGTCGCCGGGCTGGATATCCAACAGCAGCGCCGCCATTTCCAGCGAAGCGGTACAGGATGGCGTGAGCAGAACTTTGGCGCTGCCGAAACGCTGCTCCATCCACTGCTGGCAGCGGCGGGTAAAGCCACCGTCGCCGCAGAGCTTGCCGCTGCCCATGGCAGATTGCATGTATTCAAGCTCAGTACCGACAACCGGCGGAGCGTTAAAAGGAATCATCGTGTCACCTGTAGAGCCAGTAAGCGGTGCTTTCCAGCGAAGCACCACTGTGAATATAACGGTTAAGCGCCGCGGTGTTGCCCATCTGGGTGCCCACCCGCAGCGCGGTTAGCTGCCGCTCAAATGCCCAGCGCATGGCCGCCAGCATCAATTGCTCGCCTGCGCCGCGCCCGGCAAGCAGCCCGATGCGGGCTTCACTGTCGTTGAGCTGACGTAAAGAGACAAATGCACGAATATTGGCGCTATCGTCACGAAAAACCAGACACTGATGGTCAAACGTGCCGCGAACGGCATTTTCAATCCATTGTGCATAGAAACGACCGCTGGCATCTGCGTCATACCACGGCGCGCGAAAGCGGCTTTGAGCAAACGCCTGAGCAGAGAGTTCACGCAGGCGAGGAATATCACGTTCGGTCGCCGTTTCTGCCTGTGGATTAACGCTGTCTGTTACGTTGAGCTTAAAATCGACTTCGCCTTCCACCAGCTGAAAACCGAGCTGCTGCAGCGCATCCAGCCAGTCAGTTCGCTGGGCAGGAATCTTCGCTTGCACCCGTGACCAGCTCGTCAGAGCATCAGCGTGCAGTTCTGGCGCATCGTCATCCATTTGCAGCAAAGCGCTATTGATGCCGAAAAATTCTGTTTCCCATTTCAGGGGATTAATACTGGCGCGGACGGGCACGGAGCAGCTCCAGAAGGTACTGGCCGTAGCCGGTTTTCGCCAACTGACCGGCCGCGCGTTTTACGCCATCATCATCCAGCCAGCCGTTGCGCCAGGCGATCTCTTCCAGGCAGGCAATTTTGAATCCCTGACGCTTTTCAACCGTTTGCACGAAGGTGCTGGCCTCAATGAGGCTGTCATGGGTGCCGGTATCAAGCCAGGCGAAACCACGGCCAAGAAGCTCTACGGTCAGCTTTCCGTCGTCGAGATACATCTGATTAATTGAGGTAATTTCGAGCTCGCCACGCTCGGAAGGCTTCACGCGCTTCGCATACTCCACCACGTTATGGTCGTAGAAATAGAGGCCAGTGACTGCCCAGTTAGACTTCGGCTCCTTTGGTTTTTCTTCCAGCGAGATCGCCCGAAAATTATCGTCAAATTCAACGACGCCAAACCTTTCTGGATCCATGACCTGGTAGCCAAACACGGTTGCCCCTTCGGTGCGCGCCGCCACGCTGCGTAATTTCGGGCTGAAGCCCTGACCGAAGAAAATATTGTCGCCCAGCACCAGGCACGAAGGTTCACCGGCAAGGAAGGTTTCGCCGATGATAAACGCCTGCGCGAGGCCGTCCGGGCTTGGCTGTTCAGCATAGGTCAGCGCAATCCCAAACTCCGAGCCATCTCCCAGCAGGCGCTGGAAATAGCTTTTATCTTCCGGCGTGGTGATGATGAGAATGTCGCGTATCCCCGCCAGCATTAACACCGACAGCGGGTAGTAGATCATGGGTTTGTCATAAATCGGCAACAGCTGTTTTGACACGCCGCGGGTAATCGGATGCAGTCGGGTGCCAGAACCCCCAGCCAGAATAATGCCTTTCATATGTTCTCTCCCGGGTGCGTTAGCTTTTCAGCCCCAGACGCTCGCCCTGATAGCTGCCATCAAGCACCTGCTGCCACCAGAGCTCATTCGCGAGATACCATTGCACCGTTTTACGCATGCCGGTTTCGAATGTCTCTTCCGGCGTCCAGCCTAATTCACGCTCAATTTTGCTGGCGTCAATCGCATAGCGAACATCGTGCCCCGGTCTGTCTGTGACAAAGGTAATCAGATCCTCGTAGCGCTTCACGCCTTCCGGCTTGTTCGGCACCAGCTCTTCGAGCAGCGCACAAACGGTGCGTACCACATCAATATTCTTGCGCTCGTTATGTCCGCCGATGTTGTAAGTCTCGCCCACAACGCCTGTCGTTGCTACGCGATATAAAGCTCTGGCGTGATCTTCAACATAGAGCCAATCGCGGACCTGAAGCCCATTGCCATAAACCGGCAATGGCTTGCCCGCCAGCGCATTGAGGATCGTCAACGGGATAAGCTTTTCAGGGAAATGACAGGGGCCGTAATTATTGGAACAGTTGGTGACCAGCGTCGGCAGACCATAGGTTCGCAGCCAGGCCCGCACCAGATGGTCGCTGCCGGCTTTCGAGGCAGAATATGGGCTGCTTGGCGCATAAGGCGTGGTTTCAGTAAAGAAATCATCGCTGCCATGCAGGTCGCCATACACTTCATCGGTGGAGATATGGTGGAAACGGAACGCCTCTTTTTTCGCCGCAGCCAGAGGCTGCCACCAGCTTCGCACCGCTTCCAGCAGCGTATACGTGCCGACGATATTGGTTTCGATAAACGCCGCAGGCCCATCGATAGAGCGATCGACATGGCTTTCTGCCGCAAGATGCATGACGCAATCTGGCTGATATTGCGCAAAAACCGCGTCCAGGGCAGCCCTGTCGCAAATATCAACGTGTTCAAAGGCAAAACGGTCGCTCTTTGCCACAGAAGCCAGCGAGACGAGATTTCCGGCGTAGGTCAGCTTATCAACGACGACCACGCTATCCGACGTTTCGTTGATGATATGTCGCACAACGGCTGAGCCAATAAATCCCGCTCCGCCGGTCACCAGAATCTTTTTCAACGCCAGACTCCTTTGGTATCGACGACGAACGGCTGTGAAATGCTTTCACTGCTGACGGCTTTGAACTGCTTATGATCGACGAGCATCACCAGCACATCGGCCTGAGCCAGAGCGTCGTCGAGCGTGGCCAGCGTGGCTTTACCTGCCAGCTTTTTCGGCAGCTGATGCACGTTAGGTTCAACGACCAGCGTTTCGCCACTGTGCCAGTCGGCAATCAGAGCGGCAATTTCCATCGCCGGGCTTTCGCGCAGATCGTCAATGTTGGGCTTGAAGGCCAGGCCGAAACACGCGATGGTGATGTCGCTGGCGCGCTTACCGTTGGCAGCCAGGCAGTCAGCCACTTTGGCTTTCACCTGATTTATGACCCAGTGGGGTTTGTGATCGTTCACTTCGCGGGCGGTGCGAATCAGTCTCGCCTGCTCAGGGTTTTGCGCGACGATAAACCAGGGGTCTACCGCGATACAGTGCCCGCCCACGCCGGGGCCTGGCTGAAGAATATTAACGCGAGGGTGGCGGTTCGCCAGGCGGATCAGCTCCCAGACGTTGATGCCCTGTTCGGCGCAAATAAGCGACAGTTCGTTAGCAAAGGCGATGTTAACATCGCGGAAGCTGTTTTCAGTAAGCTTGCACAGCTCGGCGGTGCGGGCGTTAGTTACCACGCATTCACCTTCGAGGAAAATAGTGTAGAGTTCACTGGCGCGTGCCGAGCATACCGGCGTCATGCCGCCGATCACACGATCGTTTTTAATGAGCTCGACCATCACCTGCCCTGGCAATACGCGCTCCGGGCAGTAGGCAACGTTCACATCCGCCTGCTCGCCCGCCTGCTGCGGGAAGGCCAGATCCGGGCGCATTTCCGCCAGCCACTGCGCAACCTGTTCCGTCGCCCCCACCGGCGAGGTGGATTCAAGGATAACCAGGGCCCCCTTCGCTAATACCGGCGCGATGGATTTAGCCGCCGCCTCAACGAACGCCATATCCGGTTCGTGCTCGCCTTTAAACGGCGTTGGAACAGCAATCAGATACGCGTCCGCTTTAACCGGCATAGTGCAGGCTTTCAGATAGCCGCCCGCAACCGCTGTTTTGACCACTTTATCGAGATCGGGCTCAACAATGTGGATCTCGCCGCGGTTGATGGTATCTACCGCATGCTGGTTAATGTCCACCCCCACCACCTGTTTCTGACGGGAGGCAAATGCTGCTGCCGTTGGCAGTCCGATGTAGCCAAGGCCAATCACAGAGATGGTCGAAAAACTCATAGCGTTACCTGATTGTTTTTGAGGGCCGATAAAATTCTTTCACAGGCCTGACCGTCACCATACGGGTTGTGGGCGCGGCTCATAGCCTGATAATCCTGCTCGCTTCGCAGCAAGCGCGTGACTTCATTGACGATGTGCTGGCGATCGGTGCCGACAAGATGCACCGTTCCGGCATCAACGGCTTCCGGACGTTCAGTGGTGTCACGCATCACGAGAACGGGTTTGCCAAGGGAAGGTGCCTCTTCCTGGATACCGCCGGAGTCGGTCAGAATCAGCCAGGCACGATTCATCAGCCAGACGAACGGCAGATAATCCTGCGGTTCAATGAGGTAGACGTTATCCACATTGCCGAGGATACGGTTGACCGGCTCGCTGACGTTAGGGTTAAGATGCACCGGGTAAACCACCTGCACATCCGGATTCTCGGTGGCAATCTCTGCCAACGCCTGGCAGATTTTCTCAAAGCCCTGCCCGAAGCTTTCGCGGCGATGGCCGGTGACGAGGATAAGTTTTTTATCGTCATCCAGGAAAGGATAACGGCTGGCCAGTTCTGAGCGCAAAGAGGCATCAGCCAGTACGCGATCGCGTACCCAGAAAAGCGCATCAATCACGGTGTTCCCGGTCACGACGATGCCGGCGCCCGGGATATTTTCCCGCAGCAGGTTCTGGCGTGAATTCTCCGTTGGGGCAAAATGGTACATCGCCAGATGCCCCGTCATGGTGCGGTTGGCCTCTTCCGGCCACGGCGAGTACAGATCGCCAGTTCGCAAACCGGCTTCCACATGCCCAACCGGAATGCGCTGGTAGAAGGCGGCAAGGCTTGCCGCCATCGTTGTGGTCGTGTCGCCATGCACGAGCACCACATCCGGTTTGAAAGATTCCAGAACGGGTTTTAACCCCTGCAAAATACGGCAGGTAATTTCCGTCAGCCCCTGCCCCGGGCTCATGACATTGAGATCGTAATCCGGAACGATGGAAAACAGTTTTAACACTTGATCCAGCATTTCCCGATGCTGTGCCGTGACGCAAACTTTCGCCTCAAAATGAGGATCCTTTGCCAGTGCATGAACCAGAGGCGCCATTTTGATGGCTTCTGGCCGTGTGCCAAATACAGTTAATACTTTCACATCGATTCTCTATGGCTTGACCGCGGGGGCATTGTAGCCTCCATCAAATAAAGTGCGGCTACTGCTGACGGCGGCGTGCTAACGCAACGCCTGCGCCAATCAGCGCCCCCACGATACCCCACATCACCATCAGAAATACGCGGCGAGGGCTATCGCGTTTTACCGGTTCTTCAGGCGTTCGCAAATACCTGTAGGTCTGAAAACGAGTGTCCATACTTGGACCCACATTGAGCGTGGTCAGCATGGCGCGGTTCTGATCGTAATCCAGGTCGAAATCCGGGCCAACGGACTGCAGGTTTTCCAGCCTCGCCTGCAGCATTGGGCGCCCAAGCAGGAACAGTTCGGAGTCAGGAAGCTGCTCGGCCGGGACGTCCGTTTCGCTGCGGGAAATATTGTTCTGCTGTGCCACTTTCAGGGCCTGCTCAACGCTGTGAATTTTGCGATCGTAAATGGTCTTCGCGACCTCTTCCTGACGCTTCACCTGCGCTTTCATCTGAATCGTACGGGCGGCCCATGCGCCTTTCAGTTCATCATTAAGATGGCTTGCGGCACGCTGGCTTGCGAAGGCAACATACTGGCGCAGCAGGTTGTTGGCATCCGGGGCGGTTTCCGCCACCAGCTTGATGCTGTCATTCAGGTTTTTTAGCGCATCGCCCGGCGTAAACTGAATATCGTTAATCAGATCGTCGAGTAACGCGGCATCCGCGCGCGCGTTGCCGGATTTACGCTGTTTGAAGTAGTCAGTCTGCAGCCAGAAATCACGGCGGGTATCCCAGGATGCCAGCTGCATGATGAACTCTTTATAGGACTCATCCATCACCGAAGGCTGATCGGCGCTGGCCAGATTGGCCTTGATATCCAGGTTGCGCAAAAATTGCTGCTGAGAGTAATACCCTCCCAGCATATTGACCGTCGGCTTATCGGTGATCGCCGTCGCGCTCCACTCCTGCCGGGCAAAGAAGGTGTAGACAAGCACAATCAGAGCAAACAGGACCGCTATCCCGACAATCCAGCGTTTTCCCGCCCATAACGTACAAAACAGACCGCGAATATCCAGTTCATTTTCAGCGCTCACTGAGTTTGCTCCCGGTAGTGGTTGTGTCATCTCTCTTCCAGAATTATTTGGTTAAATGGTGCGTATTATTGCTATGCCGACGAATACGTCGCTTCACGCGTTTGATAAAGCGCGCCACTCTCCAGGCTCGTTTGATGCAGTAACCGTACACAAAAAAGGCAAGCATAAACAATAACAACATGCCCCATTCCGGAATAATGCGCGTATATTCACCCACCACACCAACAGCAGCCAGCAAAGCGGCGGCTAGAGTGATCAGCACAAAAGCCTGCCGGGAAGAAAATCCGGCTCTCATGATTAAGTGATGGATGTGCTGCCTGTCAGCGGAGAAAGGGCTCATTCCTTTACGCAAACGGCGGAACATAATTGCAACCATATCCATCAATGGAATGGCAATGATCCACAATGCAGTGACCGGATTGATTGGATGCGTTTTCCCTTGTGTAGTTTCCAGCAAAATCCAGATAATGGTAAAACCAATCAAGGTGCTGCCAGCATCACCCATAAAGACTTTATATCGTCGACCCAGCACGCCCAAATTCAGAAGAACATAAGGCAAAATGGCGGCAATCATCGCAAAGCACCACATCGCCAAACTGTACTGACCGTCAAACCACAGGATCATACCCATTGCTGCGAAAGAGATACTGGAGAGGCCACCCAACAGGCCATCAATACCATCCACCATATTGAAGGCATTAATCGCCGCCCAGACAGCAAAAAGAGTGAGAACATAACCGAAAGGGCCCAGTACCAATTCCCATGAACCAAAAATGTCCCCTAAACTGCTGAGATACAGTTTAGCTTTCGCCATCATCACGATACCAATCACTGCCTGAACCATTGCGCGAAACTTCACGCTGATGTCATAACGATCGTCTAGCGCACCAATGAATACCAATACAGCGGCACAACTCAGATACAACATGGCATGCGGAATGTAGTAATCCACAACGCCGAACGTAAAGCTCACACCAGCGAACACAGAAATGCCACCGACCAGAGGGATCATGCCCTGGTGGCGTTTTCTGTAGTTAGGTTTATCCACTAAACCAACCTTTTTGGCTGCTTTGCGAGCGAAAAAAAGGAATAAGGTTGTGAACAAAAAAATACTGATCAGATCAGCGCATGCCGCCAGTAAACTCACAATGCGTGCTCTCAGGGAAAATCATTAGCGAAAGTATACTCATGATAGCGGTTCTCCTGAAGGGAAATCAGGCTGAGTTTTTCGGAAGTTGATTGTATTCCAACCAAAAATATCCGGGTTATGAGAGCAATTCGGAATAAAGTGGTCTTCCATCACCTGAAAGTGAAGCTCTGCATATGCCGCAAAAAAAAAAGCCACGCAGTAGCGTGGCATTTTTTGCAGGCTGAAGATCTTACGAACGTTTCATCATGTCGAAGAAGTCGTCGTTGGTTTTGGTCATCGCCAGCTTATTGATGAGGAACTCCATCGCGTCAATTTCGCCCATTGGATGGATGATTTTGCGCAGGATCCACATTTTCTGCAGCTCTTCCTGAGTGGTGAGCAGCTCTTCTTTACGGGTACCAGAACGGTTGTAATCGATAGCCGGGAAGACGCGTTTTTCAGCGATCTTACGGGAGAGATGCAGCTCCATGTTACCGGTGCCTTTAAACTCTTCGTAGATTACTTCATCCATTTTGGAGCCGGTATCGATCAGCGCAGTCGCGATGATAGTCAGGCTGCCACCCTCTTCCACGTTACGTGCCGCACCGAAGAAGCGCTTAGGACGATGCAGGGCGTTAGCATCCACACCACCGGTCAGTACTTTACCGGAAGCAGGTACCACGGTGTTGTAAGCACGTGCCAGACGGGTAATGGAGTCGAGCAGAATGATAACGTCTTTCTTGTGCTCAACCAAGCGCTTAGCCTTCTCGATAACCATCTCAGCAACCTGCACATGGCGAGACGCCGGTTCGTCGAAGGTCGAGGCAACCACTTCGCCTTTCACAAGGCGCTGCATTTCGGTTACTTCTTCCGGACGTTCGTCAATCAGCAGCACCATCAGTACACAGTCAGGATGGTTATACGCAATGCTCTGCGCGATGTTCTGCAGCAGCATGGTTTTACCGGCTTTCGGCGGTGCCACAATCAGACCACGCTGACCGCGGCCGATTGGCGATGCCAAATCCAGAACGCGTGCGGTTAAGTCTTCGGTAGAACCGTTACCACGCTCCATGCGCAGACGAGAATTCGCGTGCAGCGGCGTTAAGTTCTCGAACAGAATTTTGTTACGCGAGTTTTCCGGCTTGTCGTAGTTAACTTCGTTAACTTTCAACAGTGCGAAGTAACGTTCACCCTCTTTTGGAGGACGAATCTTACCGGAAATGGTGTCACCTGTGCGGAGGTTGAAACGGCGGATTTGGCTGGGGGATACGTAGATGTCGTCGGGACCGGCGAGGTAGGAGCTGTCTGCGGAGCGGAGGAAACCAAATCCATCCTGCAGAATCTCCAGCACACCGTCGCCAAAGATATCTTCGCCACTCTTTGCGTGCTGCTTCAGGATAGAAAAGATGATGTCCTGTTTGCGCATGCGGGCCTGGTTTTCCAGCCCCATATTTTCGCCGAGAGTGATCAGCTCAGAAACCGGCGTATTCTTTAATTCGGTAAGATTCATAGTGGTGTGAGGGGTAAATCTCGAACGGTTGTTGTGAATGGTATGGCAGGATCATCCATGCCTGTTTACGGCCATCAACTTATGTCTGTTCGCTGCCTGGTCAAAGGAAAGAGCGCAGAACTGAAACGACGAGACGGAAAAAGTGATGAGCCTGGAATCTATCAACTTCACGCGTATGTATTACGAGGTGCTACGGGAAGTGTTTGGCTAAATCAGATTCAAACTACATAAGGTATGTTTAAAACGAAGTCAACGTTAACTTAGCACGACTCAGGGCGGGCGTCCAGCAGTCCCGACATTTTCGGAACAGCGGACGCCATATTAGCCCAGTACGGAATTAGGCGAGGTTTGCTTCGAGGAACTCTTTCAGCTGGCCTTTAGACAGCGCGCCAACTTTGGTCGCGGCCACTTCGCCGTTTTTGAACAGCAGCAGCGTCGGGATACCGCGGATGCCGTACTTCGGTGCAGTGCCCGGGTTCTGATCGATGTTCAGTTTCGCAACGGTCAGCTTCCCTTCGAACTCTTCAGCGATTTCATCCAGAATCGGAGCAATCATTTTGCACGGACCGCACCACTCTGCCCAGAAATCAACGAGGGTAACCCCGTCAGCTTTGAGTACGTCCGTGTCAAAACTATCGTCAGTCAGGTGAATAATTTTATCGCTCATATATAACTCCACAGGAAAAAGCCTGGTGTGTTGGTGTAGCATTAATCAACAATCAACGTCATGTTGATGTTGCTTTAGCCAACTAAAAGGTTGACGTTATTTCACCGGATACGCTTTCTTAATGCAATAGTAAGCTGATATTCTACCACACTATGAGCAAAACACATTTAACAGAACAGAAGTTTTCCGACTTCGCCCTGCACCCTAAAGTCGTCGAAGCCCTTGAAAAAAAAGGGTTTCATAACTGCACACCTATTCAGGCTCTGGCGCTTCCGCTGACGCTTGCAGGTCGTGACGTTGCAGGTCAGGCGCAAACCGGAACCGGCAAAACGATGGCGTTCCTGACGTCAACGTTCCATTATCTTCTCTCTCACCCGGCCGCAGAGAACCGCCAGGTCAACCAGCCACGCGCGCTGATCATGGCGCCTACGCGCGAGCTGGCTGTGCAGATTCATGCAGATGCAGAGCCGCTGGCTAACGCCACCGGTCTCAAGCTTGGTCTCGCATACGGCGGCGACGGCTATGACAAACAGCTGAAGGTGCTGGAAAGCGGCGTCGATATTCTGATCGGCACCACCGGCCGTCTGATTGACTACGCGAAGCAGAATCATATCAATCTGGGCTCTATCCAGGTCGTGGTGCTTGATGAAGCGGATCGCATGTACGATCTGGGCTTTATCAAAGACATCCGCTGGCTGTTCCGTCGCATGCCGCCAGCCACACAGCGTCTGAACATGCTGTTCTCCGCGACCCTTTCTTACCGCGTACGCGAACTGGCGTTCGAGCAAATGAACAACGCCGAGTATGTGGAAGTCGAACCGGAACAGAAAACCGGCCACCGCATTAAAGAAGAACTTTTCTATCCGTCTAACGAAGAGAAAATGCGTCTGCTGCAAACGCTGGTAGAAGAAGAGTGGCCGGATCGCGCCATCATCTTCGCCAACACCAAGCACCGCTGCGAAGACATCTGGGGCCACCTGGCTGCCGACGGTCATCGCGTAGGCCTGCTGACCGGCGACGTAGCGCAGAAAAAGCGCCTGCGCATTCTGGAAGAGTTCACCCGCGGCGATCTCGACATTCTGGTCGCCACGGACGTCGCTGCCCGTGGTCTGCACATTCCAGCCGTCACGCACGTCTTCAACTATGATCTGCCAGACGACTGCGAAGACTATGTTCACCGCATCGGCCGTACGGGTCGTGCAGGTGCCAGCGGCCACTCCATCAGCCTTGCCTGCGAAGAGTACGCGCTGAATCTGCCCGCTATCGAAACCTACATCGGTCACTCGATTCCGCAGAGCAAGTACAACCCGGACGCGCTAATGACCGATCTGCCTAGAGCCCTGCGTCTGACGCGTTCACGCCCAGGCAATGGTCCACGCCGTTCAGGCGGCGGCGCTCCACGTAACCGTCGACGTTCAGGTTAAACGCCCTATGCTCAGTGCCGCCTCTTCGCTTTATGCAGCTATCGATCTCGGTTCCAATAGTTTTCATATGCTGGTTGTGCGCGAAGTGGCGGGGAGCATTCAAACCCTGACGCGCATTAAGCGCAAAGTCAGGCTGGCCGCCGGGCTAAACAGCGATAACACGCTGTCGTCGGAGGCCATGGAACGGGGCTGGCAATGCCTGCGCTTGTTTGCGGAGCGCCTGCAGGATATTCCCCACGCACAAATTCGCGTAGTGGCCACAGCCACGCTTCGTCTCGCCGTCAACGCCGATGAGTTTATTGCCAGAGCGCAGGAGATCCTCGGCTGCGCGGTTCAGGTTATTACTGGTGAAGAAGAGGCACGTCTGATTTACCAGGGCGTGGCGCACACCACGGGCGGGGACGATCGCCGTCTGGTGGTGGATATCGGCGGAGCCAGTACCGAACTGGTGACCGGCAAAGGCGCACAAACCACTTCTCTTTTCAGTTTATCAATGGGCTGCGTCACCTGGCTCGAACGGTTTTTTACCGATCGCAATCTCGAACAAGCGCATTTTGATGCCGCCGAACAGGCCGCGCGTGAAGTTCTTCGTCCTGTAGCCGATGAGCTAAAACACCACGGCTGGAAAGTATGCGTTGGCGCGTCAGGCACCGTACAGGCTCTGCAGGAAATCATGATGGCGCAGGGCATGGATGAGCGCATTACGCTTGCCAAGCTCGAGCAGCTTAAACAGCGCGCTATCCAGTGTGGCCGTCTTGAAGAGCTGGAAATTGAAGGGCTGACGCTCGAACGTGCGCTGGTATTCCCGAGCGGGCTCGCCATTTTACTGGCCATCTTCAATGAGCTCGGTATCACCTGCATGACGCTCGCGGGCGGCGCGCTGCGCGAAGGACTGGTCTATGGCATGCTGCATCTGGCCGTCGATCAGGATATCCGCAACCGGACGCTGCGCAACATTCAGCGCCGCTTTATGGTCGACACCGAACAGGCTCAGCGCGTAGCGCAATTAGCGTCGCACTTCGTCGATCAGGTCGGAAACAGCTGGGAAATTGAGCCACTAAGCCGTGATTTGCTGCTAAGTGCCTGCTATCTGCATGAAATTGGCCTGAGCGTCGATTTTAAACAAGCACCGCAGCACGCCGCCTATCTGGTCCGAAACCTTGATTTGCCGGGCTTTACGCCTGCGCAAAAAAAACTGCTGGCGACGCTGGTGCTCAATCAGACCAACCCGGTAGATCTTCCTTCGCTTCATCAGCAGAATGCCGTCCCACCGCGCGTTGCAGACAGACTTTGCCGCCTGCTACGTCTGGCGATCCTGTTTGCAGGCCGCCGTCGGGATGACCTGTTACCTGAAATTACGCTGAAGGCCGAAGGGGAAACGTTAACGCTGATGCTACCAACAGGCTGGCTGGCGGCACACCCACTCGGAGCAGAACTGGTGTTGCAGGAAAGCCAGTGGCAGAGTTACGTGCACTGGCCTTTGACGGTCGAATAAGATCGGAATAGCCTGGTAACGCTACGCTTACCGGGCCTACTGTTTCGCCTTAGCTTTTGCCAGCATCTCTTTGATATTCGCCACGTTCGCTTGTCCTTTGTGCATCCGCTCTTCTGCCGATACGACCTTTCGCTCCTGCTCCCAGACGATATCATCCTGCGGTAATTCCAGCAGGAAACGACTCGGCTCCGGGCGCACCAGCTCACCGTACTGGCGACGCTCTTTGCACAGCGTAAACGTCAGCTCTTTCTGCGCCCGGGTGATGCCCACATAAGCCAGGCGGCGTTCCTCATCGACATTGTCTTCGTCGATGCTGCTCTGGTGCGGCAGCAGTCCCTCTTCCATGCCAACCAGATAAACGTACGGGAACTCCAGCCCTTTGGACGCATGCAGGGTCATCAACTGAACCTGATCGAGATCTTCATCACTTTCACCGCGCTCCATCATGTCACGCAGGGTGAAACGCGTGACCACCTGCGTCAGGGTCATCGGCTCTTCAAGATCGGAACCTTCGAGCATCTCCGTCATCCAGCCAAACAGCGTGTTGACGTTTTTCATGCGCATTTCAGCCGCTTTCGGGCTTGGCGAGGTTTCAAATAGCCAGGATTCGTAGTCGATACCGTGAATCAGATCGCGCACGGCAGCAACGGGTTCACGCTCAGCCAGCCGCTGCACCTCGCCCAGCCAGTGGGTAAAACGAGTCAGGGATTCATATCCGCGCCCGGTCAGAGTTTGCGTCAGTCCCATATCAAAGCTTGCGGCGAACATACTTTTGCTGCGCGTGGTCGCCCATTCACCGAGCTTTTGCAGCGTTGCCGGACCAATCTCGCGCTTCGGCGTGTTAACGATACGCAGGAATGCACTGTCGTCATCCGGATTGGTCAGCACACGCAGATAAGCCAGCAGATCTTTGATTTCAGGCCGTGAGAAGAACGAGGTGCCACCAGAAATCCGGTACGGAATGCGGTTTTGCATTAGCAGCTTTTCAAACACCCGCGACTGGTGATTGCCGCGATACAGGATCGCATAATCTTTATATTCCGTTTTGTTGATAAAGTGATGGGCGATAAGTTCCCCGGCCACGCGCTCAGCTTCATGCTCCTCATGGTTGGCGCTGAGCACTTTCAGCTCTGTACCATACCCCAGTTCGGAGAAGAGTTTTTTCTCAAATACGTGCGGGTTGTTGGCGATCAGAATGTTGGCGGCTTTCAAAATTCGGCCTGAAGAACGGTAGTTTTGCTCGAGCTTAATCACCTGAAGTTTCGGGAAATCCTGGCTCAGCAGCACCAGGTTTTGCGGTCGCGCGCCACGCCAGGAGTAGATTGACTGATCGTCGTCGCCCACCACGGTAAAACGTGCCCGGCTGCCCACCAGCAGCTTCACCAGCTCATACTGGCTGGTGTTGGTATCCTGGTATTCATCCACCAGCAGATAGCGAATCTTGTTCTGCCAGCGTTCGCGCACCTCTTCATTACGCTGCAACAGCAGCGTCGGCAGCAGGATCAGATCGTCAAAATCAAGGACGTTGCAGGCTTTCATGTGCGCATCGTAAAGCCCGTAGCAATGGGCAAAAATACGATCGCGTTCGCCTTTCGCCTGCGCTGCCGCTTGCGCAGGCGTCATCAGATCGTTTTTCCAGTTTGAGATCGTCGAGATCAGCTGCTGTAGCAGAACCTTATCGTCTTCGATTAACCCTTCCGTTAACTCTTTGAGCAACGCGACCTGGTCGGTGTCATCAAACAGCGAAAAGTTCGATTTCATCCCCAGCGCCGCAAACTCACGCTTGATGATCTCCAGCCCCAGAGTATGGAACGTCGAGATCATCAGACCGCGCGCTTCCTTACGGCCCATCGTCTGCGCAACACGCTCTTTCATCTCGCGTGCCGCTTTATTGGTGAACGTCACCGCCGCGATGTGCTTCGCCTGATAGCCACACTGGTGGATCAGATGCGCAATTTTGTTGGTGATCACGCGAGTTTTGCCGGATCCCGCTCCCGCCAGCACCAGGCAGGGTCCGGTGACGAATTCGACGGCTTGTTGTTGTCCGGGATTTAAACGCATAGGGTCACTCAATGAAAAACGGGAGGGCAGAAATAGAGCATGCTAGTATAGCGAGCCTGAACCACACCACTCAAGGCACGATCATGGCAAAAACAGCAGCAGCACTGCATATCCTTGTAAAGGAAGAGAAACTGGCACTCGATCTTCTGGAGCAGCTTAAAAACGGCGCCGACTTCGGCAAGCTGGCGAAGAAGCATTCTATCTGCCCGTCAGGCAAAAGAGGCGGCGACTTAGGCGAATTCCGCCAGGGCCAGATGGTGCCGGCGTTCGATAAAGTCGTCTTCTCCTGCCCGGTGCTGGAACCTACCGGCCCGCTGCACACCCAGTTCGGTTATCACGTCATTAAAGTTCTTTATCGGAAATAAAAAGCCGGGTGACGGCTCCGCCTTACCCGGCCTACATTTACGTTTTTGTAGGTCGGGTAAGCGAAGCGCCACCCGACCAATAGGGTTAACCCGCTACAGCAATACGCTTCATATCAGTCATATAGCCGCGCAGTTTTTTACCCACTTTCTCGATCTCATGGCTGCGAATCGCTTCGTTCACGTCGCGCAGCTGGGCGTTGTCTACCGCGCCTTCAGCAATCGCTTTGCCCAGATCGCCGGTTTGCAGCGTGGTCATGAACTCCTTCAACAGCGGCACACAGGCGTAAGAGAACAGGTAGTTACCGTATTCTGCTGTATCAGAGATAACCACGTTCATTTCGTACAGGCGCTTACGGGCGATGGTGTTCGCAATCAGCGGCAGCTCATGCAGGGATTCGTAGTAAGCTGACTCTTCAATGATGCCGGAATCGACCATGGTTTCGAACGCCAGCTCAACGCCCGCTTTCACCATCGCGATCATCAGTACGCCTTTATCGAAGTATTCCTGCTCGCCGATTTTACCGTCAAACTGCGCGGCATTTTCAAACGCGGTTTGCCCGGTCTCTTCACGCCAGCCCAGCAGTTTCTTGTCGTCGTTCGCCCAGTCAGCCATCATGCCGGAGGAGAACTCACCAGAGATGATGTCATCCATGTGCTTCTGGAACAGCGGCGCCATGATCTCTTTAAGCTGCTCGGACAGCGCATACGCACGCACTTTCGCCGGATTGGAGAGACGATCCATCATCAGCGTAATGCCGCCCTGCTTCAGCGCTTCGGTGATGGTTTCCCAGCCGAACTGAATCAGTTTTTCTGCGTAGGCCGGGTCTGTACCATCCTGCACCAGTTTATCGAAGCACAGCAGAGAACCGGCCTGCAGCATACCGCACAGAATAGTCTGCTCGCCCATCAGATCGGATTTCACTTCCGCAACGAAGGAAGATTCCAGCACGCCCGCACGGTGGCCACCGGTGGCCGCAGCCCAGGCTTTAGCGATTGCCATGCCTTCGCCTTTCGGATCGTTTTCCGGGTGAACCGCAATCAGGGTCGGCACGCCGAAACCACGCTTGTACTCTTCGCGCACTTCCGTACCCGGGCACTTCGGTGCCACCATCACGACGGTGATGTCTTTACGGATCTGCTCGCCCACTTCCACGATGTTGAAGCCGTGGGAGTAGCCCAGCGCCGCACCGTCTTTCATCAGCGGCTGAACGGAACGCACTACGTCAGAGTGCTGCTTGTCCGGCGTCAGGTTAACAACCAGATCCGCCTGGGGGATCAGCTCTTCGTAAGTGCCGACTTTAAAACCGTTCTCAGTCGCTTTACGCCAGGAAGCACGCTTCTCAGCAATCGCTTCTTTACGCAGCGCGTAGGAGATATCCAGACCGGAATCACGCATGTTCAGGCCCTGGTTCAGACCCTGCGCACCACAGCCGACGATAACCACTTTTTTGCCCTGAAGGTAGCTCGCGCCATCGGCGAATTCGTCGCGCGCCATGAAGCGACATTTGCCCAGCTGAGCCAGCTGCTGGCGCAGATTCAGTGTGTTGAAGTAGTTAGCCATGGTGATTCCTCGTGATGTTGTACTGTCTTATTGTTCGGGTCGCCTTTCAGCGAGAATGAACCCACATTACAACAGGAAATTTATTGCGGAAATTGATATATTCACAACGTCACATTGCAATAACTGCAACGTAAAAAAGGGTGGCCCGCTTATGGATTTACGCGATCTGAAAACTTTCCTGCATCTGGCCGAAAGCCGCCATTTTGGCCGCAGCGCGCGGGCGATGCACGTCAGCCCCTCCACGCTTTCGCGCCAGATCCAGCGTCTCGAAGAGGATCTCGGCCAGCCGCTGTTTGTGCGCGACAACCGTACGGTAACCCTGACCGAAGCGGGCGAGGAGCTACGGGTATTTGCCCAGCAGACGCTGCTGCAGTATCAGCAGCTGCGCCACACGCTCGATCAGCAAGGCCCGTCGCTCTCGGGAGAACTCCACATTTTCTGTTCGGTGACTGCGGCCTACAGCCATCTGCCGCCGATTCTCGATCGTTTCCGCGCCGAGCATCCCTCGGTGGAAATTAAACTGACGACGGGCGATGCCGCCGATGCTATGGACAAAGTCGTCACCGGCGAAGCCGATCTGGCGATAGCCGGTAAGCCGGAAACGCTGCCGGGCGCGGTGGCATTTTCGATGCTGGAGAATCTGGCCGTCGTGCTGATCGCCCCGGCGTTGCCCTGCCCGGTACGTAATCAGGTATCCGTTGATGCACCGGACTGGTCAACCGTTCCATTTATCATGGCCGATCAGGGGCCGGTGCGTCGCCGTATTGAGCTGTGGTTCCGCCGCCACAAAATCAGCAATCCGTCGATTTACGCCACGGTAGGCGGGCATGAAGCGATGGTATCAATGGTGGCGCTGGGGTGCGGCGTAGCGTTAATTCCTGAGATCGTACTGGAGAACAGCCCGGAGCCGGTGCGTAACCGTGTGATGATTCTGGAGCGCAGCGATGAGAAAACGCCGTTCGAGCTTGGCGTTTGCGGACAAAAAAAGCGGCTGCATGAGCCGCTGATTGATGCGTTCTGGTCGATTCTACCGAATCACTAACCCGCGAGGAAGAACCTGAACGCCGGGTTGTTGGTTTCGTCGTGGCAGTCGTAACCCAGCTCGTTGAGGCGGGTTTCAAAATCCGGCTCGTGTTCACCTAACTCAAACGCCGCCAGCACGCGGCCATAGTCGGTGCCGTGGCTGCGGTAGTGGAACAGCGAAATGTTCCAGTGCGTACCGAGCGTGTAGAGAAACTTCAGCAACGCCCCCGGCGACTCCGGGAACTCGAAGCTGTAGAGACGCTCCTGCAACGGCTTCGACGGACGCCCACCAACCATGTAGCGAACGTGCAGCTTCGCCATTTCATCGTCTGACAAATCCACCACGCTGTATTCGCCATCGCGAAGTAGGTTAAGGATCTCTTTCCGCTCTTCAAGCCCGCGGCTTAGCCGCACACCCACGAAAATACAGGCGTCTTTAGCATCGGCGAAGCGGTAGTTAAACTCCGTCACTGAACGCCCGCCAAGCAGCTGGCAAAACTTGAGGAAGCTGCCCTTTTCTTCAGGAATGGTCACTGCCAGCAGGGCTTCACGTTGTTCGCCCAGTTCGCAGCGCTCGGAGACATACCGTAAGCCGTGGAAGTTGACGTTTGCGCCAGAAAGCACGTGCGCCAGACGCTCGCCGCGGATGTTGTGCTGCGCGATGTACTTTTTCATTCCCGCAAGCGCTAACGCACCGGACGGTTCCGCCACTGCACGCACGTCTTCGAACAAATCTTTCATCGCCGCGCAGATAGCATCGCTGTCTACGGTGACGATATCGTCCAGGTATTCCTGGCACAGACGGAAGGTTTCATCCCCGATGCGCTTAACCGCCACACCTTCGGCAAAAAGCCCAACGCGCGGCAAATCGACCGGATGCCCGGCGTCCAGCGCCGCCTTCAGGCACGCTGAATCTTCAGCTTCCACCGCAATGACTTTGATCTGCGGCATCAGCTGTTTGATTAGCACCGCCACGCCCGCCGCCAGACCGCCGCCGCCCACCGGCACGAAAACGCGATCGAGATGCGCATCCTGCTGTAACAGCTCGAGCGCCAGCGTGCCCTGCCCGGCGATCACCATCGGATGATCGAACGGGGGCACCCAGGTAAAGCCCTGCTGCTGCGACAGTTCGATAGCTTTGGCTTTCGCCTCATCGAAGTTAGCGCCGTGCAGTAACACTTCGCCGCCGAAGCCGCGCACGGCATCAACTTTGATATCGGCTGTCGCCACCGGCATGACGATTAGCGCTTTGAGGCCGAGGCGAGCGGAGGAAAACGCCACGCCCTGCGCGTGGTTACCTGCCGATGCGGTAATCACTCCACGTGATTTCTGCTCTTCGGTCAGGCCAGCCATCATTGCGTATGCCCCGCGTAGCTTGAAGCTATGCACCGGCTGACGGTCTTCGCGCTTCACCAGCACCACATTGTCGAGGCGCGAGGAGATTTTTTCCATTTTCTGAAGCGGCGTAACCTGCACAGCTTCGTAGACCGGCGCGCGCAGCACCGCTCTGAGATATTCCGCCCCCTCAGGGGCGGCGGATAGCGGTTGGGATTCGGCCATGATTAGCCCCCAAGTTTAGATTTATCGCGTACAGCGCCTTTGTCCGCACTGGTGGCCAGGCTTGCATAAGCACGCAGGGCGAACGACACCTGACGCTCACGGCTGCGCGGTGTCCAGGCCTGATCACCACGGGCTTCCTGCGCTTCACGGCGTGCGGCAATTTCCTGATCGCTCAGCTTCAGTTGGATGCCACGGTTCGGGATGTCAATTTCGATCAGGTCACCATCTTCGATGATGGCAATGTTGCCACCGCTGGCCGCTTCCGGAGAAACGTGGCCGATGGACAAACCGGATGTGCCGCCGGAGAAGCGCCCGTCTGTCACCAGCGCACAGGCCTTGCCGAGGCCCATGGATTTGAGGAATGTGGTCGGGTAGAGCATTTCCTGCATTCCCGGTCCGCCTTTCGGCCCTTCGTAGCGGATAACGACCACATCGCCCGCCACCACTTTCCCACCGAGGATCGCGTCAACTGCGTCGTCCTGGCTTTCGTAGACTTTGGCCGGGCCGGTAAATTTCAGAATACTGTCGTCCACGCCTGCCGTTTTCACGATGCAGCCGTTTTCCGCAAAGTTGCCATACAGCACAGCCAGGCCACCGTCTTTGCTGTAGGCATTTTCCAGTGAACGGATACAGCCCTCAGCGCGATCGTCATCCAGCGTGTCCCAACGGCAGTTCTGAGAGAAGGCCTGTGTGGTGCGGATACCCGCCGGACCTGCACGGAACATCGTTTTCACCGCGTCGTCTTTGGTCAGCATGACATCGTATTGATCGAGCGTCTGCGGCAGTGAAAGTCCGAGTATATTTTTCACGTCACGGTTCATCAGTCCGGCACGGTCCAGCTCGCCGAGAATACCGAGCACGCCGCCCGCACGGTGAACGTCTTCCATGTGGTATTTCTGGGTGCTTGGCGCCACTTTGCACAGCTGCGGGACTTTGCGGGAAAGCTTATCGATGTCGCTCATGGTGAAGTCGATTTCAGCCTCCTGCGCGGCTGCCAGCAGGTGCAGAACGGTGTTGGTGGAACCACCCATGGCGATATCCAGCGTCATGGCGTTTTCGAATGCCGCTTTGCTGGCAATGCTGCGTGGAAGCGCGCTGGCGTCGTCCTGCTCGTAATAACGTTTAGTCAGCTCGACGATACGCTTGCCGGCGTTGAGGAAAAGTTCTTTACGGTCAGCGTGAGTTGCCAGCAGCGAACCGTTGCCTGGCTGAGAGAGGCCCAGCGCTTCGGTCAGGCAGTTCATCGAGTTAGCGGTAAACATCCCGGAACAGGAGCCGCAGGTCGGGCAGGCGGAACGTTCAATCTGTTCGCTCTGTTCGTCAGAAACCTTCGGATCTGCGCCCTGAATCATTGCATCGACCAGATCCAGCTTGATGATCCGATCGGACAGCTTGGTTTTTCCGGCCTCCATCGGACCGCCGGAAACGAAGATCACCGGAATGTTGAGGCGCAGAGAAGCCATCAGCATCCCGGGGGTGATTTTGTCGCAGTTGGAGATACAGACCATCGCATCGGCGCAGTGGGCATTCACCATGTACTCCACGGAGTCGGCGATCAGCTCACGTGACGGCAGGGAATACAGCATGCCGCCGTGGCCCATGGCGATCCCGTCATCCACGGCGATAGTATTGAACTCTTTCGCTACGCCGCCGGACGCTTCGATTTGCTCAGCAACCAGTTTACCGAGGTCGCGCAGATGGACGTGGCCCGGCACGAACTGGGTAAACGAGTTCACGACGGCAATGATCGGCTTGCCAAAATCGGCATCGGTCATTCCGGTGGCGCGCCACAGCGCGCGGGCACCCGCCATATTACGGCCATGGGTGGTAGTGGCGGAACGGTACTTAGGCATGCTCTGTTTACTCCCGTCTGACAATTTAGCGGGACGGTGCGTGCCGTCCCAAATTTATACTTATGGATTAACCTGATCCAGCCAGCCGTATTTATCTTCTGTTTCGCCGGTGAAGAGGCCAAAAAAGGCTTGCTGGATGCGTTTAGTGACCGGGCCGCAGCGGCCTTCGCCCACCTGGATACCGTCGACGCTGCGTACCGGCGTGATTTCTGCCGCGGTACCGGACATGAACACCTCATCCGCCAGGTACAGCGATTCGCGGGAAAGCACCTGCTCGCGGACTTCGATATTCAGGTCTTTCGCCAGCTTGATGATGGCATCACGGGTGATGCCCGGCAGCGCTGAAGAGGTGAATGGTGGCGTAAACAGAATCCCGTCTTTCACTTCAAACAGGTTTTCGCCTGCGCCTTCAGAGATATAGCCGTTTACGTCCAGCGCGATCCCTTCCTGATAACCATGACGGCGCGCTTCGCTGCCAACCAGCAGGGAAGAAAGGTAGTTCCCGCCCGCTTTCGCCGCGGTTGGAATGGTGTTTGGCGCTACGCGATTCCAGGATGAAACCATTGCGTCGATCCCCTGATCCAGCGCTTCTGCGCCGAGATAAGCTCCCCAAGGGAAAGCAGCAATGATCACATCGGTGCTGTAACCAGCTGGCGGATTAACGCCCATGCCCACATCACCCACAAACACCAGTGGACGAATATAGGCGCTGGTCAGGTTGTTTTTACGGATCACTTCACGACAGGCTTCCATCAGCTCATCCACGCTCTGGGAAACCGGGAAACGATAAATCTTGGCTGAATCATGCAGACGCTGCATGTGTTCACGATGACGGAACACCACCGGGCCTTTGTGAGAGTCGTAGCAACGGATGCCTTCGAACACGGACGTTCCGTAGTGCAGGGCATGGGACATCACGTGGACTTTCGCCTCGCCCCATGGAGTCATCTCACCGTTGAACCAGATGTAATCAGCTTTTTTCGTCGTCATTGTTCTTCCTTTTGCGCTCAGGCGCGGATTTGTTGTGATGATGTTGTTCGTTGCTGGATCTCGACGCGAGCGACGTCCACCAGTTTGCTTAACTGACTAAACAGTAATTCGACTGGGCGAAGACTGGCAACGGTCAATTCGATATTTATGTTCTGCGCGTCGGTGGCGGTTTCCATATTCATGGCACAAATCTGAAAGCCACGGTGACGGACAACGCGCAAAACGCGTTCTAAGGTTTCGGGGTTGAAGCGAGCCTGGACGGCTACCTGATGGTGCATCATGATAATTTCTCCAGCATTTCTGCATTACTGGCACCCGGCGGAACCAGCGGCCAGACGTTTTCGAGTTCGTCGATTGAGACATGAAGCAGGTAAGGCCCTTTGCTGTTCAGCATCGCATCGAGAGCCGCTTCAACCTGATCCTTACGGGTAATATGCTGGCCAGGAATGCCGAAGGCACTGGCAAGCGTGAGGAAATCGGGGTTATCGTTGAGCGTCGTCTCACTGTAACGCTCCTGGAAGAACAGTTGCTGCCACTGGCGCACCATGCCTAAACGTTGGTTATCGAGCAAAACGATTTTCAGCGGCAGCTGTTTGCGTTTGACGGTGCCGAGCTCCTGCACGTTCATCATGAAAGAGCCGTCACCGGAGATACAGATCACCGTATCTTCCGGGCGTGCTACCTGCGCCCCTACCGCAGCAGGCAGGCCAAAGCCCATCGTGCCAAGCCCGCTGGAGGTGATAAAGTTTTCCGGGCGAGTGTAAGTCATGTGCTGCGCCGACCACATCTGATGCTGGCCCACGTCGGTGGTCACTACGCTGTCGGCAGGCTTGCGATCGGAAAGCTGTTTGAGCAGCAGCGGCGCGTAGATAGCCTCACCGGGATGATCGTAGCGCCAGGCATGTTCAGTTTTAAGCTCAGCAGTCTGCTTGCGCCATGCGTCGATGTTCAGTGACTGCTGTAAGGCGGGCAGCAGTGCGTTCAAATCACCCTGCAAACCAACATGTGCCTGGCGAAGCTTGTTCAGCTCCGCAGGATCGATATCCATATGGATAACTTTGGCATTCGGCGCGAACGTATTCAGCTTGCCGGTAACTCTGTCATCAAAGCGTGCCCCAACGGCGATCAGCAAATCACACTGCTGTACGGCGAGGTTCGCCGCTTTGGTGCCGTGCATACCCAGCATCGCCAGGTAATACGGGTAGTCAGCCTTAACGGCTCCCAACCCTTTCAGCGTGCAGGTAACAGGCATCTGCGTAACAGAAATAAACTCACGCAACGCTGGTACTGCCTGCGCCATGCCAACCCCACCGCCGACATAGAGCATTGGCTGGCGGGCCTGGGCGATCATCTCGCGCGCCAGGGCGACCTCTTCATGCGGAAAATCGTTTTTGTCTTCAACAGTAGAAAAATGCGGTTCAAGATTTGCACTGGCCACCTGGATATCTTTCGGGATATCAACCAGAACAGGGCCAGGACGGCCTGAGTTTGCCACCTCGAAAGCTTCAGCCATCACGCGCGGCAACTCTTCCAACGATTGCACCAGGAAGCTGTGCTTGGTGCAGGCAAGTGATAAACCGAGGACGTCCACTTCCTGGAACGCATCCGTGCCAATAAACGGCGAGGCAACCTGGCCGGTGATCGCCACAACGGGTACGGAATCCAGCAACGCATCAGCAAGACCGGTGATCAGGTTGGTTGCCCCGGGGCCGGATGTAGCCATACATACGCCGGTTTTACCTGTGGCACGAGCAAAGCCAATGGCTGCCATCGCAGCGCCCTGTTCGTGTCGACACAGCAGATGTTCCACGCCGCCGTCATACAATGCATCGTATATCGGCATAATTGCGCCACCAGGATAGCCGAAAACAGTTTCGACTCCCTGCGCCCGCAACGCATGTACCACCCACTGAGCCCCATTCATAGTTACTTCCCCGTTGCTGTTCGTGAGAAACAGAATTTTATGCTGACTGTCATCTTCTGCTCCTCTTAGTTTTATACGGCCATAAAAAAACCCCCGGACCTTTCGGTGCGGGGGTCTTAGTTCGTTAAGGCTTGATTACTAAGCCTTTCCTCGTCCAAGTGCAGCCCCGCACGGTGGGATAATAATCACCACCACGCTAATCACGACCAGGCTAATCACTCGTAGAAGGGCTGTCATTTTCTTTACTTTTGGCTTCGTGTCGAAGGAATACCTAAAGAGTTATCACAGGGGCTGATGAGATAGCAATGTTTTTTTATAATGAGATTGCCGATCGGATTAACGAAAATGACAAAAAGTATTGTTTTTTATAAGAAACTCCAATGATGAAAATTCTTCACAGGATCAATACAGCAGAGGCTCATACAACATTTATCGATCAGGCTCCCAATTGTCTGCAACAAGCATGAAAACAATGAAAAAAGCATGAATTATGCTCGTAAAATCCCACCTAATTAATTGCTGACATTCATCAGACGGACATACTGCATATACACGGAGGCATTATGTCATTGTCGATTATTTACACCCGCGCAGCCCTCGGCGTAAACGCGCCACTCATCACCGTTGAAGTGCATATCAGTAGCGGATTACCGGGGTTAACCATGGTTGGTCTGCCGGAAACAGCCGTGAAAGAGGCTCGCGATCGGGTCAGAAGCGCAATTATTAATAGCGGTTATGAATTTCCGGCCAAGAAAATCACCATCAACCTGGCCCCTGCCGATTTACCCAAGGAAGGTGGACGTTACGATTTGCCCATTGCCATTGCGCTTCTGGCGGCCTCTGAGCAGCTCAACACGACCAGGCTTGGTCAGTTTGAGCTGGTCGGCGAACTCGCACTTACCGGAGCGATACGCGGCGTTACCGGTGCCATTTCTGGGGCAATGGAAGCACTAAGGTGTGGGAGACAGATCGTTTTGCCAGCAGAAAATGCCCCTGAGGTCGGATTGATTGGTGGAGCAGACTGTTTTATCACCAATCACTTACAGGAAGTTTGTGCCTTTCTGGAGGGACGGGTTGAACTACCACACCCTGAGCCTATGCCAGAAGTGGATACAGTAGCGGAAGCCGATCTGAGCGACGTCATCGGGCAGCAGCAGGGTAAACGGGCTCTGGAGATCACCGCGGCAGGCGGGCATAACTTGCTTCTGATAGGGCCACCCGGAACAGGAAAAACAATGCTTGCCAGCCGGCTACCCGGCATTCTTCCCTCTCTGAGTAATCAGGAGGCGCTGGAGAGCGCTGCTATTTTGAGTCTGGTTGGGACAGGGCAAGTGCATAAACAATGGCGTAAACGCCCATTCCGAGCGCCTCACCATAGCGCCTCGCTAACGGCCATGGTCGGTGGGGGTGCAATACCCGCCCCGGGCGAAATTTCACTGGCCCATAATGGGATCTTATTTCTTGATGAGCTTCCCGAGTTTGAACGTCGGGTTCTGGATGCCCTGCGTGAACCTATTGAATCGGGGCAAATTCATATCTCACGCACGCGAGCAAAGATTTCCTATCCGGCACGCTTTCAACTCATCGCGGCCATGAATCCAAGCCCGACCGGCCATTATCAGGGAAACCACAATCGCAGCTCTCCGGAGCAGGTTTTACGCTATCTGGCACGCCTGTCCGGACCCTTTCTGGACAGGTTTGATTTGTCACTGGAAGTTCCGCCGCCGCCGCCTGGCCTGTTGAGCCAACCTCCTGAAAAAGGAGAAAGTAGCCAGACGATAAAAAGCAGAGTCGTTGCTGCACAGCAAATGCAGTTAGTCCGCCAAGGTAAACTCAATGCGTGGCTGGAAAATCATGAAATTAAAATTCAGTGTGCGCTCATACCAGAAGATGCGGTGTGGCTGGAGCAGGCTCTAACCCATCTTGGGTTATCCATTCGCGCCTGGCAGAGGCTTATCAAAGTGTCTCGAACCATTGCCGATCTCGCCGGAACAGAACAGATAACACGGTCGCATTTGCAGGAAGCGCTGGGATACCGCGCAGTTGAAAGGTTACTTATCCATTTGCAAAAAATGATGGCATAAAAAAAGGGGCCTGGGCCCCTTTTATCAATCGTCGCTTTCGGTGTAGTCCTCTGCACCTTCTGCCTGCGGTTTACCGCCTGACAGCGTATGAAAGCGTTTTGGCCGTTTGATACGCGCCATGTATTTGATCCATACGCGTTCAATCTCTGTCGCGGGCTCGCGTTCACCACGGCAAACGGCAACAAACTGCTTTTCATCTTCGGTTACTGGCTCACGGTTCCCCAACTCCAGCTCATTAAACGCATAACCGTGGCGTTCCAGCAGCTGAGCCTCTTTGATGGTGAAGTCACCATGACGGGAGAACCCACGCGGATAATTTTTATTGTCGAAAAAACGATTAGTCGTCGTAAAGCTTTCCGCCATCCTACACGCTCCTGATTCTTTGGCTGAGCTATTTATGGCGCGGAGTATTAGTTACGCTTGACAGAGCGTCAAACAAAACATTTAAATCAACACGACAAATATTTTTGTGGAGAAGAGTGTGGATACGGAATTGCTCAAAACTTTCCTGGAAGTGAGCCGAACGCGTCACTTCGGGCGTGCGGCCGAAGCGTTGTACCTGACGCAATCAGCCGTCAGCTTTCGTATTCGTCAGCTTGAGAACCAACTGGGCGTGAACCTTTTTACCCGTCACCGCAATAACATTCGCCTGACGGCAGCTGGAGAAAAGCTTCTCCCCTATGCCGAAACGTTAATGAGCACGTGGCAATCCGCCAGAAAGGAAGTGGCAAACACCTCCCGACACAATGAATTCTCCATCGGTGCCAGCGCTTCTCTCTGGGAATGTATGCTCAATGAGTGGCTGGGGCAGCTTTACCCGGTCCATAATACGCTGCAGTTTGAGGCGCGTATTGCTCAGCGGCAATCACTGGTCAAACAGCTCCATGAACGCCAGCTGGATCTTTTGATCACCACTGAAGCCCCCAAAATGGATGAGTTCAGCAGCCAGCTGTTGGGGCATTTCACGTTGGCGCTCTATTGCGCAACGCCTTCGCAGGTAAAAGCCAATCTGAATTATCTTCGTCTGGAATGGGGTCCTGATTTTCAACAGCATGAAGCAGGCCTGCTCGCTCATGATGATGTTCCACTGCTGACAACCAGTTCCGCGGAACTTGCACGCCAACAGCTTATGCCACTCGAAGGTTGCGCCTGGTTACCAATGAACTGGGCAAAAATGAAGGGGGGATTACACACGGTTTCTGATAGCGCGACGCTTTCACGACCACTGTATGCAATTTGGCTGCAAAACAGTGATAAGCAGTCACAGATTCGTGAGATCCTGAAGGTTGCTGTGCTGGAATGATATTCTGGCACTTTCATATTTGATCAGAAGCAGAAAGAGAGATTTGTTGAATTCAAAGCAAAAAAAAAATCCTTTGCCGAAACAAAGGATTATAGATGGCAGGGGCGGAGAGACTCGAACTCGCGACACCCGGTTTTGGAGACCGGTGCTCTACCAACTGAGCTACGCCCCTAAATTTTTCTTACTATTAAGCCCGCAATAAAGCAGGCTTAATATTTTAATAAGTGGCGGAACGGACGGGACTCGAACCCGCGACCCCCTGCGTGACAGGCAGGTATTCTAACCGACTGAACTACCGCTCCACCGAATTTTTTCTACTTCTGCCGGTTTCATACCCCGGTTTACTGCTAATTTGATGCCTGGCAGTTCCCTACTCTCGCATGGGGAGACCCCACACTACCATCGGCGCTACGGCGTTTCACTTCTGAGTTCGGCATGGGGTCAGGTGGGACCACCGCGCTGTTGCCGCCAGGCAAATTCTGTT
>NZ_JBFLVD010000020.1:0-87689 GCF_040750395.1 Scandinavium sp. UTDF21-P1B
TCTAATACTGGGGGCAGGTCAAATACGTAACCCTTTATTGGACTGGTCAATAGGTTATGCAGTATTGTGACGGGGAATAACATGGTCTGGAACTCGTCATTAATTACATATGCTAACCGGCTTACTGAAAATAGAGGGATGTTAAGTGACAAGTAAGATGTCAGGAAAACTGCTTGTTTTGGTGGGTTTATTTTTTTCTACAACAGCTTTGGCTGTGCCAACACAAAACGAAGATGTAGCTTCATTGATTAATCAGCGTTTGTCTTACATGAAGGACGTTGCAGGATACAAAGCGAACAATCATCTTGCCATTGAGGATTTATCTCAAGAAGCAAAAGTATTATCAAGCACAGCACTCGAAGCAGAAAAGCTGGGCTTGGATGGAGAGTCGGTAAAATTTTTTATACAGGCGCAAATGGATGTAGCCAAGGCAATTCAGTACCGCTATCGTGCTGACTGGTTATCTATATCTGAAAAAGGCTGGCAACCTAAGTCCCTGGAGCAGGTAAGAAAAAAAATTAGTGCCTTAAACACCAACATTCTTGCTGATGTCAGTACGAAACTAGCAATGGATTATCGGTTTACTGACAAAACCGCCTTCATGAAAAAGCTTGACCAGACTCACTTAAAAGATAGCGATAAAGAACGTCTATGGAATTCGTTACGACAAATTACTTTGAAAAAATTAAAGCGTCAGCACGACGTTTCTGTCCACGGTACACCTGCGGCCAAACTTGATGGTTAGGGAACTCAAAAAGGGGCGATATAGTTTTTTAAATGCAGCTACTATCTCGCGGTTGGTCATCCCTTGGGCATACAACGGCAGAATTTGGTTTGCGCCGTTCAGGCTGGCGGGTGATAACCAGCCAGCCTAGTTGATTCAACGCGACTGCGGACGCTTAGCGCGAAAGTGGCATTATCTTGCTGCCTAAATCCGCGCCATCCTCTGACAATGCTTCAATGACCACAGAGGTCTGGGTCGGCAGATGGTGCTTACAGACGCCATACGCCACCAATGTTTCGCCGGGCAGGATATACGACTTCTCCAGCGTGCCTGGCATATTATCCGGCAGCAATTTTATCTCTGTCTTCAAATGTAGCGTGGAAAGCCCAGTATTCGTGACCTTGAGCACATTGCCTTTAGCGGACCAGTTAAGCTGGTTCTGGCTGTCGGGGGAGGCTTGCGACGCAATGACATCAGCCTGTTGCTGCCCGGTCTCTCGCGTCATCCTGGCCGCGATGTTATGTTCCGATGTATCATGCTTTTCTTCCTCTCCCTGTTTCAGGGAAGTGGAATGGGGCTGCATAGCGATACTGGACGATGCATCCAGTGATGAAAGCGATGCATGAGCGCACGCGCTAAATACCAGAGAAAACAATACGGCACCGATGCGTTTTTTATTCATGGTCATGATCTTATTTCTGATAGATTAAAATTTGTTTGGGTATACTGACTTAATAAATTAATCAGGATTTCTTTGTGTTAAATGTCTGTCGCACGCGTCAATGAAAACGAAATTATTTTTTATTTTAGATACCAGGTATTTCTCATCATGCATGGTGCAAATGCGGCGAGTTAAAACCTCTCTGCCAGTAAAGCGAAGAATTACCAGCTCATACGGCGTAATAATGCTTTGCTCTGCCTAATTTTATTCAGCGCCTTGATGCTGGCGCGGATTGATGAGAGATACGCGCGGCGGCTGCCCTGCCCTGAATTAGCCAGTTGTTGTTTGCGTGTCATTTTGCTGTGATGGATTTTGCCCGGTTACGCGAGGGGGGGATATTTGACAAGTATGAAATTGACGAGTGAATCGACAGTGCGGCCTCTGTTGTCGACGGCCCGGTACAGATACGCCCAACGGCCATTGACCTTCACGTAGGTTTCATCCATATGCCACGGGCAAAGATCGGAAGGATTATGCCAGTACCAGCGCAGCCGTTTTTCCATTTCAGGCGCATAACGCTGAACCCAGCGGTAAATCGTGGAGTGATCAACATTCACTCCGCGTTCAGCCAGCATCTCCTGCAGCTCACGGTAACTGATGCCGTATTTGCAGTACCAGTGTACGGCCCACAGAATGATGTCACGACTGAAATGCCGACCCTTGTATTGGTTTTCCCGCCTCAGTCTGGGGCAAAACAAAAAGCCCGATCTCACCAGTCGGGCTTTTTTGGGTTCTGTCGCATTAAGGCAGCGTCACTCAACGTCGGTAAACCTGATGAAGAGACGATTATCATCAGGCAGAGTAAATATCTGAACAACCTAGTGGAACTTAAAGTCCTTCAGCACCACCAGAGGCTGCATGATCGCGATCTTTGCAATAGTGCCCTGAACACTACTCATCACGGGCATTGTCAAGATCGGCCTCTGCACGCTCCAGCTTTTTGCGAAGCTCCTTAACTTTACGTTCTTTGCGCCGGATGTCATCTCCATCACTGTATTGCTTGGATGGATCCCTGCAATTCTGTTTCACCTCTGATAAGGCACGTTCCAGCCCCGCAATCTCATACGTGTTATTGTATTTTTTCGCATAGCTCATCTGGCGCCTGATGGCCTCTTTTCTCTGCTCACAGTTTTGCGTTTTTGCCACTGCCTCTGTGAAAAAAGAGGGCACAGCCACCAGAACGAGGATAAGGTAAATTATATTTTTCATATGCAATTATCATCTCCATTGATATTTGTAGTTATTATCCATTTTTTTAGCCCAATGGGAACACCCTGCAATTTCACGATACTCGTACCGAACCTATCTATTGGATGTCAACTAGTTTTGCCGACTGGCGCCAACTACTCTGGCCGCATCCATTGATTGGTGGTTTTAAGCCACGCTGGTTACTGCCTTCGCTGTCTTTTTCCGGCAACCTGCCGCCGTTAATGCGACAGAACCCAAAAAGATCCTGAGACTGGTGAATATCGTCTTCGAGTAGCTCCCATCGCTATACGACGGGCACCTCGATAAGTAGTTACAACATACCAATAGATGTATTAACACTCCTATCCGTGCATATCTGCAACTCCAAGCCTCCATCCACCACTGAAAAGCGAAGCCGTCCCGGGCCGAAGGCCCGGAACAATGTTGCTTTTAATGATGGATGTTGTAACTAGGGTTTTGAGTTGCTGTAAGTAGTGGTGCTGGGGCTTTTGTGTACACGCCCGTAAGCGCACAGAAGCTTCTGTACCGCGTCTAGTGGGTTTTTGTCTTACAGGGCGAAAGGATGGATTGGCAGAACCTATCAAAACGGTAACCGGCTGCGCCAGTCTCTCACTGAGCCATATTCACCATCAGCTGGCGCCTCCATGTCGCTTCGCGCCATTGAGTGGACCTGCGCGCCAGTCCGGTAAGCCTGTGATATAAACGATTATGTTTATAAACACTTCTGTGGATATCGATATGCTGCTGACCGACTACATTGACAGCGTGTACGGAACGACGCACGGAAACCGGGCGCGCTTTCTGAGGGACAACCCGGATATCCTTCCCCAGGAGCTGAGCCGCCGGCTTAAGGCAGGCCTGAAAATCAGGCCAGAGACTGGAGAAATCTACAAGCCCGTATCACGCCGCGTCAGGATACCATCGGCGGTGGCTGCCGGGGCTGGCGTCTTTCTCTCTGACGGCCTGCGTGAACGTGTCGCGACACTGGCCACCGCACAGAACGTGACAACTGATGCCATGCTGAATGCCCTGGTGGAGCGCGAGGAGCTGTGCCGGAAACTGTCCCTTCAGACGGATAATGGTGACGCCGTGCCGGAACAGCAGATTGCCGGCATTGTCAGCCGGTACTTTTCAGCACTGTCTGAGCGCTGTGAAACCGGTGCCTGGCACAGGGTGCTGGAGGGGCTGGTCCGGGAACTGGTGGAATCTGGCCTGCCGTCATTCCATACCGGGAATGTTGCCGAGAGCCGCCGGCTGAACATTCCCCGCACCGCGTATTACTGGTACGGCGGTTTCGTGGCAAAACGCGTGGCCATGATGCTGGGATGTTTCGATGTTTATCTGTGGAATGAAATGATGCGGCCGGACAGCGACGTGTTCTTTGTGGGTGATGCGCGCAACGTCGTCGCCTGCTACTTCATTTGCCAGCAGATGTGCCGCCAGCTGAAAGCCGTGCGGCTGAACTGGCGTAAGCAGCAGGGCACGTGGGGGAGCCGGGCTGAACTGGATGAGGCTGCGCACCGCTACACGCAGCGACTGGCTGAAGGGATAATGGATAACGGTATTTTTATCGGTGGCGACGAGCAGAATTTTTACCGGCTTCACAGATATGTGGAAAAGCATTATGCATGGACCATGCGTTGAGAGGATTAATGCCCGGGCATTTGCTCAACCTGTCCCATTACTGAGGGAGTATATTTTGATGAACATAAGTGTAGAAGATTTGTTTCCGGAGTCATTTAAAAGAATTAAAGCAGAAGAAGAAACTAACAGGCCTGATCCCAACTGGTTTGCACATTTACCCCCTGAAAAAATTAATGCGTATATGTCCAAGTACCCGTTCAAATCCTTTGATGATATTCCAGAGGATAACAGTGGGTTGCAGTATGAAACGCCCCGGTAATCCTGGAGACTAAACTCCCTGAGAGAGAGGTAACAGGATGACTAAAAATACACGCTTTTTCCCCGGAGGTCCGTCAGCGGGCCGTCCGTATGGTTATCGAAAGCCAGAATGGCTATGACTCGCAGTGGGCGGCCATCAGCTCCATCTCCCTTAAAATCGGCTGCACGCCTGAGACCCTGCGTATCTGGCTGCGTCAGTATGAGCGCGATGCCGGCACAGGTGACGGCAGGCTCACCACCGCTGAACGCCAGCGCCTTAAAAGTTGGAAGAAACCCAATTGGCGGCTCTGGCAGGGACAGTGACAGACGCGCAACTGGAGTCCGCAGGATACCGTCAGGCAGGATACCTTTTTCCCCGTGTTCAGGAAGCCGGTAAATATCTCTGGGCGGCACGTCGGGGATTTACCACCTATGGCGGCGCCGGGCATTTCTGGCTGCCTGTGGCTTACCGGGAGACCCTGCTTACGGGTGCGGTGAATGTTACCCGTGATGCGTATGACTGTGTCATCACCACTACGCGGGATGCCGCTGGCCTGACGACGACGACAGAGTATGACTGGCGTTTTCTGACCCCCGTCAGGTTTACTGACGCGAACGATAATGTCCATACGGTTACGCTGGATGCACTGGGGCGTATTATGACATCCCGGTTCAGGGGTACGGAAGAGGGCATCGCTACCGGCTACAGCACTGATGCAATGATGATTCCGGCTGATGCAGAGGCTGCCCTGGCCCTGACCTCATCCTTGCCGGTTGCACAGTGCATCGTTTATATCGCGGACAGCTGGATGGCGGGTAACACGGAGAACGGCGGGAGAATTCCACCCCATGTCCTGACGCTGACAACTGACCGTTATGACAGCGATAACGCCCAGCAAATCCGCCAGCAGGTGGTTTTCAGTGATGGCTTCGGACGGGTCCTGCAGACTGCCGTCAGGTATGAAGGGGGAAAGCCTGGAGCCGGACAGGCAGCGGCGGGTTACAGACCGGAGCAGACGATCTACCGGTGGAAGTGGAAACCGCCTTCCGTTGGGCCGTCAGTGGCCGGACAGAATATGATAATAAAGGTCAGGCAGTCCACACGTATCAGCCATATTTCCTCGACAGCTGGAAGTATGTCAGCGACGACAGCGCCCGCCATGACCTGTATGCCGACACCCATTATTACGATCCGTTGGGGCGCGAATGGCAGGTGAAAACGGCACAGGGTTGGCTACGCCGTACATTATTCACGCCGTGGTTTGTGGTCAGTGAAGATGAAAATGACACGGCGGCAGAGGTCAGCGAATGACTGACAGCAGATGAAACATGGCATAACGGATGAGGTAGTCAGTTTATGAACCATAATAGCAGCCTGGTTTATCAAGCAACCCCGACGGTCACGGTCCTGGACAACAGGGGGCTGGCCGTGCGCGACATCGTGTACCACCGCCATCCCGGCACCCCGGACGTTACCAGTGAGAGCATCTCCCGCCATCAGTACGATGCCCGCGGCTTTCTTATGCAGAGTGCTGACCCGCGTCTGTACGACGCCGGACTGGCGAACTTCACGTATCTTAAGGACCTGGCCGGCAATGTTCTGCGTTCACAGGGTGTGGATAACGGCATCACAGTGGCGCTAAACGACGCCGCAGGTCGATCATTTATCGTAGTCAGCAATATCCGCAGCGCTGATGACGGTACGGAAGACAGAAGCCAGGCGGTAACCCGTACCTGGCAGTACGAGGACGCAACGCTGCCGGGGCGCCCGGTGAGTGTGACTGAACAGGCTACCGGCGAAGCCGCCCGCATCACGGAGCGCTTCGCGTATGCCGGCAATACCGATGCGGAGAAAGCCCTGAACCTCGCCGGCGTGTGTGTCAGTCATTACGATACTGCCGGCCTGATGCAGACCGATAGCATCGCCCTCACCGGCGTGTCGCTCTCCGTTACCCGCCGCCTGCTGAAGGACGCGGACAATCCCGATATCGTGGCCGACTGGCAGGCTACCGATGCCTCAGCATGGAACGACCTGCTCGCCGATGAGAGTGAGCGGCATATAACCCGGACCACCGCTGACGCCACCGGCGCGGTGTTGACCACCACAGATGCGGCCGGAAATGAGCAGCGAGTGGCGTACGACGTGGCGGGCCTGCTATCGGGCATCTGGCTGACCCTGAAGGGCAAAAAAGAGCAGGTTATCGTGAAGTCTCTTACGTACTCAGCCGCCGGGCAGAAGCTGCGCGAGGTGCACGGTAACGGGGTGGAGACCACGTACACGTATGAAGTTGAGACGCAGCGGCTGACCGGGATTAAAACGGAACGTCCGTCCGGCCATGCGTCGGGTGCGAAGGTGTTGCAGGACCTGCGTTATGAGTACGACCCGGTGGGGAACGTGCTCGGTATCAGTAACGACGCGGAAGAGACGCGCTTCTGGCGCAACCAGAAAGTGGTGCCGGAAAACACGTACGTCTATGACAGCCTGTACCAACTCGTCGACTTTCTGCTGACCGCCAGGCGTGACGCGGCAGCGGCGTTGCGCTTCTTACGTAAGGCTATCCGCCATCACTGCGAACCTGAGGTGGTACCATCGATAAAAGCGGTGCAAACACCGCTGCCCTTGCGGAGCTGAATGCTGGCAGGGAGGAGTGCATTAAGGTCAGGCAGAGTAAGTACCTGAACAATCTGGTTGAGCAGGATCACCGTAGCATCAAACGGCGGATAAAGCTGATGACGGGATTCAAATCCTTCCGACGGGGGCAGATTGTCCCCGGCAGAGCAGTTTTACCTTCTGGTTGCATAAAAAATTAACAGACCCGATTTCCGGCAACCTGCCGCCGTTAATGCGACAGAACCTTCAGGTACGCAACCTGTCCGCGAACGCCACTTGCCAGTCTGCAGGGCAGCGTTCGCTATACCTATGTGCGTGAAGGAAACTATTATCGGTTGCATCTGCAACCCCGCAGCGCCGAGATGGTTGAGCTTTTTGAGGTTCTCAAAGACGATAACATTAAGTTAAAGATAACTCCTTTAGACAGTAATGATTACATGATCGAAACACCGATTAAGACGGTTTTTTTGTGCACTGCTGAATGATGCTTTACTATGGGTAAACACAGTGTCCAAATTTCGATTAGATTCATTATGTTAAATGAACAATGAAAGTTCATTACTTCACGTACTTGACGTATCTATTGCCAACACCAAACTGCTGGTATCAGGTTACGTTTTGCTGAATGCGCTTGAGTTGAATCAACCGCAGTACAGCTGAGCCGCCAGTCGGTATACCAGACAATCCGCATGGCAAAAGGGCCAATGCGTTGCCGCCCGGGCTTCTGCGCAGGTCAGGATAACATCAGTGCGTTAACTTCGGTCAACAAACAGCGAGGAAAATATGGAACGCCGTTACAATAAACTCAGTATTGCTGGTTTAATTTTCTGTGCCCTGACGCTTCCTTTAGCACAGGGGTGCGCCACTAATCAGGATCCGCGGGTGGAGGCTGCGGTGGCGGATAAACCTTTTTACGACTGGTTTAATAACTTAATCAGTCAGATTAAGGCCGATCCCAGCTATAAGCGCCTTCCGATAGATAGTAAAGCGCAATCAAACGATTTCCTCGCTCTGCTGCACACTGCCTGGCAGCATAAAATTTCGAAGAGAGAGTTTACCCAACGCGTCAACAGCCAGTATCCTGGCCATGAATACGAAACTTCGTTCATCGTCGCCAGACTTCCTTAAACATCCGCCAGTGAAGCGCGTGTCGGCAGGTAAACTGCCGATATGGATGCTTGCTCACCATACCGCTCAGGTCCGGCGCGTCAGCACCGGACCTGGATGAGGTCATTATCTGGAGAGCTGCTGTGCAGCCTGCTCAATTTTATGATTGAGTTATTTTAAAGAGCCAGAGCATTCAGGCAAACTGAGGGCCAATGGAACGAAAACGTACGCTAAGAGATTTATTTACTGTTTTTAAAAGGTTTCAATTGAATAGCTTTTTAATTCATAGTTCTTGCCATTATGATGTAATCGATCAAATATGTGGTTAGGTTCTCTCCTGCCATTCGACCGTTGCGAGGGAGGCTTTACTCAAATACTGTCCCTACCAAATTAAGGATTTTATGAGAAATTTACTCGCTTTGCCAGTTGTCTCTGCTGCTCTGTTTTTCACCGTTCCTGTGTATTCCATGGAGGTTTCCGCTGATGCGATTCGGACTATTCAGGAATACAATGGAAATGCCCGTATTGTGTTTAAGCTGGCCGAGAAATTCCAAATCACATCGGAAAAAACCACAAAAATTAACGGCATGACCGTATTCTCCGGGAATGTTGTCGTAACGTTTAAGGGGACGACACTGAAAACGGACTCTATTACTGTGAAAAAACAAGCAGATGGTACTTCTCTTCTGGAAGCGAAAAAAATCTCACTGGAACGTGCGGATAGCTTTATTGAATAAATCAGAGTAAGCCGATAAAACGGCACCCACTGCTACATCGGTTATGTGACTGTCCGGCATACCCAACAACGTCATCCGGTTTAGCGCTTTGACCATCTCCACAATGATCTGGCAACACAAAACACGCACCCGGAAAACCGGGGCAATTCACCATTTGAGATAAAGGATATTGAACTTATGTTTTTACATTCTCTTTATCTTATAGCTATTATTGTCGAGGCCATCACTGCTGCTCTTGCTGCAGGTCGTCGTAATATGGACTGGGTTGGGGTATGTACGCTAGGTTGCGTAACGGCACTCGGGGGAGGTTCTGTCCGCGATGTACTTCTCGGAAATCATCCTCTGGCTTGGGTTGAGCATCCATTTTATTTACTCATCACGGGTGGCACGGCCCTTTTGACTATTTTTATCTCTCGATTCCTCCATCATTTGCGGAAGCTGTTCCTCTTTTTAGATGCCGTAGGGCTGGTTGTATTTACTCTGATCGGTTGCAATGTCGCTATAACTCTCACCATGCCATTTATTATTATTATAGCGTCAGGTATGATAACTGGATGCGTAGGGGGTGTACTTAGGGATATTCTCTGCGCTGATATTCCTTTGCTTTTCCGACAAGAACTTTATGCTGTCGTTTCCGCACTTACAGGATTAATCTATACAGTGGGATTGTGTGCAGGCTTGAATAATGAATTGATGATGACACTGGCAATGAGCTCAGGATTGGCTTTACGACTTATGGCTTTACGTTTTGGTTGGGGCATGCCAAAGTTTATTTATACTAAAAACTTACATTAATAGTATTACAGGGCTGTTCAGAACAGGGGGGCCTGATGGCTGCGAATTGAATGTCTGCCCTAGGGGGGCTCAGAGCAGGATTTCGCTTTGTTCGTTTTTAAATCAAAAAGTAATTCCGTCCTGAAATCTGCGTTCCAGCCTGCACGATTTCTTTTACTGCCGATGCTGCCCCTGAGTGGGTTATGTTTCAGTAAAGCCAGTGCAACCCGGTTTATCAGCGCTATATGGTTGGCTTTTGCCTGAACAACAAAATCCCCCTGCCGTGATCAAAAGCACGGTATTTTTGCAGCCACTCCAGCTGAGCATCGCCAAAGACCTGAATATATTTCCAGCCCTGCGCGCCGCTCAGAACGGCAGCTAACACCAGAAACAGCACATCAAGAAGATTGTGCTTAACATTAATGTCCCTTCTCGGGTCAGGAACTGCAGATAAATCGTCGAAGATATTCACTACCTTCCTGCATACATGGCTTATCTCGCTGCGCCATAAGCTGCGTAAGGTCCCCGTCGAAGTCCTTGAACTTTCTCCCCCTTATGTACAGACAGTTCTGACCGGGAATAAACAAAAAGACGACCCCCGCGCTATGCCGTTGTCGGATTACATCAGCGAAGTGATGAATCTACTGGAACAAGGATCATCCCGGAGGAGAAATCTTGTTAAAACGCGACTATGTCCGTCGCTGGGCCGAACGCGATGGTCGTTATGACGAGATCTTTGCCGTATTTAATCCGGAATGACAGCAGAGATCACATGAAAGAGGGAATCTCTGGTTCAGCGCTGCATTGATACCGGAACAACAACACACGGAATCGGATACCAGACTATTATTGATCTGGCTGAATTGTTTTCAATTGATGCGATGAAGGATATAGCGCGTTTCCGCTATATCCTTAAGGAATACCTGTCGCAAAGAGTATCGACAGGGAAAAGATTATCAGAAATAGCGAACGAAGAACTGAGCGCTACCTGCGAAAGCCACTTCCTGGGAGTTAGTGATTTCGGACTTCTTATTAATCTGTGGAACGACGTCAAAGGTAAAAGTAAATGCGGTACCAACTGCAGGCTGATTTGTGGTGGTATCCAGCACAGTCCAGTCTTCAACCGTTGGATATCCCCAGCCAAAATTGCTGACGGCGAAGGACTCCGTACCACGCCCACCATAGCCAAATTTGGAACTATTCTCAGTACCATCATAGGAAGAGGATTTACTGACGAGAGTAAAGTTGCCAATTCTCTTATTTGTTACCGGATCCATACCAATGCCAAAAATACGGGCTGCTACATTACCGTTATCATAAATTGTGCCTGGTATTTTAATACCTGCAATAGCACTTGCGGCATTAGCATCCGTTGCCCAGAAAGCAATATGGGTCGCAAGGCCGTCTTCACAGGTTACACTTAAGGTGGCTGATTTAGGGGGCAGCGGCGTAAAGGTGGTATTGCTCAGGCTGTTATGGCTAATCGGATCCCAGACCAGATTTTCACCGCCGCCGACAATGCTGGCATCACATGCCGGAGGGGTAATTTTCCCGGAGACATTAATGGTTGGGTTGGCAGCATACGCAGAACCTGCAACCATCAACGACGTAATTAAAAATAATTTAGAATAACACATGATAAAACTCCTCTTTATATCTTTATACAATAAGTTATATTGCCACTGCTGCTTTTAAATTATGACTGATCAATTAACAAGTAATTTGGAATTGAAATAACCAGCTGCAATATGCCTAATCAGAAATAACGGACAAAGAACTGGACTGAGCCAGAGAATGGCACCTCCTGAGCATTTGTTATTTGTGATTTTTTATTAATTTGTGGCACAACATCAAATGTAAATGTAAAACTATTAGCAAGAGCGGGTGTTTTGCTGGTGACATCCAGGACAGTCCATTCCTGCGTGGATCCCAGTCCCCAACCCTGGGTAAGATTTGCGACACCAAAAGACTCAGTGTTATGACCACTACCATTATCCACATAACCAACAGTCTGATTATTCTCGGTACCATCATACGACGAGGTTTTACCAATCAGACTAAAATTACCAATTTTATTATTTGTTACCGGGTCCAGACCAATACCATAAATACGGGCTGCGTTTTCACCATTACTGCCGCTGGTACCAGGAACTTTAATACCAGGTGCAGCACTGCTGGCATTTGCATCGACTGACCAAAAGGCCATACGTGTGGTTAAACCACTTTCACAGGTGATCTGTAACGTAGCAGGCTTAGCCTCAAGAGCAGTAAAGGCGGTATTGCTCAGGCTGTTATGACTAATCGGATCCCAGACCAGATTGCCATCCCCAGCAATGTTGGCATGACACGCGGGTGGGGTAATTTTCCCTGAAACGTTAATGGTTGGATTGGCGGCCAGTACAGAACCCGTAGCCATAATAGTACTCAGTACTGCTAACTTATAAATATTCACAAATAGTCTCCATATTATTTATCACAAAAAAACATACTTCGGTAAGCGTTGTTGAAAACGCCTGAGTTAATATCAACAATCAATAAAAATTAATAACTTATTTATTGTTTCGCATTCGGTCCAACGCCATTCATAACAGCAGACTGGCGGTTGTCCAGAATATATCCATAATCCGTCACAGCGGAGAAATCCACTTTGCTGCCAGCGACCACTCGTGTATCGGCCGGTAATTCAGCGCAATTTTTCGAACCCGGTAGCGCATATGCTTTTGGCATTGTCACCGACGTTTTCCCTGGTAGCAGCGCCACATTATTGACAAAGCGGATGGCATATTTAGTGTCATTGCTGACGCACAGCTGATTACCAATGACACTCCATTTCAAAAACTCCCATTTATTCTCTACCGGAACATAACCCGCCGGGCGAATCACCACCGGTAAATCCTGTCCCACCATGAAACCGACATGAGCACCCTGCTGTTTCTTTTCCGGTGGGATCCCCATGAACAAAATACGGGCCAGGTGCTCTTTATCGAGCTTTTTGTTACTGCGATACAGCAGACGTACTGTCTGGGTTTCTCCAGGCTGAACCACCACGGCCTGCGGGGTTGGAATCAGTGCTGCATCCAGGTCCTCATCGTCCAGACGCTGAATTTTGCTGTAGAGCAGCACCGGTTCTTTATTGGTATTTTTAATCCCAATAGTGCCTTCGCGATCATTTTCTTCAATAATCAGCACTGAGGTGGTGGGCAGAACTGCCGATGCCAATGCATTACTGCATCCAGCGCCCGCACACAGCAATAGCGCTAAAATTGTCTTTCTATACTTTTTCATGTTTTTCTCCACACGTAACCGGAACATCGATTAACCCATCGGTTAATTCCGGATTGAATGATCCTTTTTTGATATAGCAGGTAACCTGGTTACTGCTGTTTATTTTGGCGTTACTTTCGGCCAACCTGGTGGCCTTCTCCTGGCTGAGCATCAGGATATTTTCGTCAATGGTGTAACCAAGCAACTCAGCATTCTCATTTAACAACTTCGCACCATATGGAAAACTATTTCCGGCGCTCACCAGCCTGACCAGATACACCCGCTCCTGATCTGAGGAAAAATCAACCTTGCCAACCGCACCGCGCCTGATGGTAATTTCCTGATGCGGATTCTTGACATACGCGCCTTCCGGAAGCGTTTTGGTGACAATATCGACTGAGTTCGATCGTCCTTCAAATAGCTGCGGTGCAATCGCTAAACCATCATAATTGGTTATTACTCGTGAAGTGGGTGTCGTCAGACTCGTATATCCCTTCACGCCGGTATTAATTAATGCAAAGGTGTCCTGTACCGGCACAGGGGAGAACACAATATTCTTCCCTGTACTAACGACTGAACCGGACAGATTCGTCGAATAGTTACGGTTGTGTTGATCACTCGCGGAATAATACGTGGTAGTATTCACATAAGGCGTCTGCCAGAATGCCTGGGCATAATGACGAGTGCTGTTACCATTTCCTCTGTAGTGATCAACCCCCACACCGACATTTAAATTATCGGTAATTGTCTGGCTGGCACTGGTGCCCAAAATCATGTTCTTCTGATAATGATTGACATAGGACGATAACGAACCTGATTTGCCACCATTTTTAAATGGCACACGCAAATTAATCATCGTCGACCATGAATTCTGTCGGTCATTTCCCAGTTGCCAGCCATAAGAAACGTTAGCGCTGAACGTGTAATAACGCGCAGAATATGAGCCAAACACTGATACAGAATTCATCGCTGGCATATTCCACGACGTGTAATGGGACAATGAAATCCCACTGCCGACAGATCCGAAAGGTTGGCTTATTCCTCCGGATACAGAATAATGCGGGCTATAGCGCTCATCTGGGTAACTTGTATCCAGCGTCTGCTGACTTTCACCCAAATCACGGTAGTTATAGCTCTGCCAGCTCAGCGAGAGATACGGCGTGGCCGTCCCCCATTGTCCTGATAAATTGCTACTTATCTTTTGCCCTAAATCGCCATTCTTACCGCTACGGGAAAGACTGAAATTCATGTCACCCTGGGTGTTGTAAGGGATCAGATTGGCGTAAAGACCTGCCCCCAGCCCGGTATAGTGTTCAGCCAGCAGCATTCCGGCAAAAGGTTGCAAATAGTCATAAAGCGGCAGCCTGTATTCCGCCCCTAACACCGGTACGTTACCCACACCGCGTGATGGATCTGTCTGTCCGGCAAACAGAGCAAACCGGGAAGCCATCTGGCTGCTGACGCTGAATGCTGCCCGCGGGATAGTCTGTCGCTGCTCACCGCCACTGTTCTCACGAACCACGACCTCGGCATCTGCATACGCCGTGTACAGCGGAACAGCATCAAACATGAACGGGCCTGCCGGGACCGGGCGTGAAAAGATTATTTTCCCCTGTTGATATACTTCCACCTGCGCATAACCTGGTGCAATGCCACTGACACTGACAGTGGAGTCACCACTGTGCATGCCGGCATTGTTATCAAGAGTAAAACCATTAATCTGCCCCGCACCAAACAGCGAGTTACCAACGCTGAGATAACCTCCGCGAAAGCGCAAAGTATCCGCGATATCTGTTTCCAGCCAGGCGCTGTTCAGGCTTTGCTGGCTGTAGCTCTTTCCCCACGAAGGGCTGTAGTGCGCATACGAGAAATTCGTACGCAGCAGGACATTCTTAAAATTTGCCCCCCAGCCCATCAGTGCATTTATGCTGTCGGTATGTGAACCAATCCCTGTGCTGCGATTCACGCTGGCATTGTAATTAAAAAAAGTACCAAAACCACCAGACTGAATATTATGAAACTGCGATGTCTTTTCCAGATAGAAATCGGGAATAGTGATGGTTAATGCATTTTTACTACTGTCGTAGTGGCTCTCCAGTAGCGATATTTTTTTGCGATCAAGGCAATCAGTCCCCGGTGTCAACACAATTAAATCGGGCTTAAACATAAACTCGCGTAACAGATTTTCTGATAAGCAGGCATTACCATCGATATCAAAATTAATTTCCTGCACGCCGCCATATTGACCATTCAGATAAATACCAGTATTGATTTTCCCATAAGGTTTATCCGCTTGTTTTATCGCATTCTTTGCCTCGTCGCGGTTTAGTCCCAATGATTCAATGGCATTCATGTTGAAACTAATAGGTTCAGCCGCAGATGACATATTAATAAACATTGTAAAATTAATGAAAGCTGTCAAAAAAAACAGAGAACCACAATGAAGTTTAAGATGTTTCATATCCAATCCGATGGTATTGCTGGAGCCTTTTTTATATCAACAATAAAGTCTTTCATTCATCCTGGACAGAGAGGTGGCATCCCACCGGAAGATAAAACATCTCTTTCAACATCTGAACTTGATGACCATAATATTACAAACACATATAGGAACACTCCTAATGATATATTCATGATTTAAAATAGAATCATTTTCAATCAATGCATTATATTTTTGTTATATTCACTATCTGTTTCTTGTCTGTAATTTTACTCATAATCGGTGATTATTTTTATAAGATAAGATACATATCTTATAAGAAAGACGAATATGAAATTAAGAAACTTCTCTCAGTGTTCAGATTTTTCCCTTCCAGTTTATTATGAGTCGGCGTTGCCTGTTTTTCCTGCAATTGGAAGTTGCCGTAACCTTCCACTACTTCCCACTTAAACATTTCTGCGTTAGTGGTTGCAGAGGCGTTAATAGCATAGCCTGCATTGTACGTTTGTTTCTGCACAACAATATGATCCTGCAGAAGATTAATCACAGGCACAGAGTGAGCATCACCACCACCATTATCCGGCGGAGTGATGTCACTGTCACCGCTGTTATGTCCGGCAAATTCCACGTCGAGAATATTATAAAAAGCATTAGTGGTATCATGGACGGTCCAGACTGCCAGGATTTCCTGATAGCCTTCACGCTCCGGGACATCACAGGTATGAACCTAAAGAGTGCATTCATACAGGTAACTATACGATCAAACTTACGGCAGGGCGTTATGTTACATCTACAGAATATGTCACTTACCATGTTATTTCTCCAGTACCACCAGTGATTTAACTTGATGTGTAGTGTGCCCTGTAAAAAAACCTGAATAGGGTAACATATCATCTTTATATACGCCTGTTTCGGTCTGAAGCAGGAGTAGCGAAAAACTCTGGACTTCTGTGTGATTAACTTACTCTGGTGCCTCCCTGCTTTTCAGGGGGATGAAAATTGTTACTCCGGGGTTTGGGTAGCAGGATAACAGTAAACGCTTTAAAATGACTGCTTAACTGCGTTTTGGGTTCCGTTACCCCCCAAACCCCATTAACGGATTTCGGCACCATAAATGAATAGCGCCCCTGCATATTGATATGTCCGCACTGTAATGGTGAAATTTTTTCAACATCTTCATCCTGAACCTGACTTGGCAGAATGGATTACGAGCCGTTCAGGTATGTCCAGACGGTTACCGGTATTTAGCCTTCCTTTCAGACACTACTTATCTATGCGTCTTATCATCACTGCTGCTATCACCAGCAGTGTAATAGCAAAGGACGCATTAACCATCAATGCAGTCAGCATATTCCCTCCCTCATTTATGTTAATTCATGCTGTATCCATCGTTTCTTTCCCGCCCATCAGTGTAAAGCCGATGCGGAATACTTATAGGCAGACGAAATAAATCTAGGCATACTCTATTTATTTATCTAAAAAAGCAACACGCATTACGGGAATTATGTTATGTCGCCAAAATCACCATCTTGGCGCGTAAAGGGTGTGGTAATTCAGTGGTGGTAGTAAAAAGAATAGCAGCACGCAGCATGTTTTTTGACACTTGTTAATCCCGTAAAGCATATTGTGTAGTGGTTTATATGCTAATCTTTCCCCTGAATATTGAGAAAGGAGTAGCGATGGAATGGCTGGTCATTGATGTTCTTTATTTAAGAACAACAGGGAACTATGCGCTCACTCTTCAAGCCAGCATATTAAAAATGATGGCTGAGGTCACTTCCGAATCCCCTATTCTGCCTGGTGATAGTCTTTATCCCGTCATTGATGCCAAGTATCTGATTAACAAAAATGAGACCCGGCATCTGAAGGTCATCAGTGCAACTGTATTTTCAGAGAAACAGTGGCGTTTTCTGAAAAGATTATCCAGGTGCCAGACTACAACTACTGCTCAGACCGTACTAAATGGGTAAAACCCACAGCAGACAATCCGGTGAGATAGTTTTCCTGTCTCATTTGGGTTGTTTTTACCTCATTCTGGTGTTACGTTTTCCTCATCTAAAGTTAGACAGTTTTCATCATTATGGCACTTTACGGCTAATTCGGGTGCATTGCCTGGCTCTGGGTGGCGTAGACCTGACCAGTCCGGCTGGGAAAATGACTATGTGGGTGATTTCCGCAGTGGCTGAATTTGAGCGGGATTTGCTGCTTGAACGTACACACTCAGGTATTGCACGTGCCAGAGCATCAGGAAAACGTTTTGGTCGCCCTTCAGCTCTGAATGAAGAACAGCAACAACGGGCAGTGATTAATCGTATACAAGTCAGATATAAACACAACTGATGGAGTAAAAATGAAAATTCCTGCAATTTTTTCGATCATGCTAATGGGGCTGTCCTCACTTCTTGTATCACAACAGGCTATGGCGCATGCTCATCTGAAGGCTGCAACCCCCGCCGATAAGGCCGTACTTACAGAGCCTCCTAAGCAACTGGTATTAAGCTTCACTGAATCGCTTGAGCCATCTTTTTCCAAAGCAGAATTAAAAAATGCGGACGGCCAGATTATTCCCTCAGGTAAACCAGCCTTGGATCCTAAAAACAAAGCTACGTTGATAGTGCCTGTGAGCAAGACACTTGATAAAGGACAATATGAAGTTGACTGGACAGCTCTTTCAGTTGATGGTCATAAAACACAAGGAAAGTATACCTTTTCTGTTAAGTAAAAGGCTGATATTCGCGATGTCCGCGCCAGTATATATAACACTGGCGCGGACATCGTTCCAGAATGAACATACGTAATAGTTGACGTGCAATAAACGTACGCTCTGTCATCTCTGGGGCCGAGAAAGTAAAAAACAAAAAATAGAATAAAGACCAATGTAAGCGGAGACCCTGCTTTCCAGACGATTGTGCACCAATATCAATCTAATTCGTTTGTTACCGCCAAACGAATCGGAAAACCGATACTAGAAAAATGCTAACTCAGTGGCCAGTTTTGTTGACCACTACAGTTCAGAAATGAAAAAAGTTATTGTTGGTCGACAACTAACCCGGAGCTGGGCAGCCGCAGCTGATAGTGCCGCATCTCACGAATAAATGCGCTTAACAGCTGGGATAGTTCGTTTTGCAGAACCTCCCCCGCCGCCAGCAGGTCAGGCAATTTTTCCATCATCAGGCAGCAACGTTCCGCCCGCTGCAGACGCAACAGATTCCACGAAGCTTTCAGCCGGTGCGCGATGCGCGCTACCTTTTCAACATCGGGCTGGCTGGGATCCAGCTGCTGCAAATCTTCTTCAACCGACTGTTTTAACTGCTGCAGCATCAGCGCAACCATCTCGCTTTGCTCTCCTGCCAGCGCCTGTATTTCCTGGAGATCCGGCGTGTCGCTGGCGGCTTGGGGAAAGCGTGACAGCGCCTGCTGCAGGCGACTTTCGCTAAGGGGTTTACGCAACAGCCCATCCATGCCTGCATCGCGCGCGCGCTCCTCTTCCCGGCGCAGCGCGCTGGCGGTACAACCCAGTAACAGCACCGGGCAATGCAATTCGCCACTCAGACCTCGCAGGATAATGTGTTCTACTAATTTATATCCATCCATCACTGGCATCTGGCTGTCGGTAATCAGAATGTCCGGCTGGTGCTGCCGCAGGTAATCCAGCGCCTCTGTCGGCGTTGCGCAGGCGGTCACCTGATGTCCCAGTCGGGTCAGCTGCATGCTCATCACAGTCAGGTTGGCCGGGAAATCGTCCACCAGCAGTACATGATAGTGTGCTTCACTGGCAACCTCCGCCGCCGCTGTGGCGGTTTTCTTCGGCGGCGGCAGAGCGGACGCCAGCGGCAAGGTAAGCCGCACCTGCGTCCCTCTGCCCGGTTCGCTGTCGATTTGCAACGTACCTGCCATTAAACTAATCAGCTGCTGGCAGATAGCCAGCCCAAGTCCGCTACTGTAGGGCGTAGTGGCATCCAGCTGGAACCACGGCTGAAAGATATTTTCCTGCCTGTCAGGGGGAATACCGATACCGGTATCGATCACTGTCACGCTCAGCTGCTGTTGCTGATAGCGCGCCTGCAACGTGACGCTGCCCCGCTCGGTATATTTGATGGCGTTGCCCAGCAAGTTGGCGATAATCTGATTGAAGCGCACATGATCAACACGACAGAACAGCTCTGGCGGCAGCTGGATATCACTGTGCCAGTCCAGCCCTTTGCTGCGGGCGCTGCTGGAAAATATCGCCTCGCTGGCCTGTAGTAGCTGGCTCAGGTTGTGACTGGCGAACTGCAGCTGCAGTTCGCCCGCTTCGATACGCGACAGATCCAAAATATCGCCAACCAGATCCCGCAGCGTGGTGGCGGCCTGCCATGCCAGCTCCAGTGAAGGGTGCGTTTCCCGCTCAATATCCAGCAGACCAAGTAGGACATTTAACGGGGTGCGCATATCGTGGCTCATGCGAGCTAGAAACTGTGATTTTTCTTCGCTGGCTTGCTCAGCCTGCGCCAGCGAACGGTTCAGCGCGCTCTCCAGCGCCGCTTTGTCACTGATATCTATCCATCCGCCGACCATGCCCTGCGGGATCCCTTCGCTGTCGGTATAGCGCGACAGCCATCGAAACAGCGTTACACTGTGCGCCATATAAGCGACGGTAACTTCATCCACTTGCGGTTCCGCGCTGTTCAGTGTAGCGATGCGCGTTGGCAGATCGAGCCAGTCGGCCAGCGGATTTCCCGCCTGTCCGGGCAGCAGCGTACCTGCAGCGATCCCGGCAGGCACAATCGAAGCTTCAGCGAACGCCTGATTAAAACGTACGACTCGACCGGCCGGATCGCAGATAAACAGCGGTACCGGTGCGCTGTTGAGCAGCGCCTGCCACAACCGTAACGCATCATTAAGCTGACGATGAGTCTGCTCGCTTTGCCGTTGGCGAATGAAATGTCTGGCGATAATAGCGATGGTCAGCATCACCGCCGCCAGGGTAATCATCGCCAGCAGTTCCACCCACAGCGATACCCGGCTGCTCTCCCCACTTTCGCTGCCAGCCAGCCAGCGACTTTTACTGCTCTGAATATCGGCCACACTCATCCCTTCCAAGATATCGCTCAGCCGCTCATACAAAGCCGATTTTCCTTGGGGGAAGACAAACCACAGTGGAACTTCCGGCAGATCAATGCCATTGAGGATCAACTTGTCGTTATCACGGCGTTTCAGTTCATAATTCAGGCTGAACGCATCGCCTATCATGCCATCCGCGCCGCCAGCCTCGATCAGCGCCAACCCTTGGGTAATATTGTCGACCTGCAGAATCCCTTCCGCAGGCAGGCTGGCGCGCAGCGTCGGCGTCAGCTGTGCATCACGAACCACAGCCAGCCGCTTATGCCGCAAGGAGGGGAGGTCCCCTTTCAGCGAACTGGCGCTCTGACTCACCATCCCCAGCACCTGATGGTCAAAGACAAAGCCCCGATAGCCTGCTGGTAGTGGCGAGGTTTCCCCCATAATCAGATCGATTCGTCCTTGTTTTAACAGCAGCTCAGCCTCAGCTTTACTGGCAACACGCTTCAGATGTAATGAAAAAATCGAGGAGGGGAAAAAAGTATCCAGTAAATCATGCCAGACGCCGCTGATGCCGTTCTGCTCATCGGCGATCACCAGCGGTGGATGTTCGCCTATCAGCGCAATACGCAACGCTAAGGGACCCGCCATAGTGCCGTCCATCCAGGTGCGCTGATCGGTCACGCTGCCGGTTGGCAGGTTCCAGCGCTGCTCCAGCGCGCGGACATCCCGTTTATCAAGGCGACTGATGCGCCGGTTAATATCATCCAACAGCGCCAGATTTGCCGGCTCTACCCAGGCGCGATAGTTCATCAGCGCAACATCAGGCAGCACCGAGCCCGTGGTGCCGGAAAGTGGAACGCGGTGCAAAAAGCGGTCGACCATAAAACAGGGAGCAACGACGCCGCTGGCTTCATCACGCATCAGGCGGCGGAGATTACCGTAAAGGTCATTATCGCCGGAGAGGAGTTTTTGCGACCGCTGGCTGAATTGCGCCCGCAGCGACAAGGGAATTTCAGGCAGGACCAGCAGGGGCTGCTTAACGCTTTGCTCCCCCATCAGGCACAGGCGAAACGTCATCAACGGCGCGCTCGCCTTCAACCCCGCCTCATCAAATGACTCAGCAGCGATTACGCTGCTGACCGCGCCCTGAGAAAGCGCCTGAAGCGCCTGTTCCCTGGAGTGATAAGTCACCAGCGCAGGGGCCGATGTCTCACCCTGCCAGAGCAAAGCGACCTCATCAGCCAGCACGCTGCGTCCTGACGGCGAAGCCGTAGAAAAAGGCTCAGTATGACTCAGAATGCCGATACGCTCTTCAGCATGCAGACCGCCACTGAACAGCAGCCACACCAGTAACCACCGCCGTGCGCCGCCCCTCTTCATGCCGCCTGCTGTCAACTGTTCAGCCCCAGCTGCTGGGCATACTGATACAGCTCAAACTCAGAGGTGACGCCCAGCTTACGCATCGCGCTGGTTTTTTGCGCACTAACCGTTTGTTTGGTGCGCTTCAATTGGGCGCTGATCTCATTCACCGTCAGTCCGCGTAACAACAATCTCAACACTTCGGTCTCTTTCGGCGATAAGACTACAGCGACAGTCTCGCTTTTGATGGCCGCCGCTTTGCGCGTCCCTGGCGAAAAAAGAGATTTCATGGTTTGCAGCAGATCGACCGAAAGGCTGTTTTTATTCAGCACCGCCTGCACGCCGAGGCGCGAAAGTGAATTCTGGATGCCCGGATTGGTAATCATGGTGACGACAATAATAACAATGTTGGGCCAGCGACGTTTCAGGTACTGAATCAGCGCCAGGCCATCGGCGTGAAGTTTACCCGGCATACTAAGATCAGTGATCACCACATCGACAGGCTGGCGGGTCAATTTTTCCACGAGATCATCGGCACTGACAGCTTCATGAATCACCTCATATCTGTCCGCCTGTGACTGCAACAGGGTGCGTAAACCCAAAAGATAAACCGGATGATCGTCTGCTATAAGTACCGTTTTACGCATTAACCTTCCCTTAATGGTTTCCGGCCCCGAAATTCGGTGAACCTGCATTCAAGTAAATATAACACCAGAATCAGACGTTGCAGATATCCACCATAACGACACCATGGCTGGCGCCCCGGACAGTAGGGTGTCCCGCTAAATCAACACACCATTTCATGTAATTAAGATTTTTAAGACAAGCGATCACACCCTCGGATCTAGCATAATACCGGCGCGCTGACAGAATAATCCCGCAAAAATCCATGATAAATACCAGACAGAAAACCCCAACAAGCTGAAAAAAGTAATTAATCCATTGACAGTTTTAACCATAATAGCAACATAAGATGATTCTTACTGATTAAGCAAGCCAGCCGAATACTGCACATTGCTATGAAAATATTGTTGTTATATTGTTAATACATGTGGCTAGGGCTGTTGTCAGCTAAGGTTATCGTCGTTCAGGTAAATTATTCGTAAGTTAAGTAACGGTAATTGGCCGGCGCCCGGCGATCGACTGATACCCTAGCGCTGGTCGCGTGTACCGCCATGGTGATTGCCGCCAGACCATTGACATGATGCCAGCCTGCCTCAGCCTGGCGCACTTTATCCTGTCAGCAAACAGGTTGGATAAGGATAAGACGCAATGAAAGAAAAGGTCAGTAGCTTTACCACCACCCGACTTACCATCACCATCGCATTCTCCATGTTGCTGTGGGGGATGTTATATTTCGCCACTGGCTACCTCTCATTACGGCTGGACGATCCGGTCAGCCGCGTGGCGTTTGTCTGGTTTCCCGCCGGGGTGGCGGTCAGCGCATTCTTACTGACGCGGCACAGTTACTGGCCGCTACTGTTCTCTCTGTTTTTTCTGGTACGCACCCTGCTTGATCTCTATATGCGGCACCATCTGCCGACCTCGCTGATCCTCTCGGCGGTATCACTGGGCGGAGATTTACTGATTGCCTGGTATGTTCACCGTTTCAGTCGGCCAGGCGACGACCTGAATATTATCCTCATCTGGATCTCCGCAACCTTGGTGTTCAGTCTGCTGGCCGCCATTCTCGGCGTGGGCTGGCTTGCCTTACATAGCGGTCTGCCATTTTTACCAACCGTATGGATTTGGTGGAGCGCCAATGTTACAGGAACCTTAGCGGTGACCATCATTCTGATGGGGTTTCTGCGTAAAAAACAGCAGCAGGAGAACGCTGGCAATCAACGCTGGCGCCATCTCACTGGCGCCGTACTGTGGATTTTACTGGTGCTGAGCGGCTGGTTTGCTTTCGATCGGGAAATTGGCGTCGGCAGCATGGCGGGCGCCTATGCACTGGCGCTGATCCCGCTGGTGCTGGCAATTGTGCAGATGGTGATCTGCGGTAATCGCAGCGGCTCCTTCGCCTTCCTTAGCCTGAGCATTATTGTGATTTATTACTCGTGGCAAGGCTATGGGCCATTTTTCATTCATGGACTGCGCGCTGGCGAACCTCTGCTGCTGGCGCAGTGCTATCTTACCGCCATTGCGCTGTTGCTGGCCTTTATTCGCGTGCTGACGCATTCCGTCAAGAACACGGATACGGTTGGCAACCAGCTGCATGACCAACAGGTGATTTATCACCTCAATACCAGCACCGGCCAGATGGTGTGGAATAGCGAGCTTCGCCCGCCTCTGGACATCTTGCTTGCTGGCATTGATAGCAGAGAGCAACTGTTATCGCGGGTACATCCTGAAGACAGCGCCAGCCTGCAGGCGCGCTGGGATGCGGCTCTGGCGGGACAACCGCAGCGCTCCCTTCTGACTTTGCGCCTGGCACTGCCGGATAAACAGTGGCTTTCCATTATCGATCGCGAAGCTATCGCGCTCAAGGATAGCCAGGGCAACGCCATTATCGGCTACTGGTTGCTCAATCGCTACCGCCAGTAAGCTTCCCAGCATGTCATCTCAACCAATATTAATGGGAATTTTCCATGTTACATATTGCTCTCTTACTGTTGGGTGCCGATTTTGTCAGGAAAAATGCTGGCTATCTAGGCATCCTGGGGTTGTTATGGGGTGCGCTGGGGGTCAGCATATTTATTGATGGTATGCAGGGTATACGCTATTTCCCACTGCATATCTTCGGCATCCTGCTGCTGATTGAAAGCCTGTTTACTCTGATACTTGCCAGTGGCGGTATTGGCGCGCAAAAAGCCGTATTCTTTTTCAAAGGTGGGATCTTCTGCTTTGTGGCATTACTGATACTTTCCGGGCGCCAGAACAGTGATATTCTGCTGGCGATCATATTTGGCTTCAGCTGGTTTATCACCGGTCTTTTTACCATCGTCAGCGCATGGGTGGTGCGCTTTGCCCACTGGCGCAGCACTATCTTTGGCGGTTGCGCGCAAATCGCTTTTGCGCTGTTTCTGTTTCTGCCCTGGCCGACCCATCACCTAGGGACCATCTCGCAATTTATCGGTATGGTGATGATGCTGGGCAGCCTGCATATACTGCGCCTTTCGGTACGTTTACGGGAATTGCGCGAAGGGTCATCGGTATTTACTCTGCTGGCGCCGGGCGGATTAATGACCGAGCTGAATCCTGCTAATATCGAATTATTCAAACCTCAGCGCGCCGCAGCCGCGCAAGCTCACGATAACCCGTCATTAACCAAAGGCGAATTAACGGTTCATGTCTGGACCCCGGAAGGATCGTCGGCCGGGCCAACGCTGAATCGTCCCATTCTTAATCGCTACATCGCAGCGGTTGATACCAACGATGTTATTTCAACTGGCCATGCCGCCCTTGAATTTAAGCCGCATCTCTATATCAGTCTCTACCCTGCTGTTGACATCGAGCGCTCGCCATCAGAGTTTTTGCGACTGTTGAAAGCGACTCAGGAAAATAACGTGCCCGGCGAGTACAAAAAAGACTATGCCAGCGAAGCGGCTGCCTGGTGTGAATCAGACCGAAAAATCACCTTTAGCCACGTTAACCAGAGTTCGTTGGAGCGTTTCTGGCAGGCTTACCGCAGCGAGGAGATCTATAATCTTACCTGGCGTAACTGCTCCAGTAGCGTGGCCTACGGACTGGAAGCAGCGCTCGATGGCGTATTATCCGGGCGGCCGCACCCTTGGCTGACGTTTTTACGCCTGCTTATCATTCCTGAGCTGTGGATAGCATCGCAGCTGCGTAAACGCGCTACCACCATGGCCTGGACTCCAGGTATAGTGCTGGACTATGCCCGAGCGCTCCATGCTATTGTCCACCCTTTGCCGTTGTCGCTGTTTTACCGCCGCAAGAACAAGGAACTGAGTGAATGAGCAGCGGTAACGCGCAACAAGCTAATCAACCCAACGACTGGCTGCTTGAATATTCCCGTCTTGCCGCAATTATCTGGTATGACCAAGATCGTTTTCATATTAAAAACGTGAGAAATTTTCGCTACCGGGATCCGGATAATTATCTTCCCGACTGGTACCACGCGGATTACCGCATCAGTGAGGTGGTTGCTACGGATCTAGTGCTCTCCTACTGGTCCGGTAAAGCTATTGCCCATGTGTTTTTAAGCTTTGGCTTCAGCGATGGCCGCTGGCTCGCCATCTCAATTGAAACCCGCCGCAGGCAGGGCCAGCATTACTCGGCGTTTGGCGGCTTCTTTCGCCGCTATCCGGTTATTTACATTCTCGCTGATGAACGGGATTTAATCGGGGTACGTACCGATATTCGCCGCGAAGATGTCTACCTTTATCCGTTAAATATCTCAGTAGAACATAGCCAGACGCTGCTCAGGGATTATCTTCGTCGGGTTAAGCAGGTGAATGAACATCCTGAGCACTACCATACCCTGTGTAATAACTGCACCACTAACATTCTGCTGCATGGCAAGGCCGTTTCATCAGCGGTGAAATATAACTGGAAAATATTATTGAGCGGCTATGCCGATCTTTACTGTTATCAACATGGCCTGATTTCAGACGTGGTGCCCTTCAATCAACTGAAACGCAGTTGCTATCTGGCGCGGCCAGAGAATGCAAGTATCGGGGACGATTTCTCCCACAGCATCAGAAAACATCGCCCCTGATAGTCATACACCGGGTTTATTTCTTTTCGCACATGGCGATCCAGTTATCATTAATCATCATCAGCCATTTCCGGTCGGTAAGCGGCTTGAAAGTCAGGGTCAACGGGGTGCCGGTAGCGCTGAACAACGTATACTCTTTTCCCAACTGATCGCCGGCGGCAATATCGACTGCGGCTACCCGGGCGTGGATCGTCCCTTGATGCTGTCTGACATCGCCAAGGTTCAGGATGCGGTTAATTACTTTACCGCCGTGCGAATTTTTACTGATGCCAAATACGCTCAATTTTTTCTGATATGGCCACCAGGTTAGCCCGCCGTTAAAGCTGTAAGGTTGCAGATTGTCATCAATAAAATTGCCCTCCCTAATCACACTGTAACATGGCACCTGAGGTGTCAGTTTTTTTTCCTGGTAGTCTTGGATAGCATAAAACAATCCCCCTCCACCCATGATAAAAGTAATCAATAAGATGAAAAATATTCGTACTGACATTGACTGTCCCTTTTAGAAATATCTTTATTACATTTAGCGATCCATACTTTCGGCCCATTACCTGCGATATAAACGTCCTTAATACCTCCCGATATATTTTGTCGTATCGCATGCAGATTACTCTGCATCATATCTTCAGAAGTTAAAAAATGAAATTTGATATTATCCATGGTAACTTCAAATGGAAAATTAGCTATGGCAGGCCCCTTACAAATAAGCACCAGCGGCCAAAAAAGCATACAGGAAAGAATTAACAGCGCCATCTTGCGCGGGATTTTAATTATTTTACTGTCGGCCTTCTCGCTTTTCATCTCGGGTATCACTTCAGTGACGTCTGATCCGGCAGCAATGAATATTTCTTCATCCGGTTTATTTATCACCACAGCGCCCGCTTGATCATTTATCTCCACTGACGCCGCTTCCAACGCAGTTTGCTTCAGGCTTACATCTTCTTTTGCCTCCAGCTCCTGTTCAGTCTGCGGGTTTAAATCAGCTTTAGCTACCGGGAGAATGTCATGATCATAGTTAATAAAAATAACGCCATAGCGCGGTATGGTTTTGATCATTGAGCAGGACAAACCGGCGAGCTTTAATTTACGTCGCAGATTTTTTATCAGCTGATGATAGCTGGACTCACCAACAATAGTGCCATTTTTAATCCAGATCTCATGGATGATATTCTCTTTACTGCCCTGACCCTCTAGTACAATTTCAAACAATTTTTTTTCACTGGGCGTCAGATAAATAGTGTGTCCGGAGTCATTACTTTTCAGGCATGAAAGAGTCGGATAAAACTCTACCTGAGAGGTCAAAGGAATGCTCCTAGTTGTGATAGTCATAACTTCACCCTTATTGAATTAATCACAAAATCTCCTTATCCCGAAAACCGAAATCAGGACTATTCCCAGGTTACAGATGCTCTGTGAAAAGGTGACAGCAAAGAAAAAACAAACCCAGCCCCATAAGGTAAAAATCATGGAAAACTCACCAATACCTCATAAAAAAATCACAATGTAGCAACGTATACCAATACCTATATCGCCGCAGGCGAATTATCAGCCCACGACATCAACGGCCAAGGAATTAAAAAATGCTAACAATTACCTGATAAGAGAACAAAGCGAAGGCTCTATGGTTAAACAAGGAGATGACAATCATGAATAAGAAAAATCCAATAACGCTAAGAGATTTCGCAACGCCGCTGAGAAAAAAATGACAGACCGCCCCAGCTGAATGATCAAATCTGTTAATGTAAATCACTATCACTTAAAACGCTGACGGGTAACAGCTGCGCCTGCAATCGGCGAGTAAAAACTCTATTCTGCCGGGTAAATCTGCTGTGTCAGGTTATTTCGCCAGCACCGATAACCCCCCCAGCATGGTTTTGTCAGGCAGCTCTGGCGCAATAACCAGTAAACAGGGCACCCGCTCCTCGCCTTTGAACACCATCAACTGCTGAAGAAATAACTCTTTCTGATCGCCCTGATACCACTGCTCAAATTGCTCGTTAAACGGCGGTTCGCTGCTGGCTTCCAGTAGAGCCAGGGTAGCGATGGAATAGCCATTAGCAAAGAAATGGCGACTGGGTGCCGACCATGCCAGTCGTTTTTGCGGCAGGATAATACGGAAAGTAATATGACTGGCGGCGTCAGAAAGCGCCGTCTCCAGTCGCTGCTGGCTGTGCTGTATCTCCTGCTGCAAACGGTCGCTTTCCGCAAAGCGGAACAGGGTGAATGCCAGTAATGAAGCAAAAGCGACATACCACTGCACGTCCCAGATGCCCCAGATAGCCGTATCCTGAAGCCGGGCAAATGGCCCCAGTCCCATCAACGTAGCCCGGATAGCAACCACATAGTGCGCCACCAGTAGTAATCCCAGCGCTCTTCCGCTCAGCAACAGCGAGGAGAGTAGCAGGCTGCTTAACAGCAGGTAGACAGGGTTAAAGCCGGACAGCATGGCTTTCGGGCCGTTAACCACCTGACCAAACAGCAGCAGCATCAGGGTGATATTCACCAACAGCAGCGTCACATCCCGGCGCCAGCGCTGGCGCCAGGGCGTCAGGGCGCACTTTTTCAAACTCCAAGTCAGCGGCCAGAACGCCAGACAGCCGGTAAGCAATGCTAATGACCAGGAGACTAGGTGGAACGACGCAACATCATAACGGTTCAGCCGCAGGCAGAGCGTCAACAAAGCGCCCATGGAAAAGGTAATAGCGCTCAATGTCGCCACTTCACTAAGCGAAAATAGCAGCGGCCTGCTGGTTTCACGCTCCGTCCAGATGCGGTCGAGCAGAATAAGCGCCAGCGCACAAAGCGGCACGCTCAGGCCGTCAAAAAATGCAAACAGGGCCGCCAGCGGCAGCGGGCGGCCGATATAGAATCCACATAGAGTATGCATCAGCATGGCGCTGATCACCCAGAGCGGCCATTGCTTGATCGAGGTGAGAAGCAGCGTGGCAAACAGAATGCAGGCGGGCAGCCAGGTGGTAGTAGAAAAACTCCAAGGATCGCGGTACTGCAAACTTAACAACGCCAGCCCGCTCCAGCACAGGCAAAAAACTAACCATCGCAGAGTAAATCTCACCATCCTGATAGCACCTCATTCTCTCCTGACGGGTAGCATCGCCTGATCTCAGCGCCCTTTGCAGACTGAGGGCAGCGGTGCAGCAGGATCTTTTTCAACTTCAAATACCCACTCTTGATAGCGGGTAGCCTGACGAAACTTTTCGCCATCCAGAACAAATCCCTCCTTGCGTAATGGTCTTCCCTGCCCTTGACTGTAAACGCCAATCCAGCGTCCCTTATCATCAAACGTCATGCCCCATTGCCGCTGGCCGGTCAGCGGATCGCTGAACCACTGGCGCAAGTGGTAGTGGATCTTACCTCCGCGCATATCTTTCAGCAGATCGTCAAAGCCGGTCGGATAGCAGCCATTAGCATAGCTGGCGGTGCGGTACTGCCTGATCGCCTGGCGGATCTGCTCGCCACGAAACAGCAGCTCGGCTTCCTGCTGCTGGCGATGGCGCAGCTCGATCAGATCCTGGCTTTTCAGCATCGACAGCGCCAGAATGGTAAGCGCCAGCAGCAGCAGCAGGCAGGTAAACCCCTGCTGTCCGACGCAAGACCGCTTACTGTCACCACTCATCCTGGTCTTCCTGTTCGCTGGCCAACGAAGGCGAAGTGACATCCATTATCTGTCCATGCTCATCAGTTGCCACCAGCCATCTGTCACGACTGTTAGTCACCGGATCCAGAGGAAGCTCGCGCAGGTATCCCTCTTCGACCAAGTCTTGCAGCTGCTCCGGACCCTGTAGCCGATCGCGGCGAAAGCCATCTATCGCGGAGCGGAGCGCATGTAGATTGTGTTCAAGTACCACCACTTTTGCTCGCTCGGTTTGCTGAAAAAAACGTGGAGCAACCAGCGTCATTAACGTGGCGATAATGGCCATCACCACCAGTAACTCTATCAGCGTAAAACCTTTTTCACCATTGCGCATAAGCCACCCCATTCAGACCGGTCTCACGGCTGTCGGACCTAACGTCAAAAACATCTTTGCCGCCGCTGAATTCGCCCGGTGGCTGAGTTGATGCGCGAACCTTCCATGTCTCGCTGTCAGCCTTGCCCTCGCACTGGCAAAAAGGATCGCGCGGGATGCGACGCAGAAAGTAGATCTTCTTTTTATCCGGGCTGGCTTTATCCGCCACCCCTTCCACCAGGCTATCCAACGACGGCGGGTAAGGCGAAGCATCAGCCTCCTTTTCTATTCGCCCTTCCTCGCTCGCCTGCTTGTAACGATCTATCGCGCTACGAATGTCGCGCAAAGATTCACGTAACACCTGTTCATTACGCTGCTGCTGATAGCGCTGTACCAGTGGTAAGGCCGCAGCAGCCAGCGTCGCCAGCAGCGTCAAGGTGACCATCATTTCAATCAAGGTAAATCCTTGTTGACCGCGCATCATTACTCTCCGTCGTCGGTCAGATCCTGGCTGACGACCGGCGCCGGCAGGGCGCGTACGCTGACCGGGAAGCGGGCTGGCGGTGCCAGCGGCGGCGCTTCGAACTGGCTGGCTGCTGTGGCCTTTTCCACGCCACGCAGTTGGAATCCGCTGTCGCCCTGCGCCTCTTCGGTACCCATATTAATAGTGCTTATATGGTTACCCGGCAGATCGATATTACGTTCAATCATTGGCGTAATTAACAGGATCACTTCCGTCCGCTCGCTGCTGTTCTCTTTACTGCCAAACAGGCGGCCTACGCCAGGCAGTTCGCTCAGATAAGGCACGCCACTACCGCTGTTCTTGTCCTCCTGCTTGATAAGGCCAGCCAGCATTTGCGTCTCACCGCTCTGGCTGCTTAATACCGTGCTCGCCTCACGATTGTTGGTGCGGTAATACGCCACGCCATCTTTCGATCTTTCTGCACTGCCCACGGTACTCAGGTTAAATTTCACATCCATCGAGATATTGCTATCGACGCTGATCTCCGGTGTCACTTCCAGTTTGAGGCCGACCTCCTGGTACTCCACTTTTTCCTGGGAAAAACCTTCCGAAATCGTGCTGGTTAACACCGGAATACGCTCACCAATATCAATTAACGCCTTTTTATTGTTTTTCACTCTGATGCGTGGATTGGCCAGCACTTTGGCATTATCCCGCACTTTTTGCATATCGGCGGTAATTCCCTGACCGGCGCCGAGATTAACGAACATATTGCCACTGCTGAAAGCTTTTAACGGAATATTACCGTTGGTTCCTTCCAAGCCATTAAAGCCAATACCAATCTGTCCTGGATAGTTGATGCCCAGTTTTTCGATATCCTTTGCATTCACCTCTAGAACTTCCACCGCCAACGTCACTTCGGCTTCAGGACGGTCAAGCGTCATCAGTAATCTTTCCGCTTTTTCCACGCTCTCTTTGGGGCCGCGAATGGTGACGGAGTTGGTGCGTTCATCAACATGGACATCTTTCAGCTTCACCATATTGCGCAGCGCCACGTTAACCTCTTTCGCCTTGGCATAACCGAGGAACACCGTTTTCACCATCACATCGCGATACATTTTCTCTTTCTGTGGCGACGACGGGTAAATCAGTAGCGTATTGTCATTAAGAACCTTTTTGCGCAGCTGATTAGAAAGCAACAACAGATTTAACGCATCTTCCGCCGTGGTTTCTCTGGCCACTATGCTGGCCGTGGCGGCGGAGGAAACATCTTTGTCATAGATTATATTCACGCCAGTCAGCTGGCTGATGGTATCGAAAATAGCCATGAGATTATGCTGACGGAAATTCAGTGACACTGGCTTGCGCAGCTCGCGGTTCAGCCTGGTTTCTGGCTGATTCTGCATGGCGATTTCACGCAGCAGGTGATCGCGTAACGCAGCGGCCTGCGGCCAGTTTGGATTTTCCGCTAATACTTTCTGTACTTTTTTCAGTGCCAGCTCAGGTTCCTTTGCCGACAGCTCGGTCGCCTGCTGATACAAGCGATCCAGCGCCCGCCAGCTGTCTACACGACGTAGCCCCTGTTTGGCGCGCTGGTTACCTGGCTGGTACACCAGTGCGTTCTGCCACAGCTCTGATGAGCGGGCAAAATCATTACGGGCAGCGGCTTGCTCCGCCTCCTGCATATAGTTCCCCACCAGTTGCTCAGTCAGATTCTGCTGCCTGATACGTAATGCGGCATCGTTGGGCGCGGCAATACGCGCTTTATCGGTTGCTACCAATTCCGCGATCAGCGAGGCGTTGCTCTCTGGCTGCATGGCGGTGGGTGGAACTTGGTGCTGTTGGGCGCAGCCGGCCAGCATCGAACTCATAAGTGTAAGTACAACAATAATTTTTTTCATTTTATCGTGCCGGTTTAGATTTCAGATCGCCAAGCTCAATACGCTTGAGTAAATTTTGTGGCAGCCATTCCACCATCAAGTGGTCATCCGCTATCGAATCCAGCCGCCACTCCAGCGCGAGAGCCTCGCCGGGGCGAACTACGCCGGCAGCCTGGCATTGCTGACACAGCAATCGACTGTGTGCCCCATCGCTGATAATCACTATTCGCTGTCCATCTTTCCACCAGGCCCCTACCACCTGAAAGGCGAAGGGCGGATCGATTTTTTCTGCTACTGCCGGACTCTGCGGCTCAGGAGCCGCAACCGGCTGCAGTACTTCCGGGACAGGGAAAAGATCAACAATCTCCTGTCGTTCGTCTGCCTGCCGCGTCACTGCGGCGGCAGTGGCTGGATTACGGACGGACTTCACCGGCCGCACCACTGAAGATGGCTCTTCCGACTGGCCCCAAAACTGGCTCGCCATCACCACTAATCCGGTAGCGGCTAAGGCGATAACCAAGTAACGTGGAATTTTCATGCCTTCCCCCTGCGTAACGACAGTTGCAAGGTAATGCTTAGTTGTGACACATTCGCCTGGCTACGCTTTGCGTCCAGCCGTTCCACCGATACCGGCAACACCCGGCTAATCTCCTGCAGCGCCTGTGCCAGCGATGTCCAACTGCCATACAGCGGAACTGACAGCTTCAGGCTCTTCTCCTCCCCATCACTGGCAGCAGGGAAGTGATAACTGCTGCCTTCAACCCGCAGGTGATAATGCGCGAACAGGGTGAATAACATTTTGACCTGCTGATATTCGGTTACGCTAAGCGCGGTCTGCAGCGCGGGCTCATCGCTCTCCGCGATCACCGGCAGCGGTTCTTTCAGCTGCTGTTGCATCTCATGTAGCGCCCTTTGTTGTTGGGCATTTTGCGGTGCCAGCCACGCCAGCCAGTAGCCAGCCAGCAGTAGCGGCAACAGCAGTGCCGCCAGCGGCCATCTGCCGGTTTTCTCTACCAGACGGGCGCTTTGCCATCGCAGCCGCGCGGGTGAGGGCCAGCTCAATTTTTTATTCATGCGGCGTCTCCTTATTGGCTTCCAGCGTCAGATTCAGGGTGGCCCGTAACGGCCACTGACCGCTCTTATCCTGTGACGGACGATGATTATGTAGCTCCACCCGCGCCGGAATGCGCTGTAAGCGCGCGCTGAAATCCAGTAGCGCCGACAGGGATTGCGCTGCCACTTCCAGCCTGACGCTCTGCTGGGGGAAACTGGCATCAACCTGCAGCAGCGCCACCTCGGCAGAGAGCGCTTTTCCTACTGGATTGAGTAAGGTCAGCGCCACCGGTGAAGCAGCCTGTACTTTCTGCTGACGACGCATTTTTTCCGCAATTTTGCGCGCGGCTTGCTGATGGGCGCTTAACTGCACCTGCACCTGCTCAGTCATCGCCGTCAGTTGCTGCTGCGTCTGCCAGCCATTGAAGGTACCCACCATCACAGGCAGCGTCAGCACCGCAACCATCAACGAAGTGCGCAATGACCAGGGCGGCAATCGAGTGAATCGCAGCGTCACAAGGCATATCTCCGAAAAAGGTTAGGGTTAGAGCGAATGGCTGAGGTCAGAAGCATCACGTATCAGCCGTGCAAATCATGAGAAGCAAGATACGGACAGAGAGGGAGTTTCCATATAATACCAGTCAGAAAAGCACCAACTTTCCTGCTATGTGACTAACAGCGGCGCCGGAGTGATCCGCGCCGCCGGGATTCAGCCAGCGGCCGGGTTACTGACGAGCTGGGCGGACAGCGACTCCCACCGAGATACGTCGTGCGCCTGCTCGGCAAGCAGACTGACCTGCCAGCTGTCAAGATTCAGACAGTAGCAAGGGACCTCTTTTAACCCCGACAGGCGTTTAACCAGCACCAGCTGCTGCTGCAGAGAGAGTTCTGGAAATGCCATGCGGTGAACGTGCTGCCACTGCTGCTCCGATCGACAGGCAAAAGTGCTGGCTTCAGCTCCAGCCACGACAAACACCCCGCTGGCCGGTAGCGGCTGAGCCAAGCTGCGCAACAGATGCTGAAAGGGAGTAACCACCCCGTTAAAACGTAGTTTTTGTTGCCGGGCCGCCGCACGTAATTGCTGCCAGAACGCCTGTTCAAGCGTTACGGCCAGCGCAGTTTGGCCAAATTGCAGCTGATCAAAATCAACCACCAGCGGCTGTGAGCGCAACTGCGGAAATACGTTCTGAGCCAGCGACACTGTATAACAACGCAGCTCGTCAGGAGTAGCGATCCCCTCCTGCCAGGGCACCGTCAGCGTATGCGCCAGACTGTTATCCAGCCAGAACTCGACGCTGTCCAGCCATGCCAGCCGGCGGCCGCTGAACAGTTCAGACAGCACCTCATCTAACGCCTGTTCCGCCAGCCGCGGCAGCTGCTTAATCATTTGCTGGCCGTCGCGCAGACAAACACGGTCCGGGAAGATGTCACACTGCCAGTTTTTAGCCATGCGCAATGACACGATTGATCTCCTGTAATGTTGTTTTACCTTCGAGCACCGCCCGCAGCGCAATGGTCTGCAAAGCAACAAAGCCATCTGCAACCGCCACTTCACGCAGCCGGCGTACGGAAGATCGTGCCAGCAGCGCTTCTTTCATCGCATCGCTGAATGAGAGCACTTCCGCCAGCGCCAGGCGCCCACGGTAGCCACTATAGCGGCAGGCTTCGCAACCCTGGCCTTTGCGCCAACTGGCGCTGAGATCGCGTAATTCACTGGCCTGCCAGACGGCAAGCTCTTCTGCATCCGGCTGAACGGATACGCCGCAATCCGGACAGATACAGCGCACCAGCCGCTGCGCCACCACCCCGTTCAGTGCGGTAATCAGACTGGCGGGTTCAACCTGCATATAGAGAAAACGTTCCAGCACGCTGAACACGTTATTGGCGTGTACAGAAGACAGCACCACGTGTCCGGTCAGAGCGGCCTGCACCGCGATCCCCGCGGTTTCGCCATCGCGGATCTCGCCGACCAGAATAATATCCGGATCGTGGCGCAGAATAGCTCGCAGGCCGCGGGCGAAGGTCAGCCCTTTCTTATCATTTACCGGGATCTGTAATACGTCGTTAAGCTGGTACTCCACCGGATCTTCAATAGTAATAATTTTGCTTTCACCGCTGTTCAGTTCGCTTAAAGCGGCATACAGGGTAGTGGATTTACCACTGCCGGTAGGCCCGGTTACCAGCACCATACCGTGCGGCAGATGCGTCAGCTGGCGTATGGCGCCCAAGGTATAGTCATCAAAGCCCAGCGACTCCAGACGCAGCGTCTGGTCATGGGATTTGTCCAGCACGCGCAGCACCGCATCTTCGCCGTGAATACTCGGCATCACTGAAACACGAAAATCGACCGGCCGCTGATGGATCAGAGCTTTAAAACGTCCGTCCTGTGGGGTGCGCCGCTCAGCAATATCCATGCAGCTCAATACCTTGAGTCGGGAAATTACCTGTTCGGCGTGTTGCGCTCCGGTACAGTGGCGGATTGAATGCAGTACCCCGTCAATGCGATATTTCACCGCCAGCCCGTCCGGAACGGCCGCCAGATGGATGTCGCTAGCGCGGCTCTGTAACGCATCATACAGCGTGGCGTTGACCAGCTTGATCACCGCATTACTTTCTCCGGCAATGGTGGCTGGCGAAATCTCCAGCATCAGCTCTTCGCTGCTGGCTTCGCCACTGTGCTGTTCCAGCTGATCCAGCGTACGCTGTTGTTTGATCAATTTTTCCAGCGTCAGATTGAGCCAAGAGAGCGAAGTCAGCGCCATCCGCAGCGGGAAGCGCTGCGCCCACTGCCGTAATGGTAGCGAGAAAGGATCGGCCACCACCAGCCAGAGCTGCTGCTGAAAACGCAGCGGTAAGACGCGCTGCGCCAGAGCTTCGGCCAGCGGCAGATGGGTGAAATCCACTTCCGCGGCTTCCGCCTGCTCTGCCGTCAAAGCCGCCAGCCCCAGGGCCGTAGCCACTTCCGGCAGCAGACCTGGCGTACTGTCGAGCAGCGCGGCGAGTTCATCGCAATGCTGCTGCTGCGGCAGCGCCAGGATAGCGTCCAGCCGGTCGATTACAACATGATTAAACAAGGTCATCAGGACAGCCCTCCGGCCAGTTCAAAAATTGGCATATAAAGTAAAAACACCACCAGACCAACAATTCCGCCAACCAGCATCATCAGTACCGGTTCGAAAACCTTGCTGAACATTTCAATGGCTCTTTCCAGCGCTTCGTCATAAAAGGCGGCGATGCGCTCACACATGTCCGCCAGCTGACCGCTGCGCTCGCCTGCTTGCAGCAGGCGCGTGGCTACCGGCGTCGTCATCTGCTGCGCTTCCAGCGTGGTCGAGAGCGCCTGCCCGGCCTGTACTTCCTCCAGAACTTTTTGCAGTTGAGGATGATGGCTGGCGGGCAATATCGAGCGAGTCAGCTGCAACGCCTGCACTACCGGCATACCACCCTGCAGCAGCAGACCTAAAGTACGGTAAAAACGCACCAGAACCGTTAACTGATGCTGGCGACGCAGCTGCGGTAAACGCAGCAGCAGCCTGGTCATCGTCTGGCGTACCGCGGTGGTGCGCAGCATGGAAATCGCGCCGGTCAGCAGCGCGCCGGTGGCCAGCAGCAGCGCCAGGCCATGATTCTCGACCAGCTGGCCCCACCACAAAATAAAGCGCGCGCTGCCGGTCAGGTTTTTCATGCCTTCAAACACCACCGCGAAGCGGGGAATGATAAAGCCCAACAAAAAGCCGAGGATCAGGCCGCCCACCGTCATCACGATGGCCGGATACATCAGCGTTGCCTTTACCCTTTTTCGCAACATTTCCATGCGTTGTTCGTAGTGCTGGAAACGTTTTAACGCCAGCGGCAGATGGCCGGTCTGTTCCGAGGAGCGCACGGTATTAACCAGCAGTGGCGGAAATATCGTCGGCAGTGCCGCCATCGCCTGGGAAAGCTGGCAACCTTGATAGAGTTTCTTCAGCAAGGTATCCAGCATGTTCCGTGTCAGCGGCTCGCGGCTGCTGGCGTGGAGCGCCTCGATAGCTTCAGTCACTACCAAGCCAGCCTCAAGCAGAGCGACCAGCTCCTGAATAAACAGGTTGAGAGAAAAGCGCTTTGCCCGCCCGGCGGCGCGCGCGGTTACCCGCATCACGGTACAACCCGGCGCGGTTAACCTTTGCTGCGCCTCTGCCGATGAGCTGGCGGTCACCTGAATCTGCTTTCGTTTACCTTGTTCAAGATAAATGACGTCAAAAGTTTTCATGGTTGTAACATGCTCCCGTCACTCTTATTCTTTAATTTCAAATAGTGAGGAACGACTTTTTTAATATATTTATTGCGCAGAGCCTGACGCTGGGTGCTTTTTCCCGTTCCAGCGTTGTAAGCACCCACCGCCTCCCAGGAATATCCGTACTGGCGGAAATTGCCAGCAAGTATCCAGGCGCCAGTCATCACGTTCTGACAGGGATCGTTAATTAATCCCTGTCGGGTAATATTAAATTTCTTCAGCGTAGGCAAATGGATGCTGTTAATTTGCATCAGCCCGACATCATGGCTGCCGTCACGATTTTTATTGATCGCCGTCGGGGTTAGCCCTGACTCTACAATAGCAATTGCCTGTAACAATTCCGGTTCAATACCGTAGCGGGCTCCAGCCTCATCCCAACAGTCCGCCAGCGCGGGAGAGGCGGTCGCTACCAGCGAAAAGAGCAATACCAGCCGTTTCATAATTAAAAACCATATACCAATGGCTTGCCGTCTTTACCGGTCGAGGTGATATCAACTTCGTTGATGCTGTTTTTTTCCTGGGTTGGGTTGTGCCACTGATAAGGATTGCCCCAAGGATCATTAGGTACCTGCTGACTGAGATAAGGACCATTCCAGTCAGACACATTGGCAGGCTTTTCCGTCAGCGCTTTCAACCCCTGACCTTCAGTGGGGTAAGAGCCGGTATCCAGCCGATACTGACTTAATGCATCGGAAAAAGATCGCATCTGACGCAGTGCCGTCTTTTCTTTTGCCTGGTCGACGTTAGAAAAGACCTTTGGCCCAACAAAACCGGCCAGCAACGCGATAATCATCAGGACCACCAGCAATTCAAGCAGAGTGAAGCCGCCCTGATGGCGCAAGTGTGAAAGTGCTTTATTCATTTTTGAGTGCCTTAAAATTATAAAAAAAATCAACGTTATTACGGTTGATATTTTCCTTATCAAGATCAGAAAATGAAGATGATTACTCTCTCTGACATGTAGAAATCCAGAATATCAGGCAAGAAATTTCTCTGTTGCGCAAACGCCGCCTTGCCATCTTTATTATGTCCTAATCATATACAGAAGAGAACGCAGACCCTGTATAATTAAAGGCTTGGCATAATAACAAAATCATAGCGCTGACGAGAGCATTTGTGCTTAACGATTAGGTTTTCACATAATTATCATAATACTTTACCGCTTGATGACGGAAAGGGGTTGGGCTGGTCGTTTAAAACTGACGCGGTTATCGTTCCTGAAGTTACAGCATACAATTGCTAAGCCGCACAAAAAACGCATCAAAGCGGTCTGGAGGCGCAACAGGCTATTTTCGCCAACCGGGAGACGGGCACAAAAAACCACATTTATTTAATTTAAAGCGACAAAACTTGACAGATTAAATTGATGCGAGCCGATTATAGAGATAAAAATCACGATTAACTCTGAACATTATTAACCCTATTTATGGCTAAATAGAGGCTGCCTTAATCAATAAGCTGGAGAATAACTGTCCCCAGGAAAAAAAAGGAACAGTTATTGTTGAAATGAAACTAAATAACTTCGCTCTTAGCTACTGGATGCGCCTGCCCACTAAAAGCCAAGGCGGCCGTCAGGCACTGTATCGCATTGTTATAAGCGGCGCTTTCGGAAGTCAGCGCCAAAGCGTTTTTATCTTCGGTATGGACAATATCATGAATCGTAAAAATATGGCTGCCTTCAACACTCAGTCCGGAATGGGTGACAATCGCGCATACCACTCTGAAAATAATGGTATGTTTATCATTGTCGCGCATCAATTCATTCCACTCATAGCGAACGGTCTTAAGCAGCGTTTCTGTATTGGATCTCACAAATTCACTCTCACTCTGATAGATGTCATTATATAATGGCAACAATATCTCCACGAGGACAATGAAATGTAGTTAACTACACCTTTATTTATTGTCAAAGAGGCTGCGTTAATCAATAAAATAGAAACAAGAGACCGCCTGAGTTTCACCATTACAGATACAGCCATCAAGCTATATTATTTCGCCTTGCAGGATATAGATTCATTTTAACCCGGAAAATAGATGTCATGCCTCGTACAGATCTTAACTTATTAATCATTCTGGACTCACTATTAGAAGAATGCAGCGTGAGCAGGGTGGCAAAGCAGCTTAACGTTACCCCCCCAGCTATCAGCAAATCTTTAAATAAGTTGCGCGAATCCTTCCAGGATCAAATACTGGTCCGTTCAGGTTCGATACTGACGCTGACGCCGCTGGCAATGCAGTTGAAACCACAAATTCGCGGCCTGATTAAGAATATTGACGCGGTACTTAACCAAACGCTTTCGTTTGAAATCGGCCGGGAGCCTTTAACCTTTAATATTGCGGCTAATGATCTCACTATTGCCATCATCAATTCCGGCATGGTGCAGGAGCTTAATCAGCAGGAGAAGAATGTCATTCTCGACTTCTCCTACGATCAGAACACCCCCGATTTTCTACGACAGGATAATATTGATCTGTATATTGGCGAACATCGCCCGCTGAATCCTGAGATAAAAATCCGCACTATCCATCGCGATGACTGCTTACTGATCGCCAACAGCTCTCACCCGGTATTCAGTCTGCCGCCGACACTCGCCAACCTGGCTGAATTCAACTTTATCAGCACCAAAGGCCGCCTGAACGAGGAGGTAGATGCGCTATTCGCCTCGGCGGGACGGCAGAGGAAGATTGTTGGAATTACCCCAGGCTATCTGACCACCATTGAAACAGTAATACGAACCGATACGCTTGCCGTGGTACCGGCATTTTATTCCCACGCGCTTGGCGAAAGACACCAGGACGCCGTGGCTTTTAGCGCCGAGGTCAAACTACCCACGGTGAATCTGATTCAGGCATGGCACCCACGCAATGACAACTCGCCCTCGCATAAGTGGCTCCGCGACTACATTAAAGACTTTCTCAACGCAAAAATTAATACTACGGTTTAACTAACGCTACGCATCGATCCTGCCCCTATTTTTTCATCAGCGCTAGCTTGCCAGTGCCGGTTATTTCACGCTGTCGGGGAAGACGCTGTGAGTGAGTGAGCAGCAAAACATGCCGTTCCCTTCTGTGCAGTCAGTTGACCGCAACAGAAGAGAAGGGGTTGAAAGGTTACTTCTTTTGCAGATTATTGAAGAAATCCATCGCTTCTTTGGGGAAACTCAGACTGGAAGCGCCCTGCTCGTCAGCCGACTGCTGGGCCTGTTTCATCAACTCGCCAACGCCTGATTTGGGAACGCCCTGCTGCGCCTCGCGGGCGTTCTCTTTAGTCTCGTCGCTTTCGGTGCCATTATTTTCAGCGCCCTGCTCGTCAGCCGACTGCTGGGCCTGTTTCATCAACTCGCTAACGCCTGATGTTGCCTTTTCATTCATATCTTTCATCATCGACATCATTTTTTCCATTTCACCCATGCCGTCAATTTTCATCCCCGCCGCTCCGGACATAAAACCCTGAGTCAGGGACTGTTGGGTGGCCTGGCTCATCGATGACATATTCGTCAGCATTTCAATTAATTTTTTTGGATCTAACATACAACCTCCACTATTTGGTTTTAACACTGGGACAGGAAAAACGTTTTAAGGCCCGCGACCACAGTGGGAAGTCGTTCAGTGTTGAACGCAGCTCCACCCGGAAAGCGCCGCTGATATTCTGCATTCTCATGGTCAGTTCCTGCCGATCGCGATCCACCGCCTGCGGACTGCTCATATCGTAGAGACGGAACAATGCCCAGGGGCCATTCAGGCTGGTCGATTCAATTCGCCCGTTGGCATCTTTAAATGAAAGCCTCACATAGGCTCCGCCGTTTTTACCCGGCCACTGAACATTCATCGGCGGAGCGGATCCATGGCTGTAGCGAATTACCTGACCGTCAATATCTAGTTCCACTTCCATAATGTTCGGCGATAGCGACAGCGGACGCAGATAGAGCGAAAATGCCACATTATCGCCCCCCCGGCTAAAGAAAGTGTCGCCAATTTGCATGGCGTCTTCAAATACCCGTAACGTACCGGCGCTCAGCAGGCCACGGCTCTCCTGGCGCACGCGCAGAGTGCCGCCGGTATTATCGACGTAAGGTGCCAGATGCTGCTCAAAGTAACGCTTAATCGAGCCGCCAGGGCCAAATTGACGGGCAAAGTCACCGATACCGACTTCAGCGCTGGCGCTGCGATTAAACGGATAAAGACGGCTGACGTTGCTGCTGCAGACATCCGCAACAAAAGCAATAGCGCTGTTATTCAGATTAAACCGGCTCTGTTGCATGCTTTGGCTGTTGCCGGTATCCAGCAGATCCTGCATGATGCTGCGCACCGGCTCCGGCTGCTGCGCAGCGGCTATGCGTAGCCTGCTCAGACTATTTTGCGGCTGCACTTCTCCCGCCCTGAGCGCTACCGCCAGTGAGGACAACTGGTTGTATATCTCCTCAAACTGCCGTGCCAGAGGATCGTCATTGCCGCCAGAAGTTTGCATCAGCTGCATCCCCAGACGGCGGATGGCGTCAAAGCGCAGTTCCAGCTCTTTCTCCGGCACAATACGGAACGGATGATGGTTGTCTGGCAGCTCCGATCCGGTCAGGTTCTGCACCGTCTGACTCTCCAGCATGTTCTGACGGCGCTTGTTCAGCCAGCCGGAAACAAAGTGGTCATCTTCAACGCTGTTCAGACTGGTCTGGCGAGTAACAGTGCGCAACAGATTAGACAACGGCGATGAGGGCGCGGCAAACTGGCGCGCCAGCAAGGCAGCGTCGTCAAGGTTGCTTATCGGACGCACCCGGATATCTTTGAGGAACGCTTCCCAATGTTCGGCGTATTCCAGCAGATAAAGCTTGCGCACGTCATCAGTCAGCTTGTTGCGGAACTCCAGCGAGTGGAACTGGTCACGACCGCCATTGCCGTCCTGTAGCACCCAGGTCTCTTCCTGCATCATCCGCTCTACCGCGCCGGCGAGCTGAGGATTGAACACATTGTGATAGCTGCTCAGGGTATAGAAGGCGGGCACCGCCATATCGGTGACCACCGCGGTCCCTTTACGACGCAGCATCAGCGACGCATTGCTGCCAGCCGCATTAGCCAGCGACACATTTTCGATTGCGGCCGGAACTTCGTTCTGCAAACGCCTTAGTACGCGCACATGTATTGGCGTAGCCATCGCTTTCACCCTGGCAAGGCGAATCAGCTCAGGTCGCAGCGTCGCAACCGGCGCCTGACTCACCAGTTCCTCGGCGAAAATAGTGCGCAGATGCTGATTAAACAGGCGTCTGTCGCGATCAGAATAGCCCTGAGGAGCAAAGCGGTTCCAGCGAGTGGCAAACCAGCTTTCCAGTTCCACCGGCGAGCGATGTTCCGGCTTACCCATCATCAGATAAATTTTCAGCGTATCGTAAACATCGGCATGGCTGGCGGTCACATCATGCTGCAATTCTTCATAAACATACCGCTCCAGCGCCGGCCAGAAAAATTTGAACAGATGCCGACGATAGGTCTGCTGCACCTCGCGGTTGAGCAACGTGTGCTCGAAGTAGGGGTTGGCCAGCGGTGAACGGTGGCTCTCCATCTGGGCGGACATATAACCCAGCTGCTCGTAGGCCGAAATCAGATCGTCGCTGATACGATTGGTGGCGGGAATTTCGCGGATCATGCGCTTGGTTTCGTCGAACCGGGCGCTGATATAGGCAATGTAATCCTCTTCCCAGAAGTAGCGCGAGGCCAGAACATTAAAAGCAAAAGCTAACAGCGCGCATACCGCGCCGTAGCGCGCCACCAAACCAAGGCGGTGACGCAGCGGCATAGCGCGTAGATTCAGCACTCCCCGCTCCTGAATAGCGGCGTCGAGCATCGGGCAGTACAAGGGCCCGGTGGGACGAATATCCACATTCTCTCCCAACCATTGCGCGCCCTGTAGCAGTCGGGTGCTGCCAAACCACACCTGGCGTACCTGACCGGAGTAGCCCACCGGCATCTGAGGGAAAACCTGTTCCAGCAGATTAAATAACGGCTTGCGTATATTCCCCAGCGCCTCAGTAAAAAACAGCAGCTGCCTACGCTGTTCGGCGGATTGTGTGGTGTGCAGCAACCGCTGAATATAACTGCTGATTTGGGTGAGCAGCTGGGTATATTCAGCATCACTGCGACCATAATCCACCTGCCCCGCTTTAGTTGTCACCATCGGGAAGCCGATCCCCTGGCTGAACAGGTCATCATCGATCAGCGTCAGGAAAGATCCGCCCCCTGGTAACGAGTCGATGTTGTTGAGCGCCAGATAAACCGCAATATCATTACGGAAGGTTGACGCCAGCTCCTGCATACGTGCGCAGAGCGCATCAGCCATCGATTTACGCTCGGTTAGCGAAGCGTTCAGTAACCAGCAGACGTCAAGGCAGAGCACCACGCCGTCAATGCCGGGGTGGCGGCGGAAGCGCCGAATCAGGGAATAGAGCGTTTTCTGTGCCTTGCTGGCCTCTTCGCTTAAGCCATTTAACTGGATCCACTCTCCCGCCGTATCGATATAAACCGCTTTATCTGTCAGCCACCAGTTGCAATCCCGGGTAGCGCCAACATCGGCGGTATGCGGCAGCCCGTACTGTTCCGGAAGCAGAAAACGTTTGCCGCTTTCATGGAGCAGCGAGGTTTTGCCGCTATTACTGGGGCCGATAATTAAAAACCACGGTTTTTCATCATGGCAGTTACGGCTTAATCGATGGCGCAAGCGCTGCCATGCGGATTTCCGTTCCGCAAAACCAGCATATTTAATCATGCGCATGGCGTCATAAAACCGCGACGAAACTCGATCGCGCTGGCGGCTACGCTTACCTGCTCTGGCCGGTCCGCGCGTCTGACGCAAAAGCCAGGCAATACAGCCCGCGACCCAAGGCCATACGGCCCAGATAGCAATAAGCGTGATAACAATGATTCTGATATTAACGGGCGACAACGGCCGTAATTTTGCCACCGCAATCTGTGGACCAACCCACCAGACGACTAAGGACAAGCAAATAGCGATTAATAAAATAAATACTCTACGGATCATAATGTCATAGCCCGATCAGTGGGAGCCTCCAGCGGAGGAGTGGGTATTCAGCAAGGCCGGCGTTTCATCACGTTGCGGTGAACTGAGGTCACTGGCGCCGCCGGAGCGATCGCCTACTTTCCATAGGATATCGACCCGGCGGTTTTTCCGCCGCCCTTCATCAGTACTGTTATCCGCAATAGGCTCAGCATCGCCCTTACCCACCGCGGTGATGGTGCGCTGATACTTGCTGTTCACATGAGTGCCTTCGCTCAGTTTGTCCGCCACCCGCTCCGCACGCTCCTGCGAGAGGGTCAGATTGGGATCTTTCAGTTTACTATTACGGAATGGACTGTTATCGGTATGACCGATCACCTCCAGATCACCGGGCCAGCCGGCCAGCGCTTCACCAAGGCGCTCAATATTACGTTTCTGCACAAATTCAGCGGAAAGCATAGATTTACCGGTACGAAACGCGCCGTCAGAGGTAAACAGCAGCAGCCAGCCGCGCGGATCCGGCCGCGCCTCAAGCCAGCCTTCGCTCAGAATGGCCGGCAGCGGCTGCGGCAGGGTTTCCATAATATTGATCTTGCGCGGCGCCGGTGGTTCCCAGGCAACAATGGCATTACGGATAGCGCGGGACTTATCATGGAGATAGAAAGAGATACCGCCCCAGGCGAGCAGAAAAAGCAGCGAACCAACGCATAACAGCCGTCCCGGACTCAGGCCGCTGCGCTTACGGACCACCACCTGTGGCCTGACCGGAGCCATGCTCCAGGCTGGCGCACTGTCAAACAGCATGCTATGTAATCTCAGAAAGAGATCGGCCAACAGCACTTCGCCTCGCTCCAAGATGTGATATTTGCCTTTGAAGCCCAGAGATAAAATCAGGTAATAAAAACCCAGAATTTCAATAGGTTGCCTTGGCTCCTGCATATAGTTTTCCAGGTCGCTAAAGCTCTTTTCTCCGCCCCAGGAATCACGGTGGAAGGCGATCAGCAGGTTAAGCGGCGCCACACCGCGCTCTTTCAACTCGGCCGAAGCACCATCGATAAAGGTGCACAGCAGATAGGAGAGACGGCGCACATCCTCTGGCAGACGCTGCTGTTTAAGCAGAGTCTGCTCAAAATGCTGGACCTCACGTACCAGCTGGGCGCGAATCGCCACTTCGTCCTCGTCGTACTGTCCACGCATACGCTCAAGGATCAGCAGCGCTGGCATCGCCGCGGCCACACAGGGATTATCCCAACAGCCAGCCAGCACGCCGACCCGCTGCATGGCAACTGACCGGGTGGAGGGCTGGACGGTCGGCGAAGCGCCAGTAAAGTAGTAAGGCTCACTGGTAAAGCTGCTATGAGTGCCCACCGGACGCGCGCCGCTGTCCACGCCGGCTGGCGCCGCAGGCGCTACGCCAACCTCATTCTGACGCGCACCGGCAGCCAAGGTGGTGGCGAGACTTGCCGCGCCTGCTGCTGCCAACGGAGAGTTCATCAGGCTGTTAATCCGTTCCAGCTCTGAACGGGGGCCGTGCATGGCATTACGTATTTGCTGACCAAACTCTTTCATCTTCCTCTCCCTGGCCGCAGACCCCAGACATCAAAACGCAGCGACGGGAAATCTCCAACCACACTGAATGCCATTGCCGCGCCAGACATCATCTCGATGTACAGCGGATCGGCTGAATCCACCTCGAAATAGATACTGTCCGGGTAATAGGGAATATGCCGAGGCGGCGCATTCAGCGCACTGATACGTACTCCAGGCAGCTGGAAATCGATCAGTTGAGCAATTTTCTCAACCGGCCCAAGTTTGATTTGTCCCGGGAAGTCAGTGCGCAGGAGCTCGCCTGGCACGTCGGCGCTCACGGCAAAAATCAGTCGCTCCAGCCCCAGATGGATATCGTTATGACACTGATAAACGTTGTTGCCATTATTCTTAAAGGAGAGAGCCACCGCCGGCGATTCAATCACCAGCGACAGTGAGCGTCGCAATGCGGTAAACAGCGGGAAAAAACCTTGCGCCGGGCGCTCATGGTTATAGCTGATGTCGTTACGCTCGTGCACCGCCTCGCTGCCGGGAATGATCGAGAGCCGTCCCAGCAGGCCCAGCAAGGTCTGGAACAGACTTTCCGGATGCACCTGCGGACGCTGCAGCAGATGGGTAAGCTGCAGATGATATTCACCCAGCAGCTGCATCAGCATCAGTTCCAGCACCTCGTTGACGCCGCTACCGTGGTGATGGGTATCCACGATGCGCACGGCAGTAAGGCGCTGACCAATTAGCCCCAGCAGCTCAGTGGCTGCGCCATGTAGCCAGCCGGTAGCGCGGATATTTAACATCGGCGGCAGCAGTTTACTGTCGGGAAGTAAATAGCCTTCGGGGCGAGGCTCGCCCATAGCTACCAGCGGCAGGACGGTCTCAGCGCTACTGCAGTTCTCTTTCAGACACAGCCGCACCTGTAACTGCCCAAGCTGGAGCAAAGCGCTGCGCGAACCGCCTTCACCGCCAGGTAGCAGGTTACGATCCTGGATCTCCGCTTCAATGGCGCGGTAGCGGCTGCTGCTGCCGCGCGATGTCAGATCGATATAGGGGTTTCCCGGCACATCCATCGCCAGCGCCAGACAGACCAACCGATTGTGAAAACTTTCCTGCAACTCCAGCGGCAACGGCAACGGATCTTTATCTGGCATATCAAACACGGTGCCGTCGGGAAAGATCCCTCTGGCCCTGCGGATGGCGAGTTTTCCTTGAGTCAGCAGCTCTTGGTCAATTTCCAGCGCGCTCAATCCCCATCCATAAACCCCAAGCGTAGCCGTTTTGCTGTGAATAAGGTTTTCAATATATCGCTCCTGCTGCTGGAAATGCTGTGGCTCCATAAGCATTCCCTCAACCCAGGCGACACGTTGTGTTGGTAGCATTATCAGCATCCGTATTATTTTATTTATAAAACAGTCAGCGAGGTTTTTTCCACGACGACATTAAGTTTGAAATCTTCACCGGGTTTAATCTCCTTCTCTATTAATGAACGAGCTCCGATGCCTTGCTGAAATTCAGCGCCAATCAGTATCCACCGAGGATTAATGGCTCCAGTGGGATAAGCTGCCTGGTAAATCCGCTTCTGCCCCGGCGCAACGATATAACTTTCATAATTAATTACATCTACCGCATCCGAAGGTTCGCTGCATATCCGGCCTTCATACAGTCTGGCTGGCAACCAGCCAGCGCGACGTACCTCAATAACGCAAAGCTTCACCGGTTGAGAAACAGAAAATTCATTCTGATTAACATTCCATTCGGTAAATAGGGTTATTTCAATATTATGGGATTTTTGCTCTGTCTCTTCTGAGAAAAAACTGCTGCAGCTTACAGTTAAAAAAAGCAGAACCAGAATGATAAATCTTCTCATACTAGCAGCTTACATGAACCTTATACTGGCTTGGCACGTGCTGTACACAAACCGTATTACAGGTGTTCGCCATACCGCTACAACCCAGATAAGTAACACCATTGCCTTTGGCAAATACTTTTTGAGACGCCATCAGATGCATTCCTCTGCCGGAATTAGTGCAGGAAGCCACCCCGCTTCCTGGCCCGCATGTTTGCGTATAATAATATTCAGTGGTCAGCGTCTGCACAAAACCGCCGCAAATAATAAAATTGGGCACATTCACTACACCGCAGACATTTGACATATTATTGGCACTAACCACAACGATTAGTCCCAAATCAAGAACGTCGCAGCTGGAGATACTTACTCCGGCTGCACTGGTATTAACTGCTGGCATTTTTCATCCCATATGAATTTGGCTACCATCAACTTTAACCACCGTAGAGCCGCTGATTGAGGTAAGTTTTCCTTTTACGCTTACCATCTCTTCTGCCTGATGATTAATATTTCTCGCCTCAACATTTTCATCGAATTTTATTATACGACTTGCATCTTCAGCCTGAACAAACCATCGCCTGGCCACCTGCGTCATATGTTCCGCGACCCAACGCGCCATTCTGGAACTGAAAGCGATTTTTTCCGCTTTGATCTCAACCTGACTGCCGCCGTCCAATATCAGCTGCGCTGCGCTAATATGCAATGCCTCATTACCACAGTTTATTTCCAGCGGTCCCGACCGATCGCGTTGCAGAATATCGGTGATAAAAAAGGTTTTCTGGTCAACTACGGCTCTGACGCGATCCCCTTCCTGCGGCTTTAGCAGACAGCTGGCGGCGGTTTTCAACTCACTGCCGCTGTAGGCCGCAAGGTAAAGCTCGCCCTGCTTATTGCGTTTGATATCCGCCACCACCATGGTACCGGGGCTCAGTCGGCGTGCCCTCTCCGGCAGAATCGTCACCTCTGCCGTTTTATCCGCCCCAGCCTGACCTGATAACAGCATTCTAGACATAGCGGCTGCCTCCTCCTCTCCTCGGACCGGCAGGGGGAGTTGTTTCCGCCTGCCTTCCCGGTTGGTTAATCTGGTACCAAGCGTCAAGCCGCATCAACAGCGGATCCTGCTCTCTGCCGGCCGGAAGCCCGCTGGCGCCATGCGTACGGGCACCATCGCTGCTACCCGTGCCGGAGAAGGCCGTCTCCTTAACCGTCATCTCTCTCATATCCGCCCGACTGAAATTTGCCCCCGTCACCTGACAATGCTCAAGAACGCTCCCGGCAAGCCGGGCCTGCGCCAAAGCAGCACCGCTGAAATCACAGTGAATAAACTGCACATCCGTCGCCTGACAGAAGGTCATCTCTGCCTGGTTAAAGCAGCAGTGACTGAAATACCCCGCCGTTAACACTGCATTGGCCATTGCGCTGGCACTGAAGTCGCACTGAGCGGCGCGGGAGTTCATCAGACAGGCGCCAATCAACGAGAATCCACGCCAGTCAACCTGGTTCAGCTCGCATTCGCTCCAGACGTTATGACTGCTGTCGCCATAGTTCGCCCGGTAGCTTACGCGATCCAGCAGACAGCGATTCATCGCCTGCCGACGCAGCGTTCCTCCCTGCCAGCAGGAGTCGGTCAGCCGGCTCTGATACCAGCCGCCATCATGAAACAGGCTGTCCACCACCGTCAGCTGGTGAAAGCTGCTGGACGCCGCCGTCCAGCGCGCCAGCTGAACTTTTTCCAGCCGCATTTCCGCCGCGCTCACCCCGTTGAAGGTCAGTCCCTCTATCCGGCTGTTCCAGAAGAGCGCATGATTTAACTGCCCTGCCAGAAACAGGCATTGTTCCACCACTCCGCCATTCAGCGTCAGGCGCTGAATATGGCAATCTGTGAAGGTTAATTCGCTGATATTACATGCCATGACCTGAACATTGTCCATTACACAACGTTCAAAATATAATTTCCTGAAATGACATGCCTCGAAGGTCACGTTATTAAAATGACACTCAACATAACGCAGCCCCTCTTTTTGCCGGCCGTCGAAATGTAGGTCGTGATAGTACTGTTTCTCAATTTTTTCCGGCGCCGAAGGGATATCGAAATCACTTAAATCAATATCCGCGCCGCTGGCAAGTCCATCAAAGGTTGTGATTCTCTGTTTCATCGTGATCATTCTCCCCCATCGGCCACATCTTCCTGATGAAACGGGTACCACATAACTTCGTCCATCAGGCAGTGGTTAAAAACGTTATCCCGATCGCGCCTGACCTGTGCCATATTGGCCGCCACCAGATTGCAGTGATCAAAGCGGGCGCTACGAAGATCGGCATGATAGAGCATCGCCTGCTGCAGGCTGGAGCGTTGCCACAGGCTGTGTTGCATATCCGCATCCTTAAAGCCGCCGCCAGCGATCTCGCAGCGCGTAACTCGGCTATAGCTGAGATCCGCCGCTTCAAAATTGGCTTCGCTGATTACGCAGCCCGAGAAGGTAGCTGACGACAGGTCCACGCCCCTCATCCCCACCTGCTGCAGTGTGCTCTGTTCGATATCGATCTGCCGCAGAATGCAGTCGGCTGTGAGGGTGGCGCTTTCAATCTGACAGTGGCGCCACACCATCGCCTGACAGTTGCACTCAAACAGCGATCCCTTGCGCAACTCCACCTGCTGCCAACGACTCTTTGACAGATTGCACTGTTTGAAAATAGCGCTGTTCAGCTCAATTCCCCGCAGCTCCAGCTTCCCGAACAGACAGGCGCTGAATGTGGCGTTGTCCAGCGCACCACCGCTGAAGCAGGTGCTTTCCCAGTGGCTTTTGTCCCACCGACAACCTTGCCAGTCACTCTGCTGACTCCTGAAATCAATGGCTTTAACCCGATCGAAAGTAACCTGCTCCAGCTGACAACCACTGACCATGGTCTGTTCGAAAGCACAGTCGCTGAAGCGGTTTTTATGCAGATTACAACGGTTAAAGTTAACGCTGGCGAAGCTGCAATTTTCGAAACAGCAATACTCGAACAGACAGTCTTCCAGCTCCACCTGAGTAAAATTGCAATCGGCAAAGTGGCACTGGCGAAATATCGCCTTTTGCAGACTGCGTTGCTCCAGCGACTGGCAGGTAAAGATCTCATTTTCAGCAGCAGGCACGCTATGTTGGGCCAGTTGAAACAGCGTCTTAGCATTCGCCTGAGGAAAAGTTTCCCATTTGATTTTTTCCAGCGGCGGCACGGTTTTTTCACCGCCATCTTGCTGCTGGTCAATCTTCTGTCGCAGAAGTTGATAATACGCTAAATATTCATGTCTAGGACCGGGAAGATAAGCCAGCGACTGCGGATTGTGCTCCATCGCATTGATCACGTTCATCCCCATACCTGCGGGCATTAAATCGGGATCGTACAGCGATTCCAGCTCGCCGCCCTGCTTCGCTCTCCGCCGGGAAAATACCTGCTGATAGTGACGATCGGAGCGCGGGGCCTCCAGCGAGTCCAGCGCAATCATCACGCTTGCCAACGGCTCCTCCAGCAGATAAGCCAGCGGCAGATGACCAGTAAAGATCATCAATCCCAGATCGCAATCCGGCAACAACCATAAGGTCTTCCGCTCCATCCTCAGCGAGCGTAGCTGTTCCGGTCGTTCTTTATCGCTGTAGAACGCTCTGGCCTGCACGCGCGGAAAAACGCCGCGCAGGATCTCACCGCCAGGCCTGAATCCCTCCAGTTCATAACAGATATCGTCAGGCCATTCCGCCTCGCTGTAGCGCTGAGCCGGAGCTGCCAGTTGAAAAAACTGGCGATCCAGCGAGGCCGGGTAACCAGGGAAAACATTCACCAGATAGCTTTTGCCCGACATTTCAGACGTGACTTTATCCAGCCAGGCTTTACGCACCTGGAAACCCGGCGGTATAGGTCCCGGCGCGGCCAGCGGCGCTCCGCCCTGGGGAATGCCGTTCATCAGCGGCATGAGCATCGGCGCCAAGCCATCTTTATGACCGCGTCCCAAGGGATTAGCAGCAGAGTTTTCACCGCCATAACTCTGCCGGTGATCTAAAGGCATCTGTAAAAACGGCTGCACCTGCAGAGCGGCCTGCGTCGCTGCTCCTTCCACCCGCCACTGACGTTGCAGGCCACCCACCTTTACCGCCACGTCCAGCGCCTTAATGGGTTCGCCGATGCCCGCATGGCCCGCTAACAGATATTCAGCAAAGGGTTTTGGCTCGGCTAAATCCAGCACCTGATGTGACATTGGCGCCTGTTGCCAGCCATGCCAGATATCTGCTTCGCAGGCAAAGTGTCTGGGCTGTGATAGGTAGAATCCAGCAACCATGCTGATGCCAAGGTGGCTCTGTCGGCCAATCTGGTATCGTCCATTAAGCAAAATAAGCTGCTGAGGTTTAATAATCTGCATATATTCTCTTCAGGAAAGTATTCTGTTTTGACGCACCGCTTAAACCATGAAGAATGCTGGCAGGCTTCCCGCCGCCGGTCGGTACGTCCGGCGGGTCGAAACCCTGGTGCTGGCTTAACGCTTTAACTAATCATCAACAGACCAACGAACCGATGCTCAAAGGCGGTGTTATTGAGCGTCAGCAAACTGTTTTCAAGTTTAAATTTCATATTGCCCATATAGGCGCCGTAATTCTCATTACGCGCTTCGACAATGCTCACTTCCGCCCCACTCAGGTTGAGCGAACTTCCGGTGCGCATCACATTGATGCCATACAATTCGGTATTCAGGCCGGTAATATTATTATTCACGCCTACCGTAGCATTGCGATTGACGATAGCGGAATTATCCATACCAACAAAATCGTTGTTGAAAGCAACAAAGCTATTTTTATTAGCAATTAAACTATTTTCCATTACTGAAAGTTTATTTTTCATCGCTATCGCTTCATTATCCATTGCGGTTAATGAAATCTTCACACCGGTGATATTGGTCTCCAGACCGGTCAAATGCGTGCCTATAGCAGTGAATGAAGTATCGACGCCGGTAAATGTGGTTTGCATCCCGGTGCTCTGAAAGTCGACCATTGTCATGCCACAGCGGAGAGCGGCGATATCCTTTTTAATTCCGGTAACCTGTACTGCCAGTCCGGTATAGCTCATCCGCATATTGGCCAGGTAATAATGGTTGTTGAACAGGCAGGAATAGTTGCTGGCAACCCGGTCAAAGCGATTATTATCAACCTGAATATCGAGATCATTCTCGACGGTATTATGCATATCGCGTTCAGCGTGAATAATAACCTGTTCGTTACCGCGATCGTCAACCAAGGTGATTTCATTATTATTAGCTGGCAACCCATGCTGCAAGGATCGCGATTTTATCCCTGTATGGCCAATCTGCTGTGGCAGATTATAGGGCGGTGGATTGGCGCCATTATAGACGATGCCGGTCACCATCGGGCGGTCAAGATCGCCGTCAACGTAGGTAATCAAAACCTCCTGGCCGACGCGCGGCATAGCGATAACGCCCCAGCCTTTACCGGCCCAGGCCTGCACCACCCGCACCCAGCAGGAGCTATCCTCTTCGTTGCTTTTATAGCGGTCCCAGTGGAAGTGCACCCGGATGCGCGCATGCTCATCAGTGTAGACTTCAGAGCCTGGCGTGCCAACCACGGTAGCGCTTTGCAGACCCGGCACTTCCGGCCGCGGCGTGCGCAGCGGCGGGCGATTGGCGATATCATCATTCAGCGCGGTAAACTGACAGGTAACCAGCCCGCTGGCGGCAACGGCACTAACGCTGTCGGATTCGCCCTGAATATAGGTATAGCGCGCAGCGATAAGTTTAAAACGGCGATTACGCGCGCTGTCAGGATGTTGAAACAAGGTAAAGGCATAACCAGGGATCAGCCCAATTGCGTTACTGTCACCGCTTAACAGCTGGCGCTCGCTCTGCATCATTTGCAGCCGCAGACGGGCCAGTTTTTCGCCGCGCTCTTTGTCGCTGTAGCCAGCGGCGTAGTCATACCACTCCAGCTGAACGTTCGCCAGGCCACTTTCAGGCGCTTCCAGATCAATCTGCAGATTCGACGACGGATGCAGGTAGTTATAGTCACGTAAAATAACTTCATTCGGACGAACTTTACGCGAACGATGGATGGCCTGTATCGCTTCCAGCAATGGGCGGCCGTCTTCTTCCGTGGCGGCATAAGGCAGCGTGTCATAACCTCCCGGCAAATCAGCAAACGGCTGCCGATCGGTGATCACCATAGTGTGTTTATCCTGCTGGTGACGGAAGTAGTACCAGATCCCCTCCTCCTCAAGCAGCCGGTTGATAAAATTGAAATCGGTTTCACCAAACTGAACGCAATATTCCCGGACTGGATACTCTTCATCAATTTCCAGTTCGTAATTAGCAATATCCTGATAACGGGAGAAGGTTTCCTTAACCACATCCAGAATATTTTTATCTTGGAAGATACGACTATTGCGGTTTTGCCGCAGAAACCACAGCCAGGTGCTCAGCTCTAGCTGATAAATATATTTATTGCCCTGTTTGCGCAGATCATAGCCGGCGGTAACATAAGCATTATAGTAACGCCAGTAATATTCATCCGGCGCAGCCGGATCGATGTTTGCCATCGAGCCGCCAATCTCGTTTTCCTGTAATGAGTAAGGCAGCACGCCGCTGCGATAACGCACCAGCACCTGTACATTTTCCCCAAGCAGACCATCGAGATCTACCTCGGCAGAGGGTGATTCGAATTCCAGAATAAACTTCTGGCTGTGAGAAAGCCCCTCATCCGTTTTAAACACTACAGGCCAGGCGCTAACTTCCTGCAATTTGTCATTATAAATTCGCAGAGAAAATATACGGTCTACGTCTTGATTCATTACGGACATAATAACCCCTTGATTATAGCGTTCTTGCCAGAAAGAGTAATCTGGCAAGAATAACGAACAGTTTGTTAGTTCCTGTTATACAAACGCCATGCTAAGTTCTTGGCCTTCCAGGATAAGATGAATTCGTTTTGTTCCTTCTTCCCTTTTCTTGCGCCGCAGTAATTCGTTACTGATAGCGGGTAACACGGTTTGCCGCAGCAGATCCTCTACCGCCCTGCCGCGATTCGGATGGTTGACAACATGGCTGGCTAGCCACTGCTCCACCTCCGCCTCAAAGGTAAACTCCGCTGCCAGGTTCTCCTGCAGCCGCTGACTGAGGCTGGTTAAATGTTTACGCGCAATCTGCTTAAGCGCTTCTTCATCCAGCGGCCAGTAAGGAATAAGCTGCATCCTCGCCAGCAATGCTGGCGCGAATTTGCGCTGCAGAGCAGTGTGCAGCAGTGGCCGCAACGCTGACAATGGCATATCTGGCTGCTGAGCTAACGCCTGTTCGATCTCCTCCGCGCCCTGGTTACAGGTCAGCAGAATAAAGCAGTGGCGGAAGCTGATAATTCGCCCTTCGCCATCCTCCATCCAGCCTTTGTCAAATACCTGGTAGAACAGGTCATAGACGTCCGGGTGTGCTTTATCGAACTCATCCAGTAGGATCACGGAATAGGGTTTGCGCCGTACCGCTTCGGTAAGTTTGCCGCCTTTGCCGTAGCCTACATAACCCGGCGGCGCGCCTTTCAGGGTGGATACCGTATGCGCTTCCTGAAACTCGCTCATATTAAAGGTGATCAGGTTGTGCGCGCCGGCGTACAAGGCTTCCGCCAGCGCGATAGCAGTTTCCGTCTTACCAGTGCCGGTCGGCCCCGCCAACATAAATACCCCCAGAGGCCGCTCCGGATGCTGAATACCCGCCCGGCTGATACGCACCGCCTGGGCAATGTCGCTCACTGCGGCCTGCTGGCCGAAAACCCTTGCGCCCAGGCGTTTTTCCAGCTGCAGAGCGCTGTCCAGATCGTCCTGCAGCATGCGCCCGGACGGTATGCCGGTCCAGTCGGACAGAACTTCCGCCACCACATGTTCATCCACCCACGGATGCACCAGCGGATCACCCTGCTGAATCGCATCCAGTGCCTCCAGCGCCGTCAGCACCTCGCCGCCTTCACGCTGTCCCTCATGCTGCACCTGCTGCACCAGCTGACGCTCCCGATCGCACCGGGTCTGCAGCTGCTGCAACTCCTGCTGATCGTGCTGCATACTATTTTGCAGGATGCTCAGCCGTTCCTGCACGTTGCCGCCCAACGGGATCTCCGCATTAAGCGCCACAATCTCAGCGTCCTGTACCGTCAGCGCAGCGCCTAACAACTCAATCTGCTGCGGCGTAACATGCTGACTGAGCGAGACCCTGGCGCAGGCCGTATCCAGCAGGCTGATGGCTTTATCGGGCAACTGACGCGATGGCAGATTGCGTAATGAGAGCCGCACTGCGGCGCGGATCGCCGCATCGCGAATAATGACCCCATGATGACGTGAAAAGGCTGGCGCTATCGCCCGCAGCATATCCACTGCCGCCTCTTCATCCGGCTCGCCAACCAGCACGCGCTGGAAACGGCGGGTCAGCGCTGCGTCCGGCTCAATAAATTGTTTATATTCCGACCAAGTGGTAGCGGCAATCATGCGCAGCGAACCGCGTGCCAGCATCGGCTTGAGCAGATTGACCGCGTCGCCGGTACCTGCCTGGCCGCCAGCCCCAACCAGGGTATGCGCTTCATCGCAGAACAGAATTACCGGCGTCTCAGACTGCAGGATAGCGTCAATCAGCGCCTTGAGGCGCGACTCGAATTCGCCGCGCATACTGGCCCCAGCCTGCATCCGACCGAGATCGAGAGAGAGCAGCCGCGCACCTTTCAACAGCGGCGGTACATCGTCGGAGGCGATCCTGCAGGCCAGCGCTTCTACTACCGCCGTTTTACCCACGCCCGCTTCACCAACCAAAATCGGGTTGTTCTGACGCCGCCGCAGCAAAATATCCACTACTTGGCGCAGCTCGCTGTCACGCGCCACTACCGGATCAATCTCCCCCTCTGCGGCCTGTCGCGTCAGGTCGCTGCACCATTTCTCCAGCGTATCCTGCTGCTCGCGGCTGCTGGCGCTAACCACGGTTTCCGGCGTACGGCTAATCTCCTCATGCTCCACTGACTCCGTCAGCAGTTCAGCAAAGCTTTCCATAACCTGTGGGATCGGCAACATTTTGAACTCGTCGCTCAGGCGGTAGAGCCAGCGCTGCTGGCTGCTGTCCTGCAGGATGCCAAGCAGAATATGAACAGTGCGCACCGCCTCACTGTCATCCAGCATCTGGCTCATCAGCAGCCCGCGCTCCACAGACAGCTCCAGACGGGTGGAGAGATCCTGTGCCGCATTGGTGCGCGTCGGCATGCATTGCAGGATTTTATCCAGCTGTTCGTTTACCTGGCTGAGATTAACGCCGTAGTGGCTCAGCAGCTGTGGAATGTCGCCGTCCTGCTGCTCCACCACCACCTTCAGCCAGTGCTCCAGCTCAACATATTCATGCCGGAAGGTGCGGCAGAGTCTGGTCGCCTTAACTACCGACTGATAGGCAAAATGCCCCAGTCTGGAAAATAATCTTTCACGCTGATACACCAAAAATACCCCTGTTTTTAAATTGATTGCTGATAAACATGTTGTCTGTACTGTCCGCTTTGCGCTTTGAGCCAGCCATTTCTACCCAGCCTAGTTCCTCCCAGGCTGGCGGACATCGAGCTTTCGGTAACTATCAGCAGGTCAACGTCGAACAGCAGCTGGCCGCCGGTAAAATCCCGACAGATAGCCAGCAAGGCTGTCAGCTTCTCACCGCCTCGCTGAAAGGCGTAGTGAGCCGGCGCCGCTAACGGACCTATCTCGATCTTCACTGTGTGCTGGTTGTCGTAAAAACGCCTGCCGATACGTGTCTTACCAAGGCGCCCCATTCGCTGCCGCTGCTCGCCCTCGCCATCATCGATCCAGCGGGCAAACCGCGGAATGAAATGCACGGGTAAGCGAAAGTAGTGGATTAGCAGGTGCTTTAAAGTAGCCAGATTCTGCCGCTGCGGCAGGTATGCGCCAGCAAACCTCATGCGCAGCCGCTGCACATGTGGATTTTCTGCCACCTTATCCTGTAGCCCGCCCAACTGGCAGATATGTTGCAGGAAGGCGTTAGCGCCAGGTTTTTCATGCCCCAGCGCAACATGCAACTGCGCCCAAGCACGGTAGTGCCAGACCGCCAGACGCTGGCTGAGCAGCGAAACAAACTCCTCAAACGCCCTGTTGCGCCGGTTCAGCCGCTCCTGCCGCGCATAGTCGGTGATATAGAGCGGCAACGGGCCATAAGGCGCGAACAGGCCGAAATGGCGGCAGGTGACGATCAGAGTCGGCGGCGCGCTGTCACGCCGCCGCTGCTCTACCTGAGCGATTTCGCGCGGGGCAAACGTCATATCAGCGGGCTGAATCACCCGTAAATCAATCCCCTGGCGCTCAGTAGCACTACCTAGGCGCATCTTCAGGCCGCCATCGCGCTCCAGCCGACGCAGCAGTTCGAAAAAATCAAGACGATTCGACAGGCCGGGAAAAGTATCCGGTATTTGTTCCCCGGTCAGGTTCCGATAGCCGGTTTCAGCGATCGGTTCGGGTTGATGTTTATAGCCCATGCTGCGGTCCCCATTCGGCTTTCACCTCGCCGTTAACCGCTAAGCTGGTGCGCAGCGTCTGGTTAAGCTGGCAGTAATCCGCCAAGGCATGATGCAGCAGGTGACCGAACAGAAAGGCGCCATGATCAGCATGGTGATCGGCTTTAACATTCAGCCGTGCCTGCACGCCGCGCGTCCAAGTAATCGGCCCCGGCCCCGCGTCGTGTTCAAAGCAATGGCTGAAAACAGCCTCGTCCAGGCTGCTGATACGTCGACGCTGACTGGCGTCGTCGGACCAGGCGAACAGGCTCAACCAGTGGCGCAACAGCATGGCACAGTTCGCCACTTCAGGGGCGGTATAGCGCAGCGGGTTTACTGATACCAGCTGGATAGCCTGCCAGGCCTGATGCATCTCCGGCGCGGGACGCGCCATTGAAGGCATGCGCAGCAGGGTGGTCTCTGTAACTGGCAGCATCACTTCCGCCTGCACCGTTGGCTGCTGTAGCTGCTCCGGCCGCAGAAAGCGATCGCAGACCATCGCCGTCACTGACAGCGTACTTATCTGTTTAATATCCAGCCCGGAAACGCCGGGAGAAAGGGTAATAAAAACTTCATTATTGCCGAAGGCTGAAGCGACCCTGCCGCGACCACCGACGCCAGGGCGCCAGCGCAGCGCATAGCCAGCCTGCGGGCGATGCCGCTCAAACTGAACCTCTTCCGGCAGCATCGAAAACCCAACGCTGTCGCCATTGCGCAGCAGCCCTTCAACTGAGATTAAATGGTGAATTTCGTAACAGGCCGGATTCAGGCGATCGACCACTATCTGGTGTTCGGTGCGATCTGCATCGGGGGTGATGGGATCGCAGCGCCGAGTTACCAGATTAATAATAGGCGTGGCGAAAAGGTGAAAATCGGCGGCGCTGATGCGCCCCAGTAACGAGGCTGGCGCATTATTCAGGACAAAAATCACTTCAAACTGATGCGCGCTGCCACATTGGGCAAGAAAATCCTGCAGACCATGCAGCTCAACGCTATAAAAACGCGACGGCGCGGCAAAATATTCGCGCATCAGTCGGCTGCCGGGCAGTTCGCCAATACTGACCGGTAACAGAGCGTCGTTAGCCTGGGTTCCCGCCAGTCGCAGCCGATCGCTGCTTAACGTCGCGACCACCGGTGAAGAGGTGCCAGGCGTCCACAGCACTACGCGCTGACAGTGATTCAACAAGGTTTCCAGTAGCCGGTTAGCGCGTACCGCTTCGCCAGTAAAGGTCAGGTGCAGGGGATCCAGTTTCAGCTGCGCCAGCTTTTTTACCTGCCTAGTGGTCAAACGCAGACGCAGGCAGGAGGCGGCTTCGCCTGCCAGACCGCTGACCGCCATCGGCAGCTCAGCGGCGATATTGCTGACACATTCAGCGCTCTCAATGGCCAGCGGTTCCAGATTCAGCGCCCTGCCGGTGACAAACTGGGCTGATTTATTCTTCAGCGCAACATCCGCCAGCGTGACTTTACTACCAGCAGGCAACGTCACCGGCGCCTGCCACAACGGAGAAGTAAAATCCGGCGTGAAAGCCACAGTGGCGATAGAAGGGGTTGGCGTATACCACAGAGGCGCAAGGCGCGACAGCATTTGCAAAGCAAACTCAGGGTATTCGTTGTCTATACGCTGATGCACTCTGGCACTGAGAAAGGCGGTGCCCTCCAGCAGGCGCTCAACAAAGGGATCGTTTACGCCATCAACCCGGATGCCCAGCTGGCCCGCAACCTGAGGGTGATCCTCAGCAAATTGCTGCCCTGACTCACGCAGATAACGTAATTCATCATTATATAATTCCAGGAAGCGATCGCTCAGCATGCCTGCTTTTCCTTACAACATCCAAACATCACAATACGCGTACCGCGCCGCAGGAATAATCCAACGCAATTCGCAAATTTACCGACTCTGTCGCCCCGGCAAAAAAACAGGTGCCATAAATGTCAAACAGTATCGCCAGTACCGCACGTTGCTCTTCCTCCACTAACGGAACTACTCTGATACTGTCCGGCGCCAAGCGCGGTTCAAAGGTAGCAATAATCCGTTGAATATGTCTGGCTAATAACACCGGTTCAACATTAACCGGGATACGCTTACTTAATGACGGCAGGCCATGATTCAACACCGAAAAATGACAATATTTATATTTAGTTAATTTGAGATCAGCGCTGCGCGAAGCATCATTAAGCAAAAACTCAATATCTCTTAATATAATTTCCCGCCAGCCTGTTTTCCGCGACTGTTCATGGCGCAGGGTTAGTTTATCAAATAGTGCAGGCGGTGATATTTTCATAAATAATATGGCCGCTATAACAGGCTGCCCAGAGGGCAGCCTGGACACCGGCGCTTAAACGCTGGTGTTAGTTTTAATGTTGTAACCAGTTTTAATCGCTGCGCCGAGGGTGCCGTCAGCGTTCTGCTCTTTATATTCAATCTCAATCTGAGAGAAGTTCAGGCTGAGCATTTCAGTTGGCAGAACAGTATCAATAGCGGTACCCGTTTCGCCCAGCGGCATATTCCCTGCGGTACGGTAAGAAGAAACGGTGCAGTCTTTAAACATGATTTCCATAAATGCTTGCTGACCATCGCCAGCTTTACGGCATACCAGTTTTGCTTTAGCAATAGGCTTACCTGTGGCGCACATCTGGAACAGTTTCGGTGAGGCTTTATTGCTAACCATACAGAATTCGAAATCTGTCATTTTAACTTTGCCCGCGCCGCCGCCGCTACCAACACCCCAACGACCCGCATTTTCCTGCGCCCACTGCCAGGAGTTAATCTGGATCCAATCTTTAAAATCTTTATCCTGGGATTCACCCTTAACGCCATCAATATCCAGGAAATAATCAACCAAACCACTCATGTTATGGTCTGCCATGTAAACACTCCTTAGTTTCACTTATATGCACAGATTAATATTCACGTTTAACTACACTGTAAAGAACACTTACTACTACATTGGAGAAAACCCCACAGGAGAGATAAAGCCAAAGCCCTCTTGTTAAGAAGCTGTCTCTGTTATTTAGCCAGGCTTTCTTGCCGATGGTAATTTAGATACCAAGCGTAACGATACGGTCATCCCTTCTAATTGATAATGTGGGCGTAAATAAAAATGGGCGCGATAATAGCCAGGATCTTCCGGTACTTCTTCAACATGCACTTCCGCTGCTGATAATGGGCGTTTCGCTTTGGTCGCTTCAGTTGAAACCGTTGGGTCGCCATCCACGTAATTCATCAGCCAGTTATTCAGCCAGACCTGCATATCGTCACGCGAGCGGAAAGAGCCAACTTTATCGCGGACAATACATTTCAGATAATGCGCAAAACGGCAGGTGGCGAAAATATAAGGCAGCCGGGCGGAAAGTTTTGCGTTAGCCGTGGCGTCCGGATCATCGTATTGCGCAGCATGGTGCAGCGTGCCTGAGCCAATAAAGGCGGCAAAGTCGCTGTTTTTACGGTAGACCAGAGGCAGAAAACCGGCTTCAGACAGCTCGTGTTCACGGCGATCGGAAATAGCGGTTTCCGTCGGACATACCAGTTCATAACCGCCCTCATCCGAAGGGAAGGTATAAGCCGGAAGTTCTTCTACCCCGCCGCCTGACTCAATACCGCGAATCCGCGAACACCAACCGTACTGGTTGAAAGCACGATTAATATTTACGCCCATCGCATAAGCCGCATTAGCCCAGCTGAAATCCGTTACCTGTTCTGGTCGCACCTGCTCTTCAAAAGCAAACTCATCCACCGGGTTGCTGTTGGCGCCATAGGGCACCCGTGACAGGAAACGCGGCATGGTCAGCACTAGATAACGCGAGTCATTGCTTTCACGCAGGCTGCGCCAGGCTGCATATTCCGGCGTGCTGAAAATTTTGCCGATGTCGCGCGGGTTAGCCAGTTCGTTCCAGTTACTCATCTGCATCAGCGAAGGCGACGCCGACGAGATAAACGGACAGTGCGCCGCAGCGGCGATTTTCGCCATTTCGGTCAGCAGCGAGACGCTCTGCTGGCTGTGATCAAACTCGAAATCACCGATCAGGCAGCCAAAAGGTTCCCCACCAAACTGACCATATTCGTGCTCATAAATCTGCTTGAAAATCGGACTCTGGTCCCAGGCCGCTCCGCGATAGCGGCGCAAAGTACGCGTCAGCTCATCCTGACTGATATTCAGCACTCGGGTTTTAAGCAGGTCGCTATTTTCAGTATTAGCAATAAGATAATGCAGACCGCGCCAAGCGGACTCCAGCTTCTGGAATTCCGCATGGTGCAGAATTTCATTGATCTGATCGCCGATCTTCTGGTCGATTTCTGCAATCAGCGACTCAACGGTCAGTACCACGTCACGGCTGACCCGCGTCTGATTGCTGCTGGCATACTCCATTAACGTACCTACCGCACGTCTGACAGCATCGCAGGCTTCGTCGGTGCGCGGGCGAAACGAACGCTTAAGGATATCATCCAGTTCATTACCGCTCTCTTCAAATACCTGTCCGCTCAGCTCTGGCGCCGCAGATGAATGCCTGCTTTCCATTATGCGTCTTCTCCTGGCTTATTCTTGTCTGTCACAGCCAGTTCGGCGCTGGCAAAGGGGTTGCGCTTTTCGTTGATGGTACGTTGCAGGAACCCGGGATCTTCAAGCAGATTTTTAATCACCTCTTCAGCACTGGCTTTACCATCCATATAGGTGATCAGCTCTGCCAGTCGGGTACGGGTCTCCAGCAGACGACTCAGCTCCGGAACATTATTGGCAATGACTCCCGGCGAAAAATCATCCATAGATTCAAATTCCAGTTCGACATTCAGCATATCACTGGCTTCGTCCAGGGTATTGTTAACCTGCAATGCCAGACGCGGCTTAATAGCACGCATACGGGCATCAAAGTTGTCCTGGTCAAACGTCAGGAATTTCCTTTCAGCCACCGAGGGCAGCGGTTCGACGCGGTGACCGGACAGATCAGCCATTACGCCGGTAACGAAAGGCAGCTCGACGGTTTTTTGCGAACCGTAAACTTCAACGTCATATTCAATCTGCACGCGCGGCGCGTTATTTTTACCAAGTAGCTTTTGTGAACTTGATTCTTTTGCCATGTTCGTCTCCTGAGAAAACTATCCCCGTTCTTTTCCGATATATGCCGCCAGCGTTGCGGTGGCTTCGGGTATTAAATCTTCAATAATTGCTTCAAATTCCATGCCAATCATTTTTTGCGTTCGACGAATAAATATCGGCGCTGGATGGCTTGGCTCATGGGTTTTAAAATACTCAACAACCTTATCGAGCATTAAAATCGCATCCTGCCTGCTCTTTATTTTCCCCGCCGTCACCACCATTGCCGTAGCAATATCTTCCTTCGCCGGCTCCTCGCTGGCAGAATATTCACTTGCCGTTTCTGCATACATATCGTTCAGCAACTTCCCAGTTCCGACCAGCAGCTGACGCAGGGCGCGGCAGTCAAGTTGATAATCATCGCTGCACTGGTTGGCATACTGCTCAATGCGCGTCAGGGCTTCGGCACAAAGCGCCAGCTGCGCCGGTAAGGCCGGACACCCCTGGCTCTGGTAGTAAGCAGAACTGTTTTCCAGTACCAGCACCATTTGTGAAAATGACATCACTGAAGCGCCGTCCTGCGCCAGCGCCTGCATCATCACCTCGAAGGTTACCGTTATATCCGTGGCCAGGCGGGCTTGTTTCAACTCTGACAGACAGCAGCCATTGCCCAGCCATCCCAGCGCCGCCGCATGGCTGCTACCCGCTGGTTCATCCGGGATATGCGGATAAACCACTGCGCCGCTACGCAGCAGCTCATCAATAAGTTGAATACTTTGATACAGTGCAACCACGCCTTGTATATGCAGACTGGCGCGTAAATGCCACATAATTACCCGCAGATCTTTACATACCGCCAGCAGGCGTTCGCACTTGCCTCTTATATCAGTCCAGTTAATGACCTCAGCACCAGCTGGCGCGTCCAGCGGACCGTCAGAATTATCGTGACCTGACAACAGCAATAATATTTCATTATACAGGGGGTCATATTCCACCCCGTCGGTTTCATTAAAGACAACTTCATCCATCAGACCTACTCCCCAAAAATAATTTGCTCGCCTGACGCTGCCGATTATGCTGGCGCATTATTTTCTGCACCTTTTTTATGGCTTTATTATTCTGCCCTGCCGGGCTGAAAACCAGTAAAAAGGCGCTAATAACACTTTAACGCAGGGGAATCTTCAGGCTGCCGCTATTACTGATAAGACAATGCAAAGGTCGCGCTCGCCGTGAAATCACCGGCCTCGACGGGGCTTTCAGGTAGAGTTTCGACACGCACCTTAAAATTCAGCGAATTATCGCCCGCAACCAGCGGCGATTCCGGTGCTGGTTGGTTGACATCGATCACGGTCTCATCGGCGCCGGTCAGCAAGCGCAATGCAATGCCCGATGCGCTGCCGCTGGTTTGCAGACCGCCGGCAAGCTGGCTATCCTCAACGCCCTTAAAGGTTACCGTCACAGACTTAGCGACCTTGCTGTTGCACTGGTGTAACTGAATAGAGAAAGGCACCGCAGGGCCTTTACCGCCATTCTGCTGGATGGTCTGAATCGAGCTCTGCCCCAGCTCTACGCTAAAATCCTGAGATTCAGGATCGACAATACATGGCTGCGCTACCAGCCTGCCGGTGAAGTGAATATCACCGCCGATAAACTCAACCTCTGCGTGACTGGCGCCGATGCCTGCCGCTGCCAGCAATAACCATCCTGTACGGGCAATTTTCATCATCTCTCCTTATTGTACCGACGCAATGACTGTAGCCGAGGCAGTGAACTCCCCTTCTTCCAGCTCCACAACATGGTCAGCGATGGGCGCAGCGACCAGCCGCCAGCTGCCTTTATTATCCTGGCTGCTTACCTGATACTCCTGGCGTGGTTCAACAATCTCACCGCCGTCGCTGCTTTTAACTACAATGCCCAGACCCGGTTGACTGGTTTTAAAGTAACGATTATCAAACGAACTCGACGCTCCCTGCAGAGAGAGGAGGATGACCGGAGGCGGAGTTGTGTCGTCATCAAAAATGCCGCCGCTGCAGACAAAGTTAATATCAAGAGGTTTCTGATAAGCGCTGCCGTCCAGATCACTGGTGCCGATATCACCGAAATCAACCCTGATAGGCTGTCCGTCATTGAATTCACACTTTTCCGGCACGCCAATCACCGCCGAGCGGAGGTTGACATGAAACAGCGGCTCACTACCGTAGCTGCCGCCTCCTGCACTCAGTCGGCCGAAAATATTAAAGATGCTCAGATCGTCAAGGGTTACGCCATTAGTCAGACTCTTATCCAGCCGGAACGTGACTTTGCCTTCTGATACCGAGCCCAGCTTTTTCCCCAGCGACTCACTGTTACTGACGCACTGATAGTCGTAGTCTTTATTATCAACGTCAAAAAACGGGATGCCTTTGAAGTCGGCGTAATGTCCATCGATATAAATTTCGATTCGGGCGGAAATATAATCGTTCAGTTTATAATAGCCTTCGCTATCCGGCGTCGAGGCCAAGGTACTTTCCGCTTTATAATAAATACTGCTTTGCCCTATCGGGCCATCCGGACAGTAAGCGGTAGCGTCAAAAACCGGGGTGTACTTCCAGCCTTTGTCCACTTTTGCGCCAGGACGGTTATTGGGGAATTCATCGCCTGTCAGGTCAACATCAACCGTCTGCGTCCCATTATCCAAACGGACCTCTCCCTGCTCATAGCCCCATGCAGCGCCACAGCAACATGAAAGCAGCACAGTTAATAACCCCAGTTTTGTTTTTATCTGCTTCACCCCTTACCGCCTTAAAAATAATAAACGTTAATATTAACGATGGCGTCAATATAATCAGCCTGAACATATTTCTGCGTTGATTCCAGACTGGCGCTGAAATTCAACGTATTATCGCCCGGCGTAAGAAATGCATTATTCAGAGACTGGTTAAGCGGGATATCGACGTCGCGCGCATCTTTCAGGCGCACCCCGACGCCACTGGCGCCATTCAGCTTCAGTAGCCCGCTGTTATTGTCATCGGCGACACCGGTAAAGGAGAAAGCCACCGTCTGTTCGCCGCTAAGCCAGGCGGAATCTTCCGCAGTGTGGGTGCTGTTTACGCCATCACGGTAACTATGAGCGCCCATCAAGCAGTCCTGAAAACGCAGGGTAAATCTCACCTGCTGGCTTCTGTCGCCCTGGTTGCGGAAATGACCACTGCTGATGCTGCCCAGATTTACCTGCTGCTCCTGCGAATCCACGGCTAATGAACAGGGGGTGCTGAGCAGCGCGCCGACAAAGTTAATCTTTGCCACCTGTGCCAGCTCATCCCGCGGCTGAGCTGGCTGTTTTATTTTATCGGCCAAGCTGGACGCTGGCATACAGAGCGCACTTCCTAACAGCAGCGCATTCAACTTGAGGTTATTTCGCATAATCTCATCTCCTGTGATTACTGTTGTTCCGTTTCAGCTCGGCACACCTGGCCGCCGCGGCAGGTAAATTTCAGTTCCGGCTGTCCGCCGTAGTCATTGATATAGGTGATGACAAAACTCTCCGGTAAGCGGCTGGTAAGCGCCAGCTTCTCGGTTGATTTCGGCGCCACCATAACCGGCTTGAAGCCGCCGATTGCGCCGCCGCCCGCTTTTTGGCCGCGCCGCGTCATACTGCTGAGCGTAATGTAATATGGCGTTGGGTTTTCAATGCTGACGCCAGCTGAGGTTTGGTTAAATAGCAGCTGGTCCTGCCAGACTGCCGCCTTTTCCGGCACAATTGCCTTTGGCCGGTAAAACAGTTTCAGCTGCGACTGCAGCGCAATCTGCATAACGTTGCTTTTTTCAGGGCGCGGTGGGATCTCCCGCAGATTAAAATAGAACAGCGTTTCCCGATCCTGCGGCAGTTGCGCCACCCCCGCAGTAGTGGCAATACGCACCAGGCTGCGCTCTCCCGCATTAATGCGTTGCAATGGCGGCATCACCACCAGCGGACCATTGACTTTTTTATGCTGACTGTCTTCAATCCAGGACTGCGCCAGAAAGGGCAATTTTTTATTATCATTATTAATATTTAGGCTGATTGATTTCATATCAGCATTATAAATTATCCTGGTACGATCGGGCGTCAGCGCGGCATGGCTAATGGCTGCGCTAAAAGAGAGCGCCAGTAACAGGGCTGTTTTAGTCAAAAAATGCATCATAATTTTTCCATAATCTCGATTATTTACAGGGTAAAAGGAGCTGTGACAGGCTCTGGTAATTTGCCGGAACTTCAATGCGGCATTGCTTTCGCCCTCCCCAGGCCACGTCCAGCGTCTCATTGCGCTGGACGCCGGTCAGATAAACGCTGCCGTCATCATTCACTACCGAAACTTCCCGCCCCGCTTTATTCAGCACAATTGCGCCGAAAGGCGGCGCGACGCCGTCCACCGTGCGCAACGCCGCGAACATTTTTTCGCCTTTCACCACTTCAAAATTGCGATAGCCAATGGCGCCTTCCGTCAGGGTCCCCTGAACCACCGCCCGGGTAGCCTCTACGTCATCGGCAAGGTTATTAACGTCAATGCGCGTGGTGGTGTCGTAATAACTACTGACGCCGGGAACCACCGCCAGGCCAAAGCGGTTAGTCACCGCGCGTCCGCCATCAATCGGCACCCCGGACACCTCGCCGGTACTGACCAGAATGCGGCTGCCGCCCATCGACTCGCGGTGCGCGGCGGCGCCCTGCGCGGTTGCCGTTACCCCGCCGCGTACCGTGCCGCTCAGCGCGGTGTAGCTGTCCTGCTGATAAGAGGAGTTAACATTGAGCGAACCATAGGGCGAGGCGTGGGTGTAGTAACCACTGGCAATCGCTTTACCACGCTGGTTAACGCCGGCATTGATGTTCCAGCTGTTGTTGGGGTCGGAATAATCGCTGTAAGAGGCGGTCTGGCTGGTATCCTGACGGTTCAACTGCAGGTTGTACCCCGCCCGTCGTCCATTACCGAACGGCACAGAGACGTTCAGCGCACCGCCGTAATCATCGCTGCGATAGTATTTCGACTTATATGCTGTCATCGAGACCGAGACGTTTTTGACACCGGCCACATCAAACATTTTGCTCAGTGACAAATCGGTGCGGTTACGCTGACCGCTGTTCCAGTAATCCTGATAGGTGTGACTGATATAAGCTGTCACGCTCTTCGCCGGATCGTCGGCCCAGAAGGTTTTGTTCGCCGTCAGGGTATAAGCCTGCTTCTCACGACGTTGGTATTCACCCGTCTTGCTGCTGTTACGGACATCCAGATAACTGGACATGTCCATATATTTACGCTGCGAGAAACGGTAGCCGGCGAAAGTGATTTGGCTGTTCCAAGCATCAAAGCGCTTGGCATATTGCACCTTGAGCGACATACCGGCGTCACGATCCCGTCCCGGCAGTCTGGCAACTGACTGGGTGACATCCATTGACAGCGCGCCGAGGGCGTTCAGATTAACGCCCGCTCCGGCGTTCAGCGCGTTGTAATTACCCGCCAGCAGCGAGCCGCCATACAGCGACCAGGTGTTATTCAGCCCCCAGGAGAAATCAGCCATCACCAGCCCCTGACCGGTTAGGCGATGATTCAGCGTTGAGGGTCTGCCTGCCGAGAGGTTGTAGCGCACTTTGCCCGGACGGGTCAGATAAGGCAGCGACATATTGTTGACTTCAAAGCTGGAGACATGACCATCCTCTTCTTCGATGCGCACTTCCAGTTTGCCCCGCACACCTCTGCTCAAATCCTGAATAACAAAAGGCCCGGCGGGTACGGTAGTCTCATACAGCACGCGTCCTGCCTGCAGTACGCGCACTGTCGCGTTACTGTTAGCGATGCCGCGGATCTCCTGAGCATAGCCCTGCAGATTGGGCGGTAGCATGCGCTCATCATCGCGCAGGTTGACGCCGGTCAGGCGGAAGTTACTGAACACGGCAGAATCCAGATACAGCTCGCCAACGGCGAGACGCGCGCCCATTTCCGGCAGAGGACGAAAACCATAAATCTGGTTCCAGCTAAAGCCCCGGCTGTTGCGTAAGCGATTCCGTTCGGCATGGGCCTGATAATCCGCGCGCGCGCGCCAGCCGCCAGCATTGGCACCCAACGTTCCGTAGCTGCTGAAGCTGTTATAGGAACTGTGCGTTTCGCCACGGCCATAGCGTTTGCCAATCTGACCGCTGAGATTGTAATCCAGCAGCAAACCGGGAATACCCTGATCCCACTGCTCTGGCGGCGTCCAGTTCGGCGCAGAGTACTTCATCGACGCCTGCGGGATAGAGATCTGTAGCGTACCCTGTCCGAGGCGATTGGATACCCGCGCCCCTTCGATCGCGCTCAGATCCGCACACTCGCCGTCGCGCCAGTATTGCACCTTGTCAACAGCGGCTTTTTTCAGCGCCATCGCCTTGATCAGATCTGCGGGCAAACAGATGCGTGAGGCCTGGCTGTTCTCGGCATCGGCATAGACATGAATATTACGCTGGCTTAAGGTATTATTATTGATTCTGACATCCAGCAGATAATCGCCGGGTAATATATAGTTTTCGTTGGAAAAATTACTCAAATCAATACGGCTGCGCTCATTAATATCCAGCACATCAGTATTAAACTCCGTCACGGCCTCGGCGGAATGACTTTTGCAAAAGGACAGACCTATACATACCGCTAATAATTTTTTCCGCGAACTTAAGGAAATCATAGAGAACATCCATTAATCTCAAAGCAAATACAGCACGGTTCACTTATTCTGTCCACAGACGCTATGCATATAAAAAAAATCAAAAATAACTGAGGGATATCTGCGCCATGGCATTAATTTCCCCTGCCCCAACCTGCTGACCAAAACCACGCAAGGAAGCGTGAAAAACCAGCTGGCCCTGCTCCGACATTAATTCTTTTATATTAAATGACCTGTCGAGGGAGATTACCTCGCCTTTACTGCTGGTGAATTCAATCGCCACACCATTCACTTCGCCCCCCGGCTGTAGCAGACGGGGGTCGTACTCGCTCGGCGTACCGGAGAATTGAATACTGAACAGCCGCTCACCGTCAGAAAAGCCGTTACAGGAGGTGGTGCGTAGTACAAACTGCTGGCCGCTGTCGGCGATTCTGCTGTTAGATTCCGCCACCAGTCGCCTTACCGGCAACTGGCCAAAATCCACTGTTTGTGCCACGCTGTCGCTTGCAATACCGCAGGCCGCGGTAACGATGGCCCCTGACATTGACAATTTTCCCTGATGTTGGTCATTTGCTGTTACGCTTATTGCCGTGAGCAGTAAGGGGATACCAATGCTATAGCGTTTTAATTTTGACATGTTCTTCACCTCAACGCGGAATCAGCTGGTGGCGATTCCCTTCGTCACCAGCTACTCAGAGCAAAAAGAGTAAACCGCGTTAGTTATAAGCCAGCGTAAAAGTCGCCAGGCTGGTAAATTCACCCGGGGTGACTACGTGAGCCGCCTCTGTTGAGTTACCTTTTAATGCCGCCTGCAGGCGGATAGAGTTGTTGCCACTGTTGATCTGGATGTCCGATGAATCCTCACCGAGCGGGATCTGGGTATTGTTATCGCTCAGCAGAGCAATACCCGCGCCTGCAGCGTGTCCGCCCTGCAGACCTAATAGCGTCCCATCGGTACCATCAGCCGTACCGGTAAATTTAACGGTAACGGTTGAGTCCGCCTGGCAATCAAGCAGGTTGATATTGAAGGGAACAGGCGTCGCCTGACCGCCCTGCTTCAGCACGCTGGCAGTTACTACACCCATCGGCACGTTAATATCCGTTGAGTCTGGTGCAATACTGCATGGCGACGCAGTGATAGCGCCAGTGAAGGTGATTTTACCTGAGTCCTCGGGTGCAGCCTGTGCTGTACCGGTCAGAAAGCTGAGAGCCAGCAAAGGTGCCCACATCTTTTTCATCTGCATTGTTACTACTCCATTAAATTGAACCACTGAAAGCTATATCCTCTGTCAATGGGATCCTGTCACGCCAGGAAAATTCCTTTGACCAGATAAATATAATGAACAGCAGGTAATAAATGATATTTCCATTTAAGAAATGCATCATTAACCCACCAGGAAGAAATTCCAGTAAATGAGTTATGTCAGCCAGGTAAATTGCTTGATGGTTTTTTTTCTGTAATAAATACCATTACAAAACCTGACAAATCACACCACCTAATAATCAGTGCCATTAGAAATCAGCCGCAAAACCCAGGATCTCAATTAAGATGGTTAACTTTTTTACTTTAAGGGGCGCGTGGTCGCTATGGCTGCTGCTTATTATTCCTTGCTCGCTGTCAGCGCAGGAGTTTATCTGGGATCACAGCCGTACCAGTGAGCCGCTGCAAAATAATTTCCTGGCACCACCGGTCCCTGCCACGCCCCCCATGCTCTCCCAGCCCATGGAGACAAAACAGCCGCCCATTGACGCAGGCCGGCTGAAGCAGCAGGAACGCCAAATCAACCGACTGAAACAGGAACTTACTGCTGAAAAAAAGCTCGCCCGACAACAGCAGGCCGGGCTGAAGGCGGAGATTCAGAGCCTAAAAAAACAGGCGGCAGCGGCGCCAAAATCTCTTCCAACCGCCAACCTAGGCCCTGTATTGGATGCAATATTTACCCTGACGGATATACGGGCAAGCTTTGCCCGCCTCACCTCGTCAACCCTGAGCGCGCGCTTCTCGCTCTCGGCGGAGCAAAAAGCTGACTACGCCACCGGTATACTGATTGGGCGTGATATTGCCCTGATGCAGCAACGTAACCGTACGCTCAGTATGCCCAATGACAGCCGGGCGATCCTGGCCGGAATTGAGGATCAACTTAAGCAAAAAAATCGCCTGACCGAGGATGAACTTGACGCTGTATTGCAGAGCAGAGAGTCGTCATTGCAGACCGCCAGCCAGAGGTTTGCCTCCCAGCAGCGACTGCAGGATGCTCGCTATATTAAACAGTTTATTCAGCGTAGCGGCAGCCGTCGCGCCGCCTCGGGTTTTTACTATCGCATCGAGCAGCATGGACGGGGGAAAATCAGGAATGAAAGCCAGGTGGATATTCAGGTAACAGAGAGTCTGGCCGATGGCACAGTGGTGAATGATATGGCCCGCACCGGCTCCTTTATTTCGCAGCAGTTACAGGAGTATCCGCCGCTGTTTAAGGACGCGCTGTCACTGATTGGCAATCAGGGCCAGATTACTTTGCTGGTACCGCCGGAGCTGGCTTATGGCGACAAGGGTTATCCTCCCTCCATCCCGCCGGGAGCTACTTTAATCTATTCAATAAAGGTACAGAGCGTCACGCTGTAAGGCAGATGGCGGTTACCCCGGTAGCTGACAGCAGAAGTTAACGTTGGAAAACGGTTTTGTTTTCTATACCTTTTCAAGGCCGGAAATCAGAATCGGAACGGTTGAGTGATGCTGGTGTTAAACGGTCGCAAATAAAAAAAATCGTGGGCAAACCGCCCACGAAGGAAACAGGACCATCCTTGTCCCGAAGGGCACTCACACTATTTATTGGTCAGAATTTATACTCCGCGTTGAGCCTCCAACTGCGTCCCGGTTCGGGTATCCGCTGGCTAGAAGAAAAACCAAACTGTTCATTACCGGCACCATTCAGATGCTGTGAATAGTTCTTATTGAAAATATTATCGATACCACCGCCAACGCTGAGATCCTGGTTAATTTAGTAATTCAGCTTCTATGACAGCACGGCGAACGCTCGAGATCACGTCCGGTGACATTTCCCTGATCCTTCGCTACACGCCCCTGGCAATGACCTCATTGCGCCTCTGGCGCATATCAGTGGCACGAATGCAGTCGATACGCGCGCCAGTCACAGTTTTACCGTTCTCACTGACATTTTGTTGCCACTCGGAGAACACACCAGCCTGACGATATTCTGCATCCGCTTTCCACACCTCAGACTGCTCCTTGCGATGCTGATTTTGCTGGGCTCGTGATGTGAGTGCCATCCTTTTGCCACTCCACACTCAGGCGTGTGCCATAAACTATGCTGCCGACCTCAGAGGACATTTTCATCATCGGCGGCCGACGTAACGAATAATTGTTCATGACATGCCCGGTACTGTTGTAGTAGCCACGCAGCTTGCTGAGATGCTCGGTAAGATTGTATTTTTCCACTTTCAGCGCCGCATTGTTGCGTAGGAATTTCGCGCCGGCCATAGCTCGCCCGGCAAAGCGGGCTTCACCATCGCCGCCACTCACCGACAGCTCGACCAGATCGTCAGCGGAGGGCGTCCAGCCCAGGATTACACCGCTGTTCCACTTGCGCCACATACCCGGCACCTATGTGCCATCGCCCACTTTAAAGTTATCGGCCATTGTGTGGTTGGCATCCAGCTGTAACCAGCCGGCCGGATTGCCGGCAGCCATACTCAGCTGCTGGTCATCCCTGCCGTTAGCGCCAGCCAGAACGAAACTTTTATGCTTGGCTCAGAGAAACGTTCCGTTGCCCGTTCAAACAGCACCGTCTTCGGTCCCGAAATGATCTCCACTAAATCGAAATTCTTCGGCGAAATATAAGCCGTGGGCGAATCCATACGCGATCCTCAGCCCCTGCAGATTACCGCCATCAGCCAGAATATTCAGGCGTGAATCAAATATGCCACGAAACACCGGGTCGCCATTACTGCCGCCATTGCAGATCTGGCTGACCATCACCCTGTCTGCCTCAGTCGGAGCCACTGCGGTTACCTGCATAACATCTTCAGCACTGGTAAACTGAACTCACTGGCGCAGCAGAGTGCGGTCAGGCAGGACAGCCTGATTTTTTTAGCGGATCTCTGGCTAGAAATACGACAAACCATTTTATTTTTACCTGCTTATAATCTAAATTTAAATACCGGAAAATAACCTGCCCGTATTATTCTGCCGGTAAAATTAAACAATTATCGCCAGGGAAAAAATCACCTTGCCCGCAGAATGCTCTGTCATATATTAAGTAATTTCTCAGTGCATTAAGGCTAAATTTATCGCTAAATAAAATATAACAAAAAAAACCGGGTAAATTACCAGTTGCATTATGGTGTTATAAAGTGAAAGACGCTATTGTTATCGCGCTGATTCAGCGTTTGGGTTCAGCGTAACGTTATCCCTGAAAGCAAAGGAACATTGCAATGAAGCAACAAATTATTCTGGCGGACAAGAGCTATATTATCAGGCGCGGCCTGACTGATATGATAGAGAGCATTGCGCAAAAAAATAACACTCCGTTAGTAGTGATGGCTGAAGCTAGCAGCGTAACGGAACTCTACCATCTGCTGGCGCATCATCGGCCTGACTATTTGTTTCTCAGTCTGCAATTAACTGCCAGCGAACAGTATCCGCATCAGTCTGAAATAGAAGATTTACTACTGGTTAAGGATATAAAACAACGCCACCCGGAAATTGAGATTATTACTACCTCGCCATTTCAAAATCTGCGCCTGCTGCAGTCGGCAATAAAAGCCGGCGCTCACAGTTTTATCAGTCACAATGTCAGCGAAAACTTTCTTAGCATGCTGTTCAGTCAGCCGCATAAAAACCTTAACAGTAATACTGATAGTTCGCTGATAGCCTTTCAGCAGGGCAGAACAGGCAAAGAGCAAAGCCCGACGACCTGTCAGGCTGAAATTATCTCATTAGCCGAATACAGCCTTAGCCGCAGTAAATAAGCTCAGCTCTTTCAGCTTCGGCCCGGCGGCTGAACACGTTGACTTCGCCGCTACGAACATGATTGCCACGGTAGTTGAACTGAGCGATATTGCTGAGCACGCCCACCGCCCGCTCAGGTGCAACCAGGTACGCCAGTACCAGCTCCCGATCGCGCAAGTAATCATCTCCTGCATAAACCATTGAGATAAACGTGCCGCGCGAGTTTTTGCTCTTATGGCGCGGATAAAAACCCACTTCGTTGGCTTTGCTGGCACTCGTATAACCGACGCCCCAACGACTGTTCCAGCTGGCGCTGGCATCGAGGGCTACGTGGCTGGCATGATGGTCAAAATCACGCTGGCTGGCATAGCACTATATTGAACAAGCACCTCGGTCGCATACAGTTGCAGACCGAAAGTCAGGCTTTCGCCATAGCCGTACCGAACGTCCAGCAACTAGCTTTCCCACCTCAACTCGCCGCTGGCGAGATGGTTGATGTCCCGGTCGGTGTTGGTTTGAAAACGTTTGATCTCTGGCGAGTTGCACTTCATTGAGCGTTGAATCCAGGCTGCGCGCAGAGTGATATTGTCATGGTTTAACGATCCGCTGATGCCTGAGTAGCTGGTTGGCGACATACACATGGAGTTAGAGATAACGCCGAAAATTTTCAGCGTCTGCCAGCCCAAACGGGCATTGAGTTAGCTGCCCACCAGCGGATATTTCAGTCTAATGTTGCGCTGACCGAACTGTGAGAACCCGCCGGCATGATCCTCGCTGTTATGCAGCACGCTTCGAGAGTTGAACCAGTCACAGGCCCCGGGCCTGACAGCGCCATACCACACCGCATCGATACCAATAAGGTCATGAAAATAGCCTGACTGATAGTCCACAGCGCCCCCCTGTCCCCAGGCATTATGGACCCGCTGCGCACTGGAATTATCTTCCTTAATATATTTCCACTGATTTTTAAGCGACAACGCAAGTTGAGCATCAGTGAAAAAGGGGTCAGCGAGAGCCTAATTCCATAGCGTATTTTGCTGCTTAATATCCTTAGCTGCGGCCCGTCCGCTGATCGACAGAATCAACAAAGCCAGGCTAGTAGCGAGATGAGCTGAATGCATGAATCCTTTAATCCTGATGAAGTAGCCGTAACCGTCTATTTATAGGTATCAACAGCCGACGATGTTATTGACTACCTTAACCAACCGCCGACTGTCGTGCATGGCTCTTCCCCCTCTCCTGCTAATAAAACAGGAGAGGGTAAAGTCATGACCCGGATAGCATTGCTGTGCAATACGACTAATAAAAACCCGCTCCATAATATAAGTTTCATTATGGATGATGATGTACTGCTAACCATACCTGTCAGATAAGTTAAAAGCAGAGTTATGGATTGAGACGCACCGCGCTGTTGCTGGCATACCTGATAATTAAAATTCTTCCCCTCCGACTTTATCGGCTAACTCCGGCTATAACAGCTATCACTCTGGATTTACTTATCCATCATTAACTCAGCTCCTGGCTCATAAAAAAACCAGTTTTTAACCGCTGAGAAATCGTTGCGCGTTAATTCTCGCTCTGACACCACGATTTCATCATGAGGCAGCGGCCAGTTGATATTCAGCCATGGGTCGTTCCAGATAACTGCCCTTTCATATGCCAGATTCCATTGACCTGTGCACTTAAACTCTACCACGGTGTTATCAACCAGCGAGCAGAAGCCATGCAGAAAACCGCCCGGCACCCATAATAAGCTATTGTCATCTTCAGACAGGTTTATGCTAATCCATTTACCAAACCAGGGGGAGTTGGTGCGGACGTCAACCACCACGTCAAAAATCCTGCCTTTGGTGCAGCGTACCAGTTTATCCTGAATATATGGTTCGATTTGACAATGCAGCCCCCTAACCACCCCGCGATGATTCACTGTGAAATTTTCCTGGAATACACAGCAATCGACGCCCAGATTTTTCAGATAATCGCGGTTGAAAATTTCGGAAAATGTTCCACGGTTATCATCGATAACTTGGTGTTTAATTAATTTCACATCTGGAATACTTAATGACTCAATGTTGAATTTACCCATAACTCATCCATAGTTAACGCTATCTGTCATCAGCAAGCCAGCAGCATCATGCCTGCATTGTCCTGTCCGGGTCACCAGCAGATTGAAAAGATAGTCGCCGTAACGACCTTTTTTTAATTTCTCAGCACTGTGATAAAGTTCCTCGTCACTTAACCAGCCGTTTCTCCAGGCAATCTCCTCCGGGCAGGATAAAACGAGGTTGTGCTTATGCTGCTCTTGTTTTACAAACGAACCTGCCATATGCAAACTATCATTGGTCCCGGTATCCAGCCAGAAGACATCCTCCGCTAAAAATTCAACGTTTAACGCATTGTTCTTCAGATAGGTGGCATTAACGCAGGTTATTTCCAGTTCTCCCCGCCCGGAGGGTTTAATGGTCTTAGCGATATCGACAACCTGACTGTCATAGTGATACAAGCCAGTTACAGCCCAGTCAGATTTTGGTCGTTCCGGCTTCTCTTCGATGCTGAGGACATTACGGGATGCATCCAACTCTACGACGCCAAAGCGGCAGGGATCTGCCACCTGATGGCAATAAATAGTGGCGCCGCAGGACGTTCTGTTGGCCGGATTCGACAGTTTAACGTTAAACGAATGCTGGCCAATAAAAATATTATCGCCCAAAATCAGGAAGACCGATTCATGGCCAATAAACTTCTCGCCAATAATGAAAGCTTGGGCCAGCCCTGCTGGCTCAGGCTGTATCGCATAGCTAAGATTAATACCCATATGGCCGCCATTGCCCAGCAGGCGGATAAAGCTGCCCTGATCCTCTGGCGTGGTGATTATTAATATATCCCTGACGCCAGCCTGCATTAAAACAGCCAGCGGATAATAAATCATTGGCTTGTCATAAACCGATAACAGCTGCTTGGAGATGGCAATCGTCGTTGGGTACAACCTGGTTCCGGAACCTCCAGCCAGAATAATCCCTTTCATAAATCTTAATTCCTTAATGTTAAATAAGCGTGGGGAGATGACTCTCTTTAATCGTTTCTACCCATGGTAAATTAGTTAAATACCATTTAACGGTATTACGGATACCGCTTTCAAAAGACTCCTGGGGTTGCCAACCCAGTTCCCGCCTAATTTTACTGGCATCGATAGCATAACGGCGATCGTGGCCTGGACGATCGGTTACATAAGTAATTTGCTCACGACAGGAGACTGTTTTTGGCGCAAACTCATCCAGCAGGTCACAGATGGCGTGCACTACCTGAATATTTTTCTTCTCATTGTGCCCGCCAATATTGTAGGTCTCACCCGCTTTACCTGCTGTCGCCACTAAATATAGCGCCCGAGCGTGATCTTCCACATAAAGCCAGTCTCTAATCTGGTCGCCTTTACCATATACCGGCAGTGGCTTCCCAGCTAAGGCATTAAGGATAATTAAGGGAATAAGCTTTTCCGGATAGTGGTAAGGTCCATAGTTATTAGAGCAGTTAGTGACGATGGTCGGCAAACCATAGGTGCGGGCCCAAGCGCGGACCAGATGATCGCTGGCGGCTTTGGATGCAGAATAGGGACTGCTTGGCGCATAGGCGGTTTTTTCATGAAAAAGTGGCAGTGGGTCAGCCTCAGCCAGATCATCGGGATGGGGCAAATCGCCATATACTTCATCCGTAGAGATATGATGAAAGCGAAAGCGCATTTTTTTCAGTGCATCCAGCTCTGACCAGTATTTTCGCGCCACTTCAAGTAGCACCCAGGTACCGATAATATTGGTATTTATAAATGTCGCGGCGCTCAGAATAGAACGGTCAACATGGCTTTCCGCAGCAAGATGCATCACAACATCGGGTTGGTGCCTAGCGAATATCTGCGTCATCTTTTCCTTATCACCGATATCAGCATATTCAAACTGATAGCGCTCAGAATTTTCTATTTCAGCCAGCGAGGCTAAATTTCCTGCATAGGTCAGCTTATCAACATTGATGACCTCATCCTGGCTGTTCCTGATTATATGGCGTATGAGAGCGGAGCCGATAAAACCCGCACCGCCAGTGACTAAAATTTTCATTTCCTTTCCCGGCTTAAAAGAGATTGAGAGAAAAATCAGTATCGCTGAGATAAATAATACCCATGCTCTTTCTCAGGGCGTGACACTTCGGCCATTGCTGGCAATCACTTGCTGATACCAGTAAAAGCTCTGTTTTCTGCTGCGTTGCAGGGAGCCGGAGCCATCTGGCTGCAGGTCGACATAGATAAAGCCGTAGCGCTTGGACACTTCCGCCTTTGATGCACTAATCAAATCGATTGGCCCCCAGCAGGTGTAGCCCATGACTTCCACGCCGTCAGCGATCGCTTGCCGCACCTGAGCCAGATGATCATTGAGATAGCTGATGCGATAGCCATCATCAATGCGACCGTCGTCCCCGGGTTTATCCTGCGCGCCGAGACCATTTTCAACGATAAACAGCGGCTTCTGATAGCGATCCCACAGCGTATTTAGCAGAGTGCGCAGACCGATCGGATCTATTTGCCAGCCCCATTCGGAGCTTTCAAGATGTGGATTCGGCACCATATTGAGGATATTGCCGCGCTGTTTTGCCGCCAGCGCTGAATCCGCCGTTACGCATCCGGTCATGTAATAGCTGAAAGAGACGAAGTCCACGGTATGGCGCAATGCTGCCTGATCTTCTGCGGTCATATGCAGCGTAATGCCGTTATCGCGCAAATAACGTTGCATATAGCCCGGCCAGGCTCCCCGGCACTGAACGTCGCCGAAGAACAGCCAGCTACGGTTCTCCTGCAGAGTGGCAAAAACATCGACGGGCTTACAGGTGAGCGGGTAGGCCAGGCCACCAAGCAGCATATTGCCAATTTTAGCATCAGGAATAATTTCATGGCAGGCCTTTACCGCCAGGCCGCTGGCGACCAGCTGATGGTGAATCGCCTGGTAGATTTCTGCCTCAGTACATCCCGCCGGCAGGCCAACGCCGGTTAAAGGCGCATGCAGTGACATGTTGATCTCGTTGAACGTCAGCCACAGCTTCACTTTATGGTGATAGCGTGTAAACACGGTACGGGCATAGCGCTCAAACAGCTCAATCAGCTTACGGTTGCCCCACCCGCCATAATTTTCCACCAGCCCCCATGGCATCTCGTAGTGAGACAGGGTTACCATCGGTTGGATCTGGAACCGGAGCAGTTCATCAAACAGCGCATCGTACCAGGCCAAGCCCGCCTCATTGGGTTGCAGTTCATCGCCCTGCGGAAAAATGCGCGCCCAGGCAATGGATACCCGCAGGCAAGTGAATCCCATCTCAGCAAACAGGGCGATATCCTGCGGATAACGATGGTAGAAATCTATCGCGACATCTTTAATACTCCAGTCACCTGGCTTTCTCTGCGTCACAGGACCAAAAATACCATCAGGCAGCATATCGGACGTCGATATCCCTTTACCGCCCTCCTGCCACGCTCCTTCAACCTGATTGGCCGCCAGCGCGCCGCCCCATAAAAATCCATCAGGAAACTCTACCCTCATAATCTTTTCCCTTTATGTTCAGCGTATAACCAGCAGGAAAGGAGCGCCAGCATGGACAGAAACACCCTGTTGCGCCGGCTCCACTCCGGCGAATTCGTCACTGTTGCTAATGATAACCGGCGTGCTCAAATCGTAGCCTTTGCGCAGCATGGCCTCACGCTCGAAGGTAATCAGCACATCGCCGGGCTGAATTCTGTCACCCGGTTTGACCCAGGCGGTGAAATGCTCGCCCTTGAGTTTCACCGTGTCGATACCAATGTGAATCAGCACCTCAATGCCGCTGTCACTGATCAGTCCGATCGCGTGCCGGGTGGCGAACAGTGAGGCGACCTCGCCATGAAAAGGCGCCAGCACCCGCCCCTGGTCAGGAATAATTGCCGCCCCGGCGCCCATCACACCGCTGGCAAAGGTGGCATCCGCGACCGCTTCGAGCGCGACGGCGGCGCCGCTCAGCGGCGCCAGAATATGGTTATCGCCGGTAACGCCTGTACCTTGAGGTTTCTGCTCCGGCATCGACTTCGGAGCTCCAGCGACCAGCGTCAGCAGGCAGGAAAGCCCCAGAGAAACCGCCACGCCGGCAACAGCGCCCCACACCGTGCTATCCACTCCGCCCGGAGGAATAACCTGGGCAAGGGTGAAAATGCTCGCCATGCCAAAGGAGTAGACCTGACTCTGGCTGAAGCCGACCACCGCGCCGCCAACAGCGCCGCCGATGCAACCGAAAATAAACGGCCGACGGCCCGGCAGAGTGACGCCATACACCGCAGGCTCAGTGACACCGAAGACGCCAGCGACAGCCCCTGATCCCGCCAGCGTTTTCAGGCGCACATCACGAGTTTTGAGCAACACCCCGATAGCTGAACCAACCTGGCCAAATACCGCTGGCAGCAGGATCGCCAGCATGGGATCATGACCGAGGATCGACAGGTTATTCATCATCAGAGGAACCAGTCCCCAGTGCAGACCGAAGATCACACACACCTGCCACAGCGTGCCTAGAATGCCTCCAGCCAGCCAGGGGGCGAACTCATAGACAGCAAGGAAACCAGCGGCCAGCAGTTCGCCCATTCGGGTTGCCAGCGGTCCGATCACCAGTAAAGTCAGCGGCACAACCACCGTGATGCATACCAAGGGCGTCAAGAAGTTCTTCACCGCTGCTGGCATTCGCTTATTACATTGTCGCTCTAGCCAGCAGCAGAACCATGCGGCACAGACAGCCGGAATGACTGAGGAGGCGTAGTTAATGTAAACCACCGGGATACCAAGGAAGCTTTCGGTTGCGCCCCCTGCCTCCATCTCAAAGGCTTGCAGTATCATCGGGTGCACCAGCGACCCACTGACGACCATGGTTAAGAAAGGATTGCCGCCAAATTTTTTACCCGCGGTATAGCCGAGCACCAGCGGCAGAAAGTAGAACAGGGCATCGCTGGCAGCAAACAGGATGCGCCAGGTACCGCTGCTCTCACTCAGCCAGCCGAGCGGCAGGCTGAGCGCCAGAAACCCTTTTAATATGCCGCTGGCAGCCAGAACGCCAAGAAATGGCGTGAAAATGCCGGAAACCACATCGATAAGCCTTGCCAGCAGCGAGCCCTTCTCTTCCTCTTCGCCTGCGGGCTGCTGGGTCGCAGCATCATCGCTGAGTCCGGCGGCCTGGCATACCGCCAGCCAGACATCATGCACGTGATTACCGATTACCACCTGAAACTGACCGCCGCTCTCCACCACCATGAGCACCTCAGGATTGAGCTTCAGGCCTGCGGCATCCGCCTGGTGGTGATCGTGTAGCTTAAAGCGCAATCGCGTCGCGCAGTGCAGCAGACTTTTAATATTCTCCCGCCCGCCAACATGGCGCAGGATATCGCTGGCCAGCTCCTGATATTGCATAGTAGTTTCCATCCTTAGTCCTGAGGCGTTAGGCATTCGCCGCCCGATGAGCTACCATGCGGCGTCCTGTGCCGTCTGACGGCTACACTGTCGCTGCTTATTCAGCCAGCAGCGCCTGGTACCGGGCCTGATACTGTGGAGCATCCCATGAACCGTCGAACAGGGTATAAACGATATAGCCCTTGTTAAGCCAGCCGGAGTCGGTGTTATCCGTGGTTGGCTCCAGCGCCGCCGGATTAAAAATCTGCTTCGCTTTGCCGTCTTCCATTAGCTGGTAACCAATTTGCGGCGTGGGATACCTCTCGTTTTCACTGTAATGCACGCCTTTGATGTGAGACCTGGCCAGCGCCGGATAATTGATGCTCAGTCCGGAACCTTTCGGTAATAGCGGCGAACCTGCGGTACGCTTAGCATTGAGCTTATCAACTAAACCAACGACGTAATCAACCGAGTCCGGCTGATATTTATGCGTCGCTGGCCAGTGATTTTTCATCTCCTGTTCGGAAAGCAGGTAGCCGATACTGGCGGCAATGGCCGGAATGCCGTAGCGCACAGCACGAACCGCAGCGCTGACGGTGCCGCTGTTCACCTGGGACATACCTGTATTGGGACCGTCGTTAACCCCGGAGATCACCAGATCTGGCGGATTATCCTTCAGCAAACCGCGCAAGCCGAAATCTACCGCATCGGCAGGGGTGCCAGGAAAGCAGTAACGCCGGTCTGCGACTGTTTTTACCTCGAACAATTTGCCGGTTTTGAAAGTGATTGCGGAACCGACGCCGCTCTGATTAGTGGCTGGAGCCACCATCCAGACCTCATAACCTTTAGCCTTCAGCTTATCCTGCAATAAGGTACTGCCAGCAGATTCACAGCCGTCGTCGTTGACGATTAAAATTTTTAAAGGAGCTGACACCGCCTGTGCCGACAGGCTCAGAGTGGCGAGTAAAAATAACGAAAAGATAATTACCTTGCTTTGCATAACTGCTCCCTAGATTAAAGGCTGACAGATAACTCATTCAGCCAGCTGGATTAATCTACGATCCTAATTGCATCACAAAGTACCCTCCGCTCAGAATGAAGTCTATAAACCCAGCTAAACATTTGTGATGGGATTCAAATTAAACCAACAATATAACAGTGGCAACGGAATTACTTACCATTTCACTCACTTTTATTACCGATCAGTGCATACTCCGATAACAAAAAAGTCGCATAAAAATAATTGGTTACAGATATAAGACCGGGCAGCCGATTTTTATCGGCAAAATAATTAGCAGAAATAAAATCGCAATCACTTTCACCAGAATTACACTCAGACAAATATCATATAACTGATAACAGCACCCTCTGAAAAACAACCCAGCCACCCTTAATAAGGAAAAATTCAGATCGACACCCATCTTTTTCTCATAATAACCAGAGAAGCACATCGCGATATTCAGTTTTTCTTTGCCACCAAGCAAGCCGGTACCTTACCAGCAATCGGCGTTGTTACTACCTTGCTGATCAGCGATACGCATATCCAAGGTGGGGATGACGGTTATTCATTGCACCAGTGACGTCCGGCGGCGCTGAATGCCATGCCAAAGGAGCTGGATGCAACTAGTCAGGCGATTCTGGCAGGAAGTGAACCCAGCTGACCAGCAGCTGCTCTCTTGAGAGCGACACGCTGCGCCCCATGGAGAAACCGGGGAGTACAATCCGTCTGTCAGCTTTACAGCCTGCTGGCTCAGACGCAGATGTTTGATATTGCTCGGTAAGCAGCGTCAACCGCTGCCATAGCTTTAATAAGCTAGACCTGCTTGCAAGGTTGCTTTTATGACGCCAAAAGGTTTACACCAATCAGTTTGAAGGTTTACACCAATCAGTTTGATTGATGACCGAGAGATTCCGCCATACTCAGCGCTGTTCTCCCGGTACCAGCTATAAACGAATATGCACATCCGGGCGGGAACGAACTGTCCCCGCCGGAGCAGTTTTATCTGCTGGCTGCCTGCTAACAGGAAGTACTACATTTGTCGGCTAGCTGCTGTTAATGTACCAGCAGCCGTTGTATTACATATCTATATTAAGTACTTTCCCAAACAAATGGCTTTCAGGTATCGAAATCCAGGTATTTTTATCACCATTAATACGGACTCTGTCAGAGGGTTCTGAAGTCCCTCCGATCACCCGACTATCGGTGATCCACGCTTTAAAGTAAGCAGATGCCTGTTCACGGTAACCATCTGCATCTGATGTCGTTCCATCACTTCCAGTCACTCTCAGGTCCCACGCGTCTGATGAACCAACGTGAGTTTGTCTAAAATAAACCGAGATTCCAGGAACTGGCTTACCTGTTGCAACATCAACGACACGTACTTTTACATAATACATCCAGTACCCTCCCAGGCCAGTCAGCTTCCACGTCTGATGGTAAGAGTCGATACGAACTTGCCGTGCGATTCTCGCCTCACTGCTGGATACCTCGGTTCCTTGTGCGATCGCAGTTTTCGGCGTGACGCGTACCTGGATTTCCCTTCCACCATAAGAACGGGGAGGTGTAAATGTCTTCAGCTTTGCATCCGGCGTGTCGCTTACCAGATTCCATTGCAAGCTTCCCCTTTCGCGCCAGTACCACTGAAACGTAGACGCATCACTACCATTCCCATTAGCGTTAAATCTATACTCTGCGGTCAGCGGTTGACCGACAATCGCAATCCCTGCTGGTGATATACTCACGTCCGTAACAGAGGGCGGAGCTAAAATCTCATCAGTCTGCGGAGATATCCCAACGGCGAGTGATGGCACACTTTTGCTGGAAACTTCAATGTAAAGCTTACTATTCAGCAATTGAGTATCCCAGGCTCTAAAGGTGGCTTTACCATTACTCAGTTCAGAGTTGCCCTGCCAGCTATAACCCTTGGTAGATTTCCAGACGATATTAATATCGTCATTCGGCAAACCAAGCCCTGATACATCAACGTTATAGGTTGCATTCAATCCCCCCAGGCCAACAGGCGCAGGTTTTGGCGGCGTTTTTATCCCAACGTCCACAGCAACCTCAATTGAGGCAGGTGCATCGTACGTATCCGTTGCCGTCTGAGATACCGTTATCTTAGCGCTTCCCGCAGCGATAAAAGTCAATTCACCGCTGTTGCTAACGGAAACAATCTGGGGCTTATCCGATCGGTAACTTTTCACGCCTGCACCGTTTCCGCCGCTCACCAACAAGGTCTGCGCTCTGCTACCATAAGTGGTCGATACCGGTTGCGCGACCAGCGCTGGTGAGGTGTTGCGTACTATGGCTACACCCTGACTGAATACTTCAGTCCCTGGCTCATCCGGCTTCGCGCTACCTACAGGTGTGACACCCACTCGTACCTCGTAGCCTGCGTAAGAAACATCCGTGACGAATGTCTTACTGGTATTGCCATCTTTCTGGGCCGGTTGCCAGACATCGTTACTTCCTGTTTTTCTCCAGTACCACTGATACCGGGAATCATCGGCTCCTGTTCCCTGGGCATTAAACCCGGTATAGCTGGCCTGCAGTGGCGCTTTCACAATAGCGGTCGCTGAAGGTGACACACTGACACTGGTAATGGACGGTGTGCCGTAAATTGATACCGCGTTACTGAATACCTCTTCCCCCTGCACCGTCTGGTTTTTGCCTTTGGGCGTAACCCCAACCCGCACGTCATAGCCAACGTAAGAATCCTCGGTGACAAAAGTCTGGGCGGTATTGCCATCTTTCTGGGCCGGTTGCCAGGCATCGTTACTTCCTGTTTTTCTCCAGTACCACTGATACCGGGAATCATCGGCTCCTGTCCCCTGAGCATCAAAGCCTGTGTAGCTTGCCTTAATGCCGGTATTCACTGGGGCAGTGGCAGAAGGTGACACACTGACACTGCTAATAAGCGGTATGCCGATAATTTCCGCGGTCTGCGGAGATTTTCCGGGTTTTATTGATGAGATACTTTTGCTGGAAACTTCAACATATAACTCGCTGTTCAGCAGCACAGGATCTTGGGCAACAAAGCTGGCTATACCATTACTAATCTGGTCATTTCCATTTTTGCGGTAACCCTTGGTAGATTTCCAGTCGATATTAATATCGTTAATGCGCAAACCCAGCATTGAAACATCAACGGTATAGGTTGCGCCCAGTCCGTCCGCACCAACAGGTTGCGGTTTGGCCGGCGCTTTCATCCCGACATCAACCGCTACCCTAAGATCGGCCGGAGCCTTTTGCGTTTCCGTTTCCGCCTGTGACACCGTTATCATTGCGCTGCCCGCGCCAGTAAAGGTCAGCAGCCCGATGCTGTCAATGGTTACCACGCCAGGATTATCCGAACTGTAGCTTTTCTCACCGCCGTTACCGCCGTTCACTTTCAGCGTCTGCGGTGCATCGCCGTAAGTCACACTGACCGGCTGTGCGCTCAGCGCCGTCGATGCGGCTTTATTTACCGTCACCGTC
>NZ_JBFLVD010000020.1:87769-124021 GCF_040750395.1 Scandinavium sp. UTDF21-P1B
AGTGGCCTGCTGGCTGACGGTGATTGTGGTGCTGCCGGTGCCGTTAACTGTCAGCAGGCCTTGTTCATCCACCGCCACCACCTTGTTATCGTCGGAACGGTACTGGTAGTTGCTATTATTGCCGCCAGTAACCTGTAAAGCCGGCGCCACCTCTCCCCAGCTCAGGGTGACATCCTTCACCGCTAAAGCGGGCACCGGATTTTTTTGCAGCGTTAAGCTCAGACTGGCCTGACGATTAACATCGGCCAGAACTGCCTCAATACGCCATTCTCCGTTGCCATAAACCTCAGGAACCGGCAGTTCGATCGCCGCCAGGCCGGCATCGTCAGTGACCGAAGCGCCAGCCGGTTTGCCATTGCTCTGCCAGCGGATCGGGCGATTTGCTACGCCAAGCAGATCCTCTTCCTCAAGCGCCAGCTGAAAAGTCAGGGGGACACTGGCAACCGGAACCTGCTGCACATTATCTTTTACCGTCAGCGTTATCTCAGGCTGAACCTGGATAACCGTCAGCGGGCTGCGTGCCTCGACATGAGCTTCATCGGCCGCGTAAGCGCTGGCGCTCTTCTGTAGAGAGGCAATAATTTCATCCTGGCCCGCTGAAGTGATGTTTTCGAGCATAACCGTCGCCAGTCCGTTGGCATCAGTGCGGGTTTGCACCTCGCTCAACGCGCCGAGCGCATTATTATTCTGACGCCACCATACCGGCCTGTCAGCTAACGGCCGCCCCTGCCCATCCAGCGCTTTTACGAGGAACTGGATTTTTCCGCGCTGTGATTTGAGGAATTTCACAGTTGCGTCATCCACTTTTATGCCATGATCCAGCGGTTCAAAACGCATTGCCGCCAGCTTCACCGTTGGCCCAGCGATCTGCGCCGTTGCCGCGTCGCCACGAATATTTTTCTTATTTTGCGGGATCACCTGAAACACCAGGGTTTGATCGATATCCCTGGCCGAGACCTGATAACTGTCACCGCTTGCTAACGGTTGTGACAAATCGCGGGCATGGAACCATTGCAGAACTGAGCCGCTCTCCGCCTCCCCCTGATTGGCGTGATAGCGGTAGCTGCCCTTCAGCGTATTGCCAATTACTGACTCGCCCTGAATCTGTACGTCACTGACTGAAGGCGCAAATTCGCCGGGCAGTACGGTTAAACGATATTGCGCCACAGCGGCAGGTTTAGCATCGTTAACCGCGGCGTAAAGCTCTGCACTAATGGTGGTTTCACCGGTTTGCAATGGCGTTACCCGTCCTGTGGTGGACTCGACAGCGGCCGTGTTCGGCTGCGCCGAACGGTAGACCACATGTGCGCCCCCTGCCCCTTTCACGCCGTGAATAAAGGCGGCGCTACCCGCCTGGGTAGTAAGCTCTGCAGGATCAAAGTAGATATGCCAGCTTTTCTGCTGCTGCTGATAGGCCAGCACGATATTATTGTTACGGTGCACGAACTCGGTACGTGAAGCCAGCAGCGAAGGCAGCGCCTGCGCTTTATCCGTATCAAGCATTTCAGCCAAGCTACGACCAAATTCCCAGCGGAGGTCCACCCCGACATTGAAGTTGCTATTCTGTCCGCTGATAAACTGCTGTTCCGAGCGCAGCGTAACCAGCGGCACTGGCTGCCATTTAACCCCCAGATTCAATCCGTAGGGATCTTTACTGGCCTGACTGCGGCTGCCGTTGACATCCACTTTCTCGCCATACCACTGGTAAATACCCGCCCAACCTGAAAGCGTGCGCGCCAGCGCCGCCTCAAGGTTGAGGTCCCAGCCGCTCGCGGCACGTTCATTGAGCACATAGTGGTCGCTGTCTGACAGGAAGGGAGCATCTGAACGCCGCCAGTCGCTTAGCGGCAGATAGTAGTTTGCCGAACCGTGCAGTCGCTCACTCCACAGTTCAAGCCCTGCGCCGAGTCGGCTGTGGTGGCGGGTAATATCCTGATCGTAGAAGGCGTTTGCCCCGCCCATCAGCTGCGAGTTGAAATTGTGACGCCAGCCAAGGCCGACATTCAGCATATTGCGATCGTTCCAGCGATGGCCGTTTAGCTGGACGAACAGGGTGTCATCCTCACCTGTAAAGAAGGGATACAGATAGTCCAGGCCAAAATCGGTGCTACTGCCCTTATCCAGTCCAAGATCGGCGGTTACGCGCGCGCGCGCGCCGCTACGCTTCAGCCAGTTTTCCACTTCAGCGGTCAGGGAAGCATTGGCGGTACTCGCCACCTGAGAGCGCGCGCTGCTGACGGCGCCATGCTGCTGAGCCGACTGCCAGAACGAGCCCAGTATGTCGCGCAGTTTTTCCGCCGCGGCAGAGTTTTCAGCCTTAGCGGCTGGCAGCTGTTCAGGAACAATTACCCACTGCCCTGCTAAATCCGCCAACTGATGCGGGGTTTTCAGCGAGCGGTTCAGATTGATTAACTGCTGGCGAGACAGCTGATACCGCCATGCGAAGTCATCCAGATTCTCCTGCCTGGCCACAGCCACCAGCGTTACCTGCGGGTACATCTGCGCCAGACGCGCATCAGCAGGTAATAAAAATGTTGAGGTACTAAAGTTGAGGCCGTATTGCTCAGCCAAATCCCGCTGCCAGCGCTCGATATCGCTGATTTGTGGCGCTAACTGGCTACCCACCTCCCGCCAGCTTTGGCCTTGAGGTTTTTGATAGAGAATATAGCTGGCGGCATCCGCCGGCTGATTATCCGGCAACGGAGAGGCTCTGAGCCCAGTGGGGAAAAACAGAACTAAAAGCGTGAAGATATAATGGAACAACACCAGAATGGCGATGTTTTTACTGGAGCGTTGATTAATAATATCCACTTACCGATTTCTCATTATGGCTAATTTTACTGACACCCCAACATGGCTAATTTTACTGACACCAACCCATGCTCTGCAGTAATAACCTGCATTACTTCTAAAAACCCCCGGTGCCTCCTGCTTAAATCCTCTAAAATAAAAAGGATTTATTCGCTCAGCATTAAGCAATAAACCATTAAAAGATTACATCTCGCCACGCTAAGAAAATTCTCTCCACCACGAGAAAACACTCTCTTCTCTTCAGACTAGCAGGGAGAATAACAACTAGGTTACCGGTAACCTCGCCGCTATATTCCGCCCTTTAATTTTCTGTGATATTTATCTGAGGAGAATTGCTGATCAGGTTAGCCCACCATAACCAAAGGTCTCACTCATTCAGATCTGACAGCAGAGTCGCCTTACCGCCAGGCAACCAGGCAACCAGGCAACCAGGCAACCAGGCAACCAGGCAACCAGGCAACCAGGCAACCAGGCAACAGCATGCCGTGGCTACCTGCTGGCGCAAGGATCGGGTATTCTGAGGTTGGCGCTCAGCGCCCTAATACATTTCGCAATCCACAGCTTTTTTTCTGACTGGTATGATAGAAACATCTGTTACTGACTCGTATATTTCTCGTCAACAAATCTGAATCAAGCCTGAGGATTAAGCCATGTCTGTGAATATTCTGATTGCCGATGAACATACTCTGATCCGTCGCGGTATGCTCTCAATGATTAATACCATGTCCGCAGCCAATACCACGATGGACAATATTGAATTTAACGTAATTGGCGATACCGACTCGCCAGCAGAGTTAGTGAGCCTGCTTTCACATAATCGCGTGGATATCCTGTTTCTCGGTTTTACGCTTAACACCCGCAGAACCCAGAGCCCGGTTTCCGAACTCGACGGCACCGCACTGATTAAATGGCTGGCGAATAAATTTCCGCAAACTCAGATTGTGGTGCTTTCGCCGTACCGGAATACCAATGTGATCCGCATGGCGCTTGAAGCCGGTGCCAGAGGCTATATCAGTCGGGAGACCTGTGAGCGTATGCTGTGGCGCGCCATGACGGCGGTGCTGGATGGCGAAGTTTATATTGAACGCGGGCTGATGGACTCGCTGTTCCGTCGCGATACGCTTGCCGGCCAGGAGCTGACCACCCGTGAAAACGATGTATTGCGCATGCTGTGCCGCGGGCTGTCGCTGACCGCCATTTCATCAAAAATGAATCTCAGCAATAAAACCGTAAGCGCTCACAAACTGCGCGCCATGGAGAAATTGGGGGTAGAGAGCGACTGTCAGCTTTATTGCCTGCTGGCGCAGACGCGCATGTTCGATATCGCTATTTAATTACTTATGACAACGCTGACGCCGAACAGATGCAGGCAGGATGTATGCTTAAAAACAGTGAATACAGACAGTGAAACAATGTCTGTATTCAGCCGGGCTGCTGATAGTTATTTCTCAATCAACGAACTGGAAAACAGATTTATAATCATCACGCCGACAATGATAAAGGCGATACCGATGATGGCAGGCATATCCAGCTTTTGATGATAATAAAAATAGGAGATCAGCGAGACCAGGATTATCCCCATGCCCGCCCAGATAGCGTAAGCAATGCCTAAATTCAGCACCTTCACCACGTGCGCAAGACCGTAAAATGAGATGGCATAACCGGCTACCACCGCTACCGATGGCCCCAGTCGGGTAAAGCCGTCAGAGGCTTTCACCATCGAAGTGGCGATGGTTTCAGCAATCACCGATACCAGCAACAGCAGATAGATCTTGATCATAGTTTAAGCGTCCTATAACGAAAATTATCTTCAACTCTGGGGCATGTGCGCCGACGCCTGCTACACATCGGTGCGTTTGCGGCCGCAGCTTTATTTTCCCCAGCCACCAACTGTCCACACTGCCACAATACTTTTGACAAGCCCTGTAGAGGGTAACAGAAACCCTCAGGGCTGGGCGAGAATATTCTGAGATAATTCATGAATATATACCCGGTGCTGAAAACAATATCGCTATTTTCTTTTGGCTAATCTTATATCCCATATTCACTACCGCGGTTCTCAGCCTCATATAAACAATTCTATCCAAGCAAACGGCTACATTATTCCCGTCGTTTTTACTTTATTGAGTGCAACTATCTTGAAAAAATTAGAATTAGGTTTACTTATTGGCACCTCCCTTTTGCGCAATCCGCGCTCTCTGCCGAACAGAACCGCACGCTGATGGGGATTAACCGCTGACGCCGTAACACAGCAGGATAACATACCTATCTACTCTCTTTTGGCGGTGAAACTTACGAAGCAATCTGGTCGCATATGGCAACCGAGGTTAACCGGGCGAAAATCGCCCAAGGGCTGGTGAAACTGATGAAAACCAGTTCCCGGTGTACAACAAGAACCTTAAACCCGAAGAAATGGTAGGTGAATGTCTCTCCCACAGCTGGGACGGAAAGACCTGCGATATGAGTCACTATCGGTCTATCTGGATGGCATCGATTTTGATTTCGAGAAAGCTGTACGCGTTATCCCCGAGGAGAATGATAATCTGCTGAAGTTGACGCAGCTGGTTCGTCAGTTGCTGAAGCCGAATAGAAATAAAGAGCTCTGTCTGACCACCTATCATGTGGGCGCCGATCCGGAAGCCTGTATAGATGCCAGCGATATGCAGGACTGCTCGTCGTTTATTGAAGATAAACGCTCCCCCCATCATGGCGTGACCAAGGACAAGGATCTCTTCGACTTCTTCAATGTCATGACCTACGATGCCAGCCCTAAATTCCAGTATAAAATCGCCATGGCTAAGGGTAGCCCTGGCAAAATTCTGTTAGGCAACACTATTAACAGTCAGTGGGATCCGGATGGCCGCTACGTTGAGTCCTGGGGGAAAAATATCGAACGCGCCGAATGGCAGGCTAAAAATAACTATGGCGGTTTCTTATGTCTAGATGCAGGGATCGAATAATCATCAGCTCAGCTTTGGTGGTCAGGTTGAATACATCAATCAGATGCAGCAGGCTGCGCAAAATGCCAATGGTCCTGTTGATAACCATCTGCCTGTCGCCATCGCTACGATCGGTGCCGCTCATGTCACTCTGGACGGTTCAAGGTCCCATGATCCGAAAAAAAGTGCTTCCCTGCTGTTTAAATGGCAGCAGATCTCTGGACCACAGGTAACTCTGCATAATGACAACCGGCCGCAGGTCAGCTTTGAGCTGGGCGACACGCAGAAGGACTTGGAGTCAGGGGCTTCCGGCTGACCGTTAACGATGGCGAACAAGATTTAGCGCCGTTTGACTTTGTCATTCTGCATAAAGCTGAAGTAAATAACGATATTCCGGGTAACTGCCCCCTGATAACGGCGCACATACTGGCTGGCGGAGCAGCAAAGTTTATATCAGCAGCGATGTAGTCAGCTGGAAAGGCAAAGAGTACAAAGCGCGCCAGTGGACCCAGGGCAACGGGCCTGGAAATCATTGAGCGGCAAACATCCAGCGCTCAGCCATTATTCAGAGGCTCTGGCAGGGGCGTTTTCACATATCAGGATGGTGCCTAACTTCACAAATCATTTATCTTTCATACAAAACTCATAACTTTTATTACAAAAAATAAATCGCCTGACCTATATTCAGCCTGCATACGCTTTAGAAGAAAATGCTACCTCTTACATTACAGCGAACAATTAAGGAATCGTAATGGAAAAGTTTATTTTCAAATGGCTGTTGCTGCTTCCCGCTTTCAGCGCATCATCTGCGTTGTTTGCTCAGTCAACTTATCTCTCCGGGGAACAAACCCGCTATCAGCATGATGGCCTGACGTTGTCCACCTCGTTGGGTTATCTCGGCGGCAAGGCAAAAGAGAACGTTTATGGTGATGGCAGGCAACTCAGCCAGGTGGACTGGAAGATAAAAAACGCGGCTATCATTAAAGGGCAGCTGAATTACGACCTGCTCCCTTGGCTCAGCCTGAATGCACAAGGATGGACCACGCTGGCAAAAGGTAGCTCCCATATGGATGACTATGACTGGTTCAATCCCGACAGCAGCAGCCCTTCAGAACACTCTGTTTCCCCAACCCGTCTGAACTACGCTAACCAGTACGATTTGAGCGTACGCGGATGGGTGATGAACGAGCCAACGTTCAAATTTGGACCGATGGCCGGGTTCCAGCAGAGTCGCTACAGCTTTACCGCCCATGACGGTAGCTATAACTATTCAGGTCGCAATGATGACGGCACCATTAATCCGGACCTGCCCCGATTGCAGGGAACCTTTAACGGCCCGGTAATTGGCTATAAACAGACTTTTTCCGCTCCCTATATTGGTCTGGCTGGCTTTTATACCGTCGGCAAATTTGAGTTCAGCGGACTGGTTAAATACAGTAACTGGGTTAAAGCTAAAGACTACGATATGCACTATCTGAGGGCTACCGACTTCCAGAGCGAAGCCCATAACGGCAGGCTCTGGGGCGCCGAAATTACCGCTGGATATAACGTAACGCCTGTGGCTCAGGTATATGTAGAGGCCAACTACAGCCGCTTCACGCAGGCGCGGGGGGATATGGTGGTTCGTGATTATAATGCCGGTGAAGAGTCGGTGAATTCCAATGCCGAAGGGATCGAAAACAGAACCTACAGTTATATGATGGGCGTAAAATATGTTTTTTAACCGGCAGACACGTAAGGCCGCTGGCGGTAAAAAATATCAATGAGTTGCTGGCTGCCGCCGTTAACCTATTTCCGAAGGTCGCGCAGCCCGCTCAACGCGATCTTCGCTTGTGACCAAGAAGAATAATAATGACACCAATACAGACGCGGCTAAGCTCACCGAGCTCAGCAAATCTTTTGATGGCAAAGCGATCATCTCCCATTTCGACCATGACTATTTATCATGGCGAGTTCATCACACTTCTGAACCCCTCTGGCTGCGGTAGGACCACTATGCTCCGTCTGATTGCCGGTCTCGTCGTGGGCAGCCAGCTGCTGTTGCGTGATAAAACCAAATAAAGATAACCAGTTATGAATAAATGGTGTTACTGGTTAGCCTCTGGCATGCTGACGTTAAGCGTGCAGAGCGCCCAGGCCGATGAAAGCAGCAAAACGCTCTATTTTTTACATCAAGGAGGGCGGCATTTTCCTAGATGGACAGCCTAGCGATCCCGGCTAATGACAAAAATAAAGCTGGCGCGTTTAAACTGATCAACTTCCTGTTGTGTCCGGAAGTAGCAGCTAAAGTCGCGCAAACTATCGGTCATCCTACGCCGAACCTGACGGCCAGAGCGCAGTTACCCAAAACCCTCACCGGCGACTAGTCGCTCTATCCGCTGGAGGAGGTAATAAAAAATAGTAAGTGGTAGGATGATGTCGGCGCTACCAGCACCCTATATGAAACGCTGCTTGAACGGCTGAAAGCGGGCCGTTAAAAGACCAACTCCTGCTGACCGAGAGGTAATTAGCGCCAGCCATCACCGCTGGCGCCAGTTGCTTAGTAATTAGCGATTACTTACGATCCCAGGCCTGCGCCCATGCCCAGCCGGTGCCCGGCTCATAAGCTTGGCTCAGACCACACCAGCCATTGGCGCCATGGGCGCTTTTACACTGATACAGATTACCGTCACGGCTGCGCACGACTTCGCCACCCTGATATTTATGGCCCAGTTTCCAAGCAGGATAATCACCTGGCGTCGGCGGCGTTACTTCATTGTCATTGTCTGGCGGCGTTACGTTATCGTCACCGTTGTTATTATCGTCATCCGGGGGCGTTACATTATCGCCACCACCATCGTTGCCGTCATCCGGCGGGGTCACGTTATCTTCATGATCATCATCGCCAGGATGGTTATGGCCGCCAAAGTCAACGTCAATCACATTGTAAAAGGTCGCATCGGTATCTCCCACATCCCAGGTCGCCAAGATTACCTGATAACCTTCACGCTCTGGAACGTTACACTCCTGCGGCTGACCTTTGCCTAAAGGAGGAATTTCGTTTTTACCATCAATGACGCAGAACGGCGTAGTGTCGAATGACGCGCGGGTCAGCGGCTTATTCGGATTCCAGTCCGGTTTAGTCATGTAATAGCGCCAGTCTTTGGTACGATGAGGCGCTCTGAAGGTCCAGGTAAAGTTGTGCTTCCCGGCGCTCATGGCCAGTTTCTGCCAGCGGCTGTCGCTCTGCGCGTTCAGCGGGCTCATAGTAGCCAGTCCCGCGCCGGCGATTTCGCCATCTTTTGGCGCATAAACGATGCTTCCGCCCGCGCTCTGCGTCTGATAGGCCGGGAAGCCGTCGCCGCCTTCCACGCTTTGCGGTTCATACTGTACCGCGCCGCACTCTTTATTCTGGTTACCTTGTGCGTCAGTACACAGGTAACCGCGCGAGGCCGGCTCGCTGACAAAGCCATGCGCCCATGCGCCGGATGCAGACAGCAGCGCCGCCAGCGCAAAACCAATTTTTGTTACGTTCATCTTTAATATGCCCTTTATAAACCAGAAATAGTGGTGTTATTGTTCGGGCTTAAGGTTACTGGCAGCGCCAGTCTGTCACTATCAGTCGGCTCTTGCTGATATTAAGAACTGAAGCATGGAGATCGAGAAATATCTCTCTCAAAGTCATTACCGGTTTGCCACTATAAGCAAAAAGCGCCTATCTGACGTTGTGACTGGTGTCAGGCCCCTTTACAGCGCTAATCTAGGTCACGCAATATCACCGGCGGCGATTGCTGGCGCGGATAATTGACAGAGCAGCACTGCGGATGCAATCTTACCGACCTGCGCCAACCTGACGTCACGCGCAAAAAAAACGTTCGCACAGTTGAAAACTCAACGTATGCGAACGAAAATTTATTTGCTATTAACTACCTGTACTTAACTTTGGCTCCAGTGGGCTGTGGCTTACTTTAACCGCCAGACGTCGTTGGTTCCGGGTTTATCCCCCTTAGTCCACCATTTTGCCTGCCAGGTTTTCCCCTGGTAAGAGACTTCATCGCCGCCGAGGTAAACTTCACTGGAATTCCATGCGCCACCGATCTCTTTGTCGAGGTTTTCCCAGACGTCATTGGTGTCAGGCTGATTATTCTGCGTCCACCACTTGGCTTTATAGGTTTTCCCCTGCCAGCTGACCATATCGCCGCCATGATAAATTTTCTGGCTGCTCCACTGACTGTGATCGCCTCCATTGCCAGGGTTATCATTCTCCGGCTGCGCCAGGGTTTTAACCGTAACAGTCTGACTTTTTACCGACTGGTTGCCAGCGGCATCCACAGCGGAAATTTGATACAGGTAAGTGCTGTCCGCCTGCAGACCGCTGTCAGTCCACTGCGTATTGCTCATGGGCGCGACCAGAATACCATTACGCCAGACCTGATAACCGGTCACAGCGACATTATCTGTCGCCGCCTGCCACTTCAGCTGCACGCTGGTCTGGGTTATTGCCGATGCCTGCAAATCCTGCGGCACTGAAGGCGCCTGCACATCCTGCTCTGGCTGCTGCACTTCATCGTCGCTGGTTACATAGGCGATCTCACTGGGTACCGAGCGGTTACCCGCTTTATCTACCGCAATAACCTGATAAGCATACTGCGTAGCAGGCGTAATCCGGGTGTCGTGCCACTCTGGTAACGTGGGTTGGGCAACCTGAACGCCGTCACGCCAGATTTCATAGTGGTGTACGCCGAGATTATCTACTGACGCGCGCCACTGCAGACTGATCATTGACGCGGTGACCACCGCCGCCGGCTTGCCTGGCGCGCCTGGCGCTTCGGTATCGGGTGCATCAACATGTTCTTCATTAATCAGCCCGGCATAACGGTTTACGAACTCATAACCGTAGGGGTTACCGCTGGCATCACGCCCGGCGTCCCAGTTTACCGACCAGGTCATCAGCCCTTTAATTGGCGTACCCTGCGCAGCAAGTCTTTGCAGCGTGGTACCAACGTCCGCTTCATTGTTCACATAGCCTGTAGCCGCCGCATCCGGGTTACTTGGCAAACCAATGGCGAACTTATCGGCCGGGATCTGGATATAACCGCGGGTGCCATGAATGATCGAGTCAGTCAGATAGAACAGGAAATCGCCCTTTTTTTGCTGGTTGTTTTGCGCCAGCCAGCCGATCCCCTCAACGGACACCCCATCACCGCCCTGGTTGTAGAATTGCGGGGAGATAAAGTCGTAATAACCTTCAAGGCTCTTAATCAGCTGTACATAACCCGTGCGTCCAGCCTGCAGATAGGGAAACTCAGGTGCCATGCTGATAATAAAGTGCGGATATTGCTGCTTAACCATCTTCAGCGCTGCCGGGATCTCGGTAATGTTGGCGCCAGCACTAATAGCGCCGCCTTCAAGGTCGATATCCAGACCATCAAAGCCATATTTTTCTACCAGTCGGATGATTTCATCGGCAAATTTTTGCGCATCACCCTGCTTAAGCTCAATATGCGCATCAGCGCCGCCCAGAGAGAGTATAACCGCCCGATTCTGAGCATTCAGGGTGGCAACCTCAGAGCGAAACTGCTCATCAGACATATTGTAAGGTTTAAAGGTCGGGATGCCATCACCGGTCATAAAAGCCACGGTGACTACATTATAAGCTTCAGGCACCGCACTCAGCGGCAGCTCGGCAGAGGTACCCCTCTGATAGCCATCTGATTTACTGGCCCAGTTATGCCAGAATCCCACAAGGACCTTTTTGCCGCTGATATCCGGCATAGCAGATGCCGCGTCCTGTGTGGCAGCATAGCTGCTGGCTGACACGCCAGCCAGCAGCAGGCTGCTGGCTAACATGGTAAGTTTCAGTACTTTTTTCATATAGTATATTTCTCTTTATTCCGCTGTTTAAGCGGGTTAAACCCATTACTTACCCGAACCGGGCATAGCAACTATTAATTGAATAAAATCGTTAATTAAAATGCCGACAATAAGAAGCCTTCCGTTAGCCTAGTTTATAAAACCGCGGATAACAATGTATTTAAGAACCCAGACAGCGAATAGCGAGAAAATTCTGTCAGCAGCCAGACAACAGGAAAAACAGCAAAATATAACTGTTCAGCTAACTACAGCCATAATACCTAGCCAGGCCTAGTGTCTGGTTATGATGAAATATATTCCGCAGCGCCAGTTTAACTGCGTCTGTTAACCATCAGTCATAACTATCGCAATAATTGGCCGGGCATCAGCGCCGGAAAATTCAGTAACAGCAAAAATACCAGGCGAGGGCAGCCAGGACCAGATAAGGACCAAACGGGAAAGTCTCGCCAGGCTTACGGCGCAGTAAGCACCACGCACTGACAATAGCCAGCAGCGAAGCGATAATCATGATCTGAAACAGCGCTTCCATCCCCAGCCAGCCGCCGATACCGGCAAACAGCTTCATATCCCCCATGCCCATCCCCGCTTTGCCGCGACACCAGCAGTAAAAACGATCCAACAGCCACGGCAGGCCAAAACCTGTTGCTGCAGCCAACAATGCTTCCTGCCATGTAACATGGCCAAAACCGCACACCGCCGCCGTCACGACCAGCGCCAGCAGTGGCAGCGTCAGGCGATCGGGCAACAACGAGGTTTCCAGATCGATAAAAAACAGCGGCACCAGCAGACTTATCGCCAGTAAACCAAGTATCCCCTGCGGCGTTACACCTTGCAGAGTAATGGTCAGGACAAACAGCGCCGCCATAAGTAATTCAACTAGCGGATAACGTGGACTGATACGCTGCTGGCACTGATAACAACGACCGCGCAGCAGCAGCCACCCCAGCACAGGAAGATTATGACGGATTTTAACCGGGGCCTGACACTGCGGGCAGTGGGAAGCCGGTAAGGACAGAGTGATCGACTCTCCTTGTAACATTCGCGGCAGCCGATAAATCACCACGTTAATAAAGCTTCCGACCACTGCCCCCATTAAGGCAAAAAAAATTGAGAAAAGCATGCTGACCTCATGGATAAAGCAAAAGTGCGCCAATGGTAGCATGAGATAAATGACGCGCTATGCCTCTCTGGCTAATGCGCGTGGGTTCCTGGAGCCACGGAAAAAAATCTGCAGCCAGAACAGAATATACTTAATCAGCTGAAGGATTTTCCACTCAGAAACGATATTTAATCCCCAAATCGATGACATAGGTTTGCGACTGATTCACCATTGGACTCTGACGCACATCATTACTCAGATAATTAATTCTTGCCGAAATAAAGGTATCCCACTGCGGAGCAAACTGATAATCCAGCGCCAGCTGTAACCAGGGGGTAAGGCTGCTGCCGGGCGACCACTGCGTCAAACCGCTGCGTCGCGACTCTTCTTTGCTTACGCCAAAGTAATAATCTGTCTGGCGGGCGTCCTCCCAATCCACTCCGGCCGAAGGAATAAGCGCCCAGTCCCCGCTGGAGAGATAGCCAGTCCAGGAGAAGGTTCCGAACCAGCCATCGCTCAAGCCCAGCGCATCACGCGCCAGTTGGGCCGAAAACATACCGTAGCTAGTGATGGCGTCATAGCTGATACCCGCCATCATCGTAGTGCGACGATCGTTAAGCTGGCGCATTGCTGCACTGCTGCCGTCTTCATGATCGTAGCTGCGCTGATAAAACCACAACGCCTTCACTTTCAGCGTTTGCTGGTTCTGCTTCCACACAATAGCGCCAGCTTCCTGACCATCGATATACAGAAGATTGTTGTCCCAACTCAGTAAGGGGAATGGAGTATAGTTGACGCGTTTAGCATTATAGGGCGAGGTCTGCCACTCATTATCAATCGCGAGATTGAGAGGTTCACCGCACACCACAGAAGGTATAATGACAGATGCTAGCACCCAGAACTTTTTTTTCATTATCGCTGTCTCGTAGATTTCGTGTTCACCAGCCGCAATCTGACAGGCTGGCGTGACTGTCAACCGTTTCATCACAACAGAATATGGTGAACTGCTGCCGTGGCGCGTCACGTTGCCAGCGGAATAACCCTCTTCGTCAATACGGCTCCTACTGTACGCTAACAAACATAACCCACAATAACCCACTTGCGGACATTTGAATTCCGCCAGAAAGCGGAATAGCTAAGGCAAATTCATTGATTTCTAAAGTGTTAAGAAATTGAGGGCATACTGGGGTCTAAAAAACCGGTCTGGAGACATCCCCTGACCGGATCAATTTTTGCGAATACTGACTCATTGATGATACAAACGGTCGATCGGCCTGTTGAAGAAACTGTATACCGGAATGGCTCATCTGAAGACATATAATTTTTCTGAGGTTCATCAGACGCGGAACTCATCATGGCAAGATTCAGACGGCGAATAGATTTAAGCAAGCCAAATGATATCGTAGAAAATCAGTGTAGCAAAAACGGGAGCAACCATAGATTCGATATCCAACCTGCCCCCTAGTTAACATAGCACAATCCATATTATTAGCCTCCAAGAAAAAGGCGGGAAAGTTATTCCCGGCCTTTCTCCTGAGCACAGACTAAAGGTGTTATTTCACACAAACATAGCCAGATCCAGAGCCTGGCGCAGTAGACCCTACAGGGGAGCTAGCCGAGTGGAAGTCACCAAACAACGCTCCCCATTTTCCTGCAAGATAATACCAGTTATTTGTATATTCACCGGACACTGACATTGTGCTGAAATCGCCGCTGTTATCTGCAAAATATTGCAAATCTGTTTCCGATGCGGCATTACCGCCGCCATAAGTGCTACAGTTGCTTACGGCGGCACTCTCGATGGTTGTAGGGTACTCTGAGTACATTGTCCAGTAGTACTTACTGCCTGCCTGAATAACTGCTCGTACCGTTACGGTGGTATTTTTTGAGCTACCGGTCGTAGCCAACGCGGTTACCGTTGCAGTAGCATTGGAAGTTGCTACATGAATTGCCGAAAGCCCAATACTCGCATTACCATTGTTATCAGTGGATGAAGATGTGTCGCTCAGAATGCCTGTTGAAGTGCTCCAGGCCACCGGATAATTAACCAGTATATTGCCGTTTCCGTCTTTGACAGTCGCAGTCAGCGTTGAAGTCTCACCACCCGAACCGGTAATTTTGGCAATACTTGACGTCAAATTTGTCACTCGTGCCGTATTAACGTCACCAACCAAATTCACAGATGGTGCATTAACATTGCCCGAGCTACCCGTCTGTGCCGCCACCTGCGCAGCACCGGCTGCAGTACCGCGCAGCGCGATCGTCACTTTACCGTCAGCACCGGTGGTGCTGCTGCCTGCCGACAGTGTGCCGAGGCTGGTCGTCCAGTTTACGGTGACGCCCGGCACCAGGTTGCCGTTGGCATCTTTCACCACGGCGCTGAAGGTGGCTACGTCCGTATTGTTGGCCGTAACGGTGGTCTTGTCTACCTCAGGTCACCGCTGCCAATGCCGGCGCTGGCGCTGTCGGCGATAAAGTGAGTGTCAACACTACCCGAGTTGCCGTTTTGCAGCCTGGCGGTGACGGTTTCCGCAACTTTGTTGATGAAGCTGATACTGACCAGACCTTTATCATCTGTCACAACATCCAGGGAAGAACCTGCCGCTACGGTAGCAGAACCACTTAGCTCGAAGGTTACCGCAGTTTCGGCTAACGGATTACCTCCGGTGTCGGTGACGGTCGCTTTTACCTCATTCATTGCAATGTTATTTGCGACACTATTATTTATAGTTGCCACGATAGCGCCGCTGTCGATATGACCAGTGGATGAATCTGCAGATTGCGTGATGGTAACATCCGGGAGTGCCGTATCGTTGAACCATGAGGAGACTACCGCAGTACCCACGCGGGTACCTAATGTAACAACAGCCTGATAAATCCCCGGAGACGTTTCTTCAATAGGGCCAATGGTTGCGACCTGCAATGCTGTAGTCGACGTCTGCTTCGATGCCAGAGACTCTTTAATAGAGGTGGTTAAGGATTTTGCCATGCCCGGAACGGCGTTGCCATCAACGTCAAACAGTCCGATGCTAAGCGTCGAGATACTTTTGCCATCGGCAATAATATTGACTGGATTGGCGCTAACCGTAGTGGCTCCTGTGCTAACATCCCCACTTCCACATGGATCTCCGACGTAGCTCCACTCTTTACGCATTTGGGATTACCCTCAATAATGAGGAAAATACAAACAAAAGGATCCTGCCCTTGCGATTTATTGTCTTAGAAGGATCCGCAGCGAGAGGCCAGAATAGGGTTATCCAGACCCCGATGGCGCTACGTGAAAAACAAATGAACAACAGCCCCTTTCCCAGCAGATTTAACCAGAGCGCATTTCGCTTCTTCCCATCGCGCCAGGCGTTGATTTTGCGGCAGCAGTCCCCCTGCGGCATATGGCATCACACCCACTTATCTTCTGGCACCGGATGTGATCGCCCCCCTCTTCTATATGCCCGATCAGCGTCACCACATGCTGTTCTCCATCATCCGGAACACCGGCGTGCGGATAGGTGAGGGCCGGACGCTGACGTCGGAATCGTTTGATCTCGACGGACTGAGACCGTTAGTGAAGGTGCTGTCTGAAAAAGTTCGGGCGCGTCGCGAGCGCCCGCCGAAAGATGAAGTGCATCTGGTACTGCTAACATATGACAGTTTTGTGCGCCAGATGCAGAGCTGGATGGTCACCACCCTCCCCCGCCGTAGTGAACCACTGTGGTCAGTAACGGATGAAACCATGCGCAACTGGCTGAAGATGGTCATTGCACGGGCCGAAGTGGACGGGGTCATATTTTGGTGCCGGTGACACCACATACGTTTCGTCACAGCTACGTCATGCACATGCTCTACCACCGGCAGCCAAAGAAGATCATTCAGGCCCTAGTCGGTCACAAGGATCCGCGTCCAATGGAGGTTTACACGCGAATGTTTACGCTGGATATGGCGGCCACACTGGCCGTACCGTTCACCAGAGATGAGCATGATGCCGCGCAAATCCTCAGGACACTTCCCCCACTAAAGTGACAATTTTACTCACCACATTTTATATAAGCTGTGGTGAGTAATTCCCGCTGAAATAAACTATAGTGAATAACATAAGCTGTAGAGAGCTGATTACGAATGACAGAAGTCTGGCAAGACTTGATCGCACGGCTGCAGCAGCAACAGTCTGCTCTGAAGAGGCTTTCATCGGTGAACAAAGCGTCTCCGGCATGGGTTGTTCTCATCACAGATTATATAAGCTGTAGTGAGTAGAGTACTCACCCGAGACAGTAATATAAACTGTAGTAAGTAAACTGGGATGTGTGACTCACTACAGCTTATATTCAGCGTGTTTTGAAGAGTTTTTCAAGGTCATCAAGACTGATGCCCAGCTTATCTAACAGCGCCAGTTTTTCGGCCATCTCCGGACTAATATCACCAGATGCGGCAGGCATCTTCGGGTTCTCTGCACTCTCATCATGAGGTGGCTGTAACTTGGGCCGGCGATAGTGAATGCAGAAGAGTTTTGTGCGCCCCCTTTGGATTTCCGTGTAATCCAGATAGCCAATCTCCCGGAGCTGTTCCATAGCACGCCTCACCGTCTGGTTCTGCGAGAACACAGGGGACTTCAGGTTCAGGCGTGCCCGCAGACGTGCCAGTGATATCGGTGCAGGATCACGTGGCAGGCTCTCTATAAAGGTATACAGGGCCTGCGCGGACTCCCGGCGCTTCAGCGCGTTGATGGCTTTCAGCTGCAGCAGTACTTTACGGTCGAACTGATAGAGCTCAAACAGTCGCGGATCAGCCTGCAACTGCACAACATCTTGCTCAGTATCATAGTAGGCCGACTGCACCAGGTGCGTAATGTATTCTTTGGTATGTTTTTCGGTTGTGCGGGAAAACGAGATCACGGTACCTGAAATACGTTTAAGCGAGGGGCTGATACGCTCCCGGAGCCTGCGTGATGATTGACTGGACGGGATGCCGCAAAGTTTTGCGAACTCAACAAACGGCAGCTCAACTTTATCTCCGATAACCTTATGACGGGCAAAGGAATGGATCACCCCTACCCAAGTCTTGAAGTCGTTATCCATATCAAGACGGGGACCGGTGATCTCCACCTTATCAAATCCTTCAGCTCTGGCGAGAGACAGTCTCGTCAGTTCTTCCGTCGCATCAGTACGGGATAGCGTGTTTTTTTTGCTGTTTTTCAGTGACTTAAGCGTAGGTACAAACACTCCAAGCCGCATCAGTGCCACGGGCTGCACTGTATTACTGGCATTAGGAGTAAGATTTACGACTTCACCAGAGGATTTATCCACCTCTTCAAACAGCTTTTTTATATCCAGATTGTCCTTGTCCAGAGAGCCTCCGATCGGTGGATAGTTAAAGAATAAAAACAGTCACTATTTAAATGTTATGGCCTGTAAGGTGCCAGACAACTGGCTTCAGCTTATACACAACGCTGATATCCTTCCAAGGCTCATACTCACTGTAGTTTATATCACTGGCTCATTAGAGCTTATCCTTTACATAATACAGCTTATTCTATACCAGTTACAGCTTATGAGTAACATACTACAGCTTATGTGATCATGCTCCGGGCTCAGTGCTGGTGCAGCCTTCAGGGATGTAGGGATCTTCTTTGGATCTTAACGGGATCGTTTAAGGATCAAAATATTGGATCGAATGACTGTATATGTGGATAACCTGCAGACCAGAAGCGGAATTCAGACTGCTATTCAATGCTCACCTTTCATTGTGATACCGAGCGTACCTGCTCACGCCAGCTTCTGTAATATTGCGCTTCCTCGCCTGCTCGCTCGCTTTGCTCGGTCACATGGCTGCGGCGAGCACCGGTAATTTAGATTTACCAAAGCATATAGGTCTTGTTCACTGCTCAAATCGTCCTTCGTTGCTTACAACATCCCCACGCTCCGCCATAAAGTCCGGATCGTCTTCAATTTTTCCTTTAATTTCTGTCATACATTCTTCTATGATCGCAGGACTATCGAATCTGTCCGTAAATTTACCTCATCATTACTTGTCCCTTTCGTCCGTGATTACGTAGAAAATGAACACGATCCCGAACCTGCTGTGTTTCGTCCGGTCTCCCGAAAAGTTTTTATTGTTCATGGCCATGATAATGATGCCCTCCAGTCTGTTGCCCGTTTTATCTCTCGTATAGGGCTTGAGGAAATTTTTCAACTGCCGCATCAAGCCCTTTCTGGTTCCACAGCTGTCTCAGTGTTTCCATACTACAGATCTCCGTACAGACAGCGCAGCCCGGTCAGGGCCTCCGCCAGTGTGCCCTCAGCGCATTGTGTGCTGAGTTCCCTGACCAGCGTCTTGAACCCTTCTTCGGGCAAAAAAATCCGGAGCCCATCGAGACCAAAAAAACCGTCCGCCATGACGTGGCCTGGCGGCGAGAACATGACACGTTCACCGTGGTGGCCGTGCGCCAGTGCCTCCGGGAAGCGGGCATACAGACTGAACAGGCCCAGCAGTTCGGTAAACACCGCCCAGCCCACCGGCACCACAAATTCCTGTCCTGTGACGATCAGATGCATTTTTGGGGTGTCATACCAGGCCCCCGGGCGTTGATCCGGATGCTGACCGTCCACGCGGATTTCCAGGCGCAGCGTGCCGGCCTCAATGGTTTCCATTACGGCCGGGATAAGCGGTCGCAGTTCCTGCGCCAGTGCCGCAGCCTTTTCATCCGTCCAGTTCAGCCCGCGCAGCACCAGAGGAAAAATGGCTTTCAGGCGCGGCAGGGTGAAGATTTCCGCCAGCTGGTCATCAGGCATGTCAGCCAGCTTAAAACAGTCGCTTTCCAGTGGACGTAGGAGGTGTTCGGCATACATCTGGTCAACGACCGGTCGCAGCTCCCCCCGGAAAGCATCAAATTCCTCGATCCAGTTCTCGCCGGTCAGACGGAAGATCCCCCTCAGATAGTGGGCGTCCACCGGACGGTCATGTTCCACCTGCCAGGCCAGCAGGTCGCGGGTAATATCCAGCAATGTGCTCAGGGCCGGGAGGGTGGCCAGCCTGCCACGGCCGCAGAGGAAGGCCTCTCGAGCGTAAGTCAGCAGGAAGCGCAGCTCATCGCGCGAGATCGGGGCGGTGCCGAAGGTCTGACCAAGAACGATATGCCGGTACAGCTGCCGGACCGTGGCCTCCGGATCGGATATGAGCTGAAAATACCCGTCACCAGGCGCGTCCGTTTTCAGGCCATCATCAAGGAAGCGTTCGGCGAGGGCGTTGACGGAAACATTTTCTGCTCCTGCCCTTGCCTTGAGGGCACCGATCAGTTTCTTGTGAAAACGCAGGTTAAGCTGGCTGAGCATCATCGTTCCTTTGATCTTTACTTTAATCCCAATACTAGCATAGCATTTTGATTATAATCTATATATGAAATATAAAGATATGACAGATGTGTTATAAAACATAAATTCAAGATGTGATGATAATATTGATAATGCATCGCTCTGCTCTTCTCATTTCAGCGGAGATCCGAAAAAAGCCAGTTCCGGATCTTCCTGAAGCACAGCGCCGCGCAGCGGCCTGACAACACAAGATGTAGCGGTGCTGTCAGCTGCTGAAGACGCTATATGTTGTGCCCCCCCTGCCCTGTGACCCGGCTCGCAGCGGCAGAAAAGACCGCTTCGCTTATTCCATGACCGTGGTACACTTCCGGAAAGTTGTTAATAAGAAAGAAATCGGATCACCCGGAAACAGGCCTCCGGTAATTTAACTGAGTGGTTATATGGCTGCTTATTATCATCCTAAAAATGATAACGGCAGGAGAAAATCATTCGGGTGACTGACGCAGGGTTGTGCGCAGCTGATGGTGCTGCGCGTCATAATTGCCCTGTGTGACTATTATCGAGAGATATAATTAATAGGTTAGGTTAATGGAAGCAGACGAGCTGATAGATGATCTGATTGCAGACGAGTATACCCACGCTTGGATATGCTGGGCAGATCTGCCGACTGATGATGAGGAAGTCCTGATGACTGAGCGACTTATATTGGATACAGCTGGCACTATCATCGCCCGTCAGATTTGCCCGCCACTAAGTTACGGTTGGTCCCGGGTAGATTGGTCCTTAAGACCTCCCCTGTTTCCAATACCTCAACAAGCCATGGACCTGGATCTCAACGACAGAGACACAGCTATAAGTACGGTTATATATTTCGGGCACATATGAAAACGTAAGGCGGGATTTCTCTATAAGGAACAAACATGGCTGACTGGTTTATTGCCACTGAAGGTGTGAAAGTCGTGAAGGACAGTGCCAGCCTGTGGCCCCAGATTATCACGGCGGTTTCATCCATTGGTGCAGCCCTTGGCGGTGTCCACCTGACTCATCACTATGCCCGTAGCCGGGAAGAAAAGGCGGCCTCAGCCAGGCGTGAAGCTGAGCTGTATTTTATCTCCACAGAGCTGGTTTTCAGGCTTGAGCGTTTTGCCCAGGACTGTGCCGCGGTGGTACAGGACGAGGGCGAAGAAGACGACAGGGGATACACGCGGACAACCGTGACAGCTGAGGCATTTTCGCCCGATGATATTGCCGGCGACTGGCGGGTACTTCCAGCAAGAATCTTATATCGTATTCGTGAGCTGACCGTGCTTATCCCTGAGGCCAACCGCTATATCAGTGTGGTGCAGGAATTTGACAGTCTCCCTGACTGGCCATGCACGTTCCAGAAACGCAGGTATCAGTATTCCCGTCTGGGTATGAAAGTGGTCCTGCTCAGTAAACGATTAAGACAACTTAACCACATGCCTTCTTCCCGTCTTGATGCCAGCAAATGGTCTGCACAATCTGTTTTGTGGGAGCAATGGCGAAGAGGGCGTAAATGCCGTGCAAAACTGGCCCGGGAGCAGGACAACTGGTGATGAGGAGACAAATATGGCTGGTATGACGCCAGGAGAGGAACTGATTGAACTGCTGACCCTGTGCCAGCAGCTGCAGTCGGACAAAGACGGGCTGAAACGCCCGGCGCCACGCCGGGCAGGCGTAATGGCTGATGAAGTGCTGGACACGTTTGCACAGAGTATTCTTCATTCCTGTGCCTATGCAGCATTACTTGACCAGCTTCTGGTTCAGCAGTCACGGCTGTCCGACGTCGGTCGTCAGCTTGAAACGCAGGGGCAGCTTCGTACTGAGGTGGGTGACGATTACGCCCTGGCAGCGCTTGAGTGGCTCGAACGCCTGACGGGTACCGGGAATACGCCATGACCGTACCGGCACTGTTTACCGGCGCTCACTCCACTGTTATGCCGCAGCAACTGCCGGTGGCCATCGACTATCCTGCCGCGCTGGCACTGCGTCAGCTCGCCGCGCTGCATGACGATCTGCCGAAATATCTGCTGGCGCCGGAAATCAGCGCCCTGCTCCATTACGTTCCGGATCTGGAACGCAAGACGCTGTTTGCGACCCTATGGAACACCGGCGCGCGTATCAACGAAGCGCTGGCCCTCAGCCGCAGTGATTTTTTGCTGACGCCGCCGTATCCGTTTGTGCAGCTGGCCACGCTGAAACAGCGCGAGGAAAAGGCGTCTCGCAGCGCCGGACGCGCACCGGCAGGTACGGTGCCGCACCGCCTGGTTCCGTTGTCCGATCAGCAGTATCTTTCACAGCTGCAGATGATGGTGGCTACGCTGAAAATACCGCTGGAGCGAAAGAATAAAAACACCGGCCGCATGGAAAAAGCACGGCTATGGACCATCACCGATCGCACTGTGCGAACGTGGCTGGCTGAGGCAGTGGCAACCGCCGTGGCCGACGGCGTAACCTTCTCTATACCGATTACGCCGCACACGTTCCGCCACAGCTACGCGATGCACATGCTGTATGCTGGTATTCCTCTGAAGGTGCTACAGTCGCTGATGGGCCATAAGTCGATCAGCTCGACGGAAGTCTATACGAAAGTGTTTGCGCTCGATGTCGCGGCACGCCACAGAGTGCAGTTCCAGATGCTGGAAACTGAAGCTGTGGCCATGCTTAAAGGAAAGATATAGGCGGTAAGGAAAAACTGAACGCCCCGATTTATAGCGCCCTCAGCCGGGGTCAACAGGCTGATTTTGGCATTAATCCCATCAAGGATTATCCTTGCTTTATCAGCAAGATGAACACTCATCCAGGCGTAGAACAAAACCATGCCAGCCACGGTTGACCTTACTGTTATAGTCATAAAAGTCAGCAAGTTCGTTTTTAAGCTTTGACCACTCATGACTTAAATTTAAAATATCAAATTCGGAGATGTGTTTGACTTCACCATTAATTTGAACCGTATTAATGCCTTGTTCTGAAATAATAAACCCCCCGGCTCCATTAGCCATCGCTGCGCCCAGAATACGGCACTGAACGTTAGAAATGTTATATGGCCTTAATGACATTATTCATATGGCGAATGGCGCCCTTATAAACTTCGTCTGACATGAAGCAAATTATCGTGTTCGACACAGGGTGTATACGGAACTCTTCCCCTGTTTCTGTAACACATGACACTCTGGAACGGGAAAGCCTGCCAATGCTGGAGTTGCCCCCTAACGGAATTCGATCATGCTGGATGATGTGTTTAATTCGTGAAACAGGTACACTTATTTTGTCAAAAATTCCGGCTGAATTGTATTTATAACAAGTCATAAGACAAGGGTTTTCACAGTCAAGGGTGTAGCTATATTCAAACTTTTCGGAAAGGTAGTAAAATAAATTAATGAAAGGTTGTGGTTCTTTATCGTGTTTTTCAGCTAGTTCAATGACTTGAATTAGTGAGTCGATTATTTCAATCCGGGGAAAGCTTTCGGACTGAGATACAAGTTCATCTATCCTGCCCTTCTGAAAATCATTTGAGGGAGTAAATTGTGTTTCCTTTAAAGCCAGTTTTAAACATTTGACGTTGGACATTGTCAGGTTTATTTTTTCATTGCATGTAAACTTTGCACAACTTGAATATGAATATTGAATGTCGTTCATGATTTTTATCGCATCCTTTCACTTGTAAGATTATAAACTTCACTTCTTTCGCGTTTGCCTACTGCGACAACTGCAACAATTAATTGATCATCAATTACCTGATAAACCAGACGAAAACCAGAAGCGCGTAATTTTATTTTGTAGCAATCTTTTATCCCCCTCAGCTTTGCAGATGGAATATGTGGGTTCTCACTACACTTTTTTAGCTTTTTTGCAAACTGCTGCTGAATGGCCTTATCCAGTTTTTTCCATTCTTTCAGCGCATCGTCTCTGAATTTGACCGTATAAGTCATAGATACCTATCCAGGTCTACATTATGCAGCTGCTGGTTACTGCGTTCGGTAACTAGTTTTATCAGTTCCTGATCATCCAGAGCATCGAGCATTTTCTCGTACAGCTCTGCCGGAACACAGTAAAAAGCAGGCTGATTGCGGTTCAGGATAGCGACCGGATAACCATCGCCTGCGTTGACTGTCGCCATTGGATTTTTTTTGAGTTCGCTGACACTGGCGCTTGTGTCACTGAGAATGATGTTAGGCATAGGCTACCTTTTGAGACTGTTTAACAAGTCTTAAAGATAAGGCATTAAAGACCTGCTAACAAGTCGCTTTGTCATTTTTTGTGTAGGTGGTTAGATCATCCAGTACGTCCAGGCTGGTGCGGAGTTTACGTAACAAGGAAGTTTTGCATGCAATTCTGCAGCCGCACTAGCTTGTTCCGGGCGAGTGCCATATTTTGGGGCCCGTTCCATTTCGCTTCCTTGCAACTCCCTTGCGAACCGCTCGGGAGTTGAGCTACGGCGAGCGCTACTTTGAAAAGTGTTTCAGGTGGCTTTCTACCTTGGACTTATCACTTTAATCTTGGGTGCCTCCTGTTGAGAGCGAAATCAAAATAATATGATTTTTTACTTGCAACATGATTGTTTTTGTTCAAAATGACAAAAAACGTCATGAGGTGGTAAATGGAAAATATTGAGCAGTTACGGAAAGTCGCCACACGTGCAGGTAAACTTCTGACATCTCTGAGCGAAAGTATCCGCCAGCAAAAAGAAGAATTGAAGCTTACCGAGTTCTATCAGGAATACAGCAAAGCCGCCCTGTATAAGCTGCCTAAGCTCAGTAAAGGCAGTGTGGAGTATGCTGTGACCGAAATGGAAGCCGGTGGCTACATTTTCAAAAAGAAACCTTCCGGCAATACGATGAAGTACGCAATGACGATTCAGAATGTCATCGATCTGTATTTCCATCGAAAAGTACCTAAGTACAGGGATCGCTTCGACAAAGCTTTTACGATTTTTGTATGTAATCTTAAAGGTGGTGGTTCCAAGACAGTTTCTACCGCTTCATTATCACATGCTTTTCGGGCTCATCCTCAGCTTCTGTTTGAAGACCTGCGTATTCTGGCCATCGATTTCGATCCGCAGGCATCTCTGACAATGTTCCTGAGCCATGAGAATTCAGTGGGCCTGGTTGAAAATACGGCTGCTCAGGCTATGCTCCAGAACGTGTCTCGTGAAGAGTTACTTTCCGATTTTATAGTGCCGTCAATTATCCCGGGCGTTGATGTAATTCCCGCTTCCATTGACGATGCATTCCTTGCTGAAAGCTGGAAGGGATTGTGCGAAGAACATCTGCCAGGGAAAAATATTCATGCGGTGCTTAAAGAGAACATTATCGACAAGCTTCAGCATGACTACGATTTTATTTTCCTTGATAGTGGTCCTCACCTCGATGCGTTCCTGAAAAACTGCATTGGAGCGGCAGACCTGATGTTGACCCCTCTTCCACCGGCGACGGTTGATTTTCATTCTTCCCTGAAGTTTGTGGCCAGCCTCCCTGCCCTCATTGATTCGATCGAACAAGATGGACACACCTGCAATCTCATCGGGAATGTCGGTTTCATGTCCAAAATCCTGAACAAGTCTGATCACAAAATTTGCCATAGTCAGGCCAAAGAGGTATTCGGAGCCGATATGCTAGACATGGTTCTGCCGAGACTGGATGGTTTCGAACGCTGTGGGGAGACTTTTGATACAGTTATTTCTGCAAATCCAGCAACCTATGATGGAAGCACAGAGGCACTTAAAAGCGCAAAATCAGCAGCTGAAGACTTTGCGAAGGCCGTATTTGATCGCATTGAGTTCATTCGTACTAACGGAGGTATGTGATGTCGAATGAGAAAAGAAAAACTATCGGCAGACAGTTAAATACCCAGGCGTCAATGGTCGAGATGACTGACACCGGGAGAAGTCAGGTGTTTACCTTAAAAACCGGCAGGAAGGTTATGTTCAGGTTTGTTCGGGTACCTGCATCGGAGGTTGAAAGTAAGACCTTCGTAAACCAGGAAACCAACGGAAGAGATCAACTTGCTCTGACCAGGGAGTCCCTGAAATCCATTATCCAGACGATCAAGTTTCAGCAATTCTTCCCCTGTATTGGTATTCAGCAAGGTGAAAGGATTGAGATACTGGATGGTTCAAGACGGCGAGCCTCAGCGATTTATATTCGTACAGGCCTTGATGTAATGGTTACCGATGAACATTTATCAGCTGATGAAGCTTGCCATCTGGCTAAAGATATCCAGACTGCTAAAGAGCATAACCTTCGCGAGATCGGCCTGAGATTGATGGCTTTGAAAGAGTCTGGATTCAATCAAAAGGAAATTGCTGAACTGGAGGGGTTATCCCAGGCTAAGGTCACCAGGGCGCTACAGGCGGCGGCAGTACCGCAAGAATTGATTTCTCTGTTCCCGGTTCAGTCGGAGCTGTCGTTTAGTGACTACAAAATTCTTTTAGAAGTTAATGAAAAACTCAGTGAAAAAGGTTTAACGTCAGAAGAGCTCATTCAGTCTGTCTCAGATCAGCATGATGCAATTTTGAGTGATTATGAGCGACCAGAAGACGAACAGAAAGCCAGTATACTGAAGCTGATTTCTCAGGCATCTCAGGCATTGATAGCTCCACCTCCCAAGGAAAAGTCAGTGATTTCCCCACTCTGGACCTTTGAAGAAAAGGACAAGTTCGCGCGCAAGCGTGTGAAAGGGCGCACGCTGACTTATGAGTTTAGCCGTATGTCAAAAGTGGTTCTGGATGAACTGGACAAGGCTATCAACGAGGTCCTTGACAGACATTTGAGTCAATAATTTCGCCACGGCGATTTCACATCTAACTTATTGTAATTAGACAGTTTATATCAAGAATTTCAAGGTGAAATCGCCAAAATTTCACGCCAGTTTCGCTGCAGGAATATCTGACCAGTGTGTTGTATAAGCAGGTGAAAGCATCTCTCGTTTCATCTGCCATTCCGGCGCGATTTTAACAAATACCGAAATATATAGACAGTACTGACGTTCCACGCGAAGTTTTTCAGTAGCCCGCTCAGCGTACTGACATAGCACCTGACGCATCCCCTCTAGTGTGGTGACCCTCTCCCCAAATAGCCGGCTACACATGATTTGTTGTTTCGGCGGCGGTGCTTCTTCCTGGCTTATACAGCTCTCTCCGTCCAGCTCCCGAACAGTCCGCTCCAGTACCACACTGAAGTTTTTACGGATGAAAGTGTAATTCGTCTGGGCCAGCTGGTTCGCAGTTTTAATACTTATAGCGTTCAGCTTCTTCGATATCCGTCGACGCCCCCAGACTTCTTCAACCGGCTACAATGACAAGAGCTCCCTCCCCCGCTCCGATTTCGCATGCGAAATCGCCAGCCCCCTCCGAATTGTGGCCACTCTTTGCTTGCCTATTGACAGCTCTTGGCCAGCTTTTATGTGGACACCATCCCACGCCGATCGTCAACCCTCTCCCTGATTTAACGCGCTCGCGCAACTGGCGTCCGAAGTCCTTAAAACTGATACAGTTGTCGATACCACTGATATCCAGAAACATCTCGTCAATGCTGTATTGCACGACCCGTGGTGATAGCTCCTCCAGATACGCCATCACTCTCGCAGATATGTCCCCCATACAACGCGTAATTGCTGGAGAACGCCGCGACCCTTTCAGGAAACTGCATGGCCTTCAGCTGGAAACACAGAATGCCTATCTTAGTCCACAGCCGTTTCGCTTCCGCGCTGCGGGCAATAACGCAGCCATCATTATTGGTCAACGAAACGACTGCATGTGGTGCAGGTTCGGCCGGAAAACTTTTTCGCAGCTGGCATAGAAGCTGTTTACATCCGCCAGGGTAAACATCAGCTGCTACCCCGTGTTTTGTCAATGAAGGCCGTGACAACGCCGAAAATTTGTGACGATTCCGGGTCGGGCCAGAGGGGAAGGTAGGCCGGACTCATCGGCTACAGCGCAGGACGAGGTGTCAGGAGCAAGCGTTTGACCGTGAACTCACCGTCAACGTCAGCAATGACAATATCGCCATGCTGAGTTTTTTCGGCTTTATCCACGATCATCAAATCTCCCCGACAGAGACCAATGTCGATCATCTAGTCACCCAGTGTGTGAACAAAATTGGTCGAGCTACGCCGTTGAATGCAGTGCTCGTTGAGGTCCAGCTCTGCTTCGACATAAAAGAGTTGTAGTTATCCACAGAAATGGTGCATAACCCTGTGTATGAATACTGGTAAACCCCGGATCACTGAGGAAGTGGCATGATGAGTTCTGGTCCCGGATTTTTCGGATTACCGACAGCGCGACTGACGGGGTGCCAAATGAAGTCGTCTGCAGCAAGACTGCTATCACGGACAATATCCACCACCTCCTTCCGGTGACGCTTTCAGTGAGCCACGGGCGTGCGGCCGAAGGTATGAACACTACCGGACGCCGGTCATGGATATCCAGTAGACCCTCATCGGCAGCTACTGTCACGATGAGGAATCCCTCCTGATTGTTATCGTTCCCGAACGGACGTCGTCTGATGGCAGCGAGTAACAGCGGGTTCCTGTCCTTACGATGAATAAAAAAACGGCTGTTTCACACCGTTTTGCTGCACGGCGAGTAGGACGCCGAATTTACCTTCGACGCCACTCTAAGAACCGTGCGTGAGAGTTTCCAGCTCACACGGCTCAGCCTTATCAAACACCACTAAGAAGTGATACAGCAGGTACTGCCAGTCGTATGGTGCTGGACCGAAAGTAGTCTGTCCAGTCCGAATCATATGGATTAAGCTCAGATGCGACGAGTCTGTGACGGACAATTTTGATGCTCTGAGCGTATTAGTCTCAGAGTTGCCATTTGTCCTGTAACTGTGTCCCGATAAGAACCGTTGAATATACAGTTCCTCGCTCTCACCTGAGTGAAGTATTGCTTTTTAATCCATCTGAGTCCCTTACGGGGTTGCTTCCTTAATAAGGGGCTATTTGGGCTTACCGTGTTCCACATAAATGACAAGAGTGGTTTAGGTTCCTCTTGGCTACCGACGGCCGTTGTGCCCATAGCGGGCTAGAATAGAGCATCCGCCCTGGCCATATTCAGATCCTGTCAGCATCTTTGGATCCTTCTTGGTTGACGATAGTAAAATGAGGTTCGCATATGCTCACCCTAGCACCGACCCGCGTAGATGCTCGCAGGCATGTCATCGCCTCACGATAATGACACTCACCTTAAGGTGAAGGCTACATTGTCCGAGGTCTTTTAGACGGCCCGTTACCAGTCCGCCCTACCTCGTAGGGTACTGCCGATGGGGTGTCAGGTTTGGAAATTAAGTTAATTAATAACAATAAGTTATGTGAATTTACGTCGCACCCGTTCATACCAGACGTCGGCAAAAATAATGGTCCGTCCGCGCTCCCAGAGTGGTCTGAACATCCGGCTGCTGAAGGCAGTTTCCGATCGGGCTTTGATAAGTGCTGGCTTATTCCACCATTCCGGCGCATATCCCCAGTGAACTGGATCGAGATTCAGCTGTGCATCGTGTTCACTCAGCAGTAATACCCGGGTGGGGCAACGTTATAGCGACCAATGGCCTCCGGATCATACGGAATGCCCCGGTCTGCTTCTTCGCCGAGAAAGGCCAGATACTCCTCGAGTGTGTTGTACTGCGTAAATCGTCCGCACATGCTGCTCCTCCTGTGGCAGATTCCGCATGCGAAATCCGGAATAGTAAGCTGTTCTCTGTTCCGAACATAGGTCGCTTTCCCTGTTCCTGCCATCGCGGGGTATGCCGTGCCTCTACTATAGCCGGGTGACGGCTGTCGTGTCGGCACGGCGTAAGCCGGAACGCACACGACATTAACCACGGAGGATTATTTATGAGCACATCAACCACCACACCCGCTGTCTACGTCGGCACATACCATAAATACAACTGCGGCAGCATTTTCGGTAAATGGTTCGACCTGACAGAATTTGATGGCCGTGAAGATTTTTACGAAGCCTGCCAGGCGCTCCATGCCGATGAATGGGATGCAGAATTTCTGGGAGGGCATTCCGTCGCAGTTTGCTTCCGAATCGTCCATTGACTGGGATTTTATCGCCGCCTGGAAACGCGCTGAAGAAGAGGGCAGGGAAGCCGCTTTTATCGCCTGGGCGGAATATTCCGGGGAGTGCGACTATGACGCGTTTGATGATGCGTACCGCGGCGAGGCGGAAAGCGAGGAAGATTATGCCATGGATATGGGCATGGATAGAACGACCCCCGTCACTTCAGGGAATGGAGAAGTACATCTGGTCTGGTTGTCCACTGTGGGCCGTGATGGGTGAGGTGCGCCGTGTCGGTCGGGAGCGTAACAGTCAGGCCATCACTCTCGATGAGTGGATGCTCCCGAACAAGCTGCCGTGCAGGGAGGTGCGCGATGAGAAGTAACCCCAGATCGCAGGAAATTAAGACAGCGCGTAGCCAAATCAGAAAGCTGAACACCATGCTCAAAAAGTTGCAGGACATGTCGTCAGAGTGGGATGGCCTGAGCGGTGCGCTGGAGTATGAAATCGGCAATCTGACTGAGGCTGTCGGGGGCAAATCTCCCTCATGAAGTCGGAGATAGACGACTGGAAGAAAGCACCAGAAGGGGAATGATGCATGCACAGGAGGTCAATTTCATATGATCAATGATAAGCCAAAGGATGATAGGGCATTACGTCAAGTACTGGTTGAAATAGCCCTCAAACAGGCCGGGATACTCGATGACGTGATGATGAGAATCATCAACACATGCCCTGACGGGAATATGAGTTGTGCTCATCCGAAGACGGGTGCGAAACAGATGAAGTGCCGTCTGGATGCGTTCAGGCGGGGTATCAAAATGATTAAGTGATCACTATCTGTTTAGAAGGTATGGATCGTGATGACTACCGTCGAAATAGATATTTGGCATAATAGATGTCACTGCCTTTGGGCAAATGGCTACAGGATAGCGAACCAAGAATATCAAAGGTTGAAGAGGGATTTTAGATGAGGTACTGGATACTGGTTTTTCTGTTAAATGCGTTTTTTATGATTATCACGCATTATGCGGTTCCCGAAGGCATCGATACCACGTGGTTTTACGCCGGTGTTGTAATCTGTTCACTGATACCGCTGTTTATAACGTGGAATGACCCGCCAGATTTTCTGGAGAGGCTGCTTGCGCCCCTTATCAAGTGAGGCATTCCTGTGCTTGGCGTACTGTTTTTCATCTGGGGCGTTGGCATGAAACTGGCGTTTTGGGGAACGGGAACAGCAATCCGGACGGGATAGGTAGTGTACTTGACACCATGATGGTGAATATTGCTCTGCTGGCAGGACCTCTCGTGGGTATTTACTTATACCTTGCCTGGCGGATGCAGGAGAACGACTGAAGGTCGCCCCGGCTCGTTAAGAAAGCCCCGCCGTTTCCGACGGGGCCGTCTAAGGCGCAACATTACCAGTGCAGATCGGTTCTGTCGCTGGCTTCCTCCCTGCCGTGTTGCACTTCGTAAGTGCGATTAATCGGGAAATTCACCTCCACATAACGCACCACCAGTGGCGCCAGTATGTGTATGAGAATCACGAGTAACACGGTCTTCAGAAAGTCCATGCGATAGCCCTGCTTGCAATGGCAAACGCTGGCGGCTATCCTTGATGTGTCGAGTATCATGGATCACCCCCGTTAGTTGCCTGTTTAACATCGCAACAGCGGGGGTTTTCTCTTTCTGACGCAAGGTGGCCGCGAGAGAAAGAGTTCCCCCGCGCCGTTGCACCTGCCGGATGTTCATGCCAGCGCCTCAAATCATACCGTAAACCCGCCTCAACTGTTTAATATAATCAGACGCTTTGATACCACAGCCGATCTGTTGATGGCTGCTGTGGCGGCAGAATTCAGGCTGTTTCAGGAAGAAAAAGGATGAGCACAACACCGGACGTTCAGGAGATAATTTTATGCAGGGAGTGCGGCAGGTACATCTCATTTCTGGCACCACACTTGTGGAAGGTTCATGAGATGATCGCTGATCATTTCCTTATGGCCAGATTATAAGCTCTTGAGGTGCTGTGAATAGCCGCCGTTGCGTTGTATTATCTGTCCCGGCGCTTGAGGCTTTCTGCCTCATGATGTTCAGGTGGTTTGTTACCTTTGTTGTGTGGCAGAAAGAAGAAAGCCCCGAGTAATTTTTCAATTAACCCGAGGCCCATCTCTAATGCCTAGACAACATCAGAGTAGCCTCTTACCCGCCGAAAGGCAAGGAGAAGAAGGCTATGAAACTGCCACGAAGTACCCTTATCTGGTGCGTTCTCATCGTGTGTTTCACGTTGTTAATGTTTACCTGGTTGACCCGTAAATCGCTCTGCGAAATACGCTACCGGGACGGAGTAAGGGAGGTGGCCGCTTTCATGGCTTACGAATCCGGTAAGTAGCAACCTGCAGGCGGGGGAAACCCCGCCTTTTCAGGTAATCTGGTGTGTCTGGTTCAGCCAAAAGCTCCTTTATGAAGGGCTTCCCTGTTTACAGGGAGGCCCTTTTTCCGTCTGGAAGCCTTTCAGAATAACCCATGCCCCTTCGGCTCTCCGTCCGTTCCGGCCGGGTTTACTCCGCGCAGACGGAGCAAAAAACGACAGAAAAGCTGTCCCGGCAGTCTGCCTGGAGCGTCGTTTCTGAACAGGAGCAGGCAGTCAGCAAGGCACTGGAAGCGGGACATCTAAAACCCGGGGAGCAGCTGGCAACTCTGCTGGAAGCTATCGTGCGTGACTATACCGGACGCACTCCGGATGCGCAGGCTCAGACCATTGTTATCACGGCCCTGAATGCGGATCGCCACGAGGTGAATTCGATGATCCATGATGCCCGTAAAGAGGCCGGTGAACTGGGGGAAAAAGAGGTTTCATTACCGGTACTCACCCCCGCTAATATTCGCGACGGAGAACTCAGACGGATGGCAACATGGCAGGATGCGCGTGACAGCCTGGTACTGCTGGATAACACGTACTACCGGATAAATGACCTGGATACTCAGGCCCATCTGGTCACCCTGAAAGATGCTGAAGGTGGTCTTCGCCAATGGTCTCCCTCACAGGCTGCCACTGAGGGCGTCACCCTGTACCGACAGAACTCCATCACCGTGTCTGTTGGTGACCGGATGCGATTTTCAAAAAGCGATAACGAGCGGGGCTTTGTTGCCAACAGTGTCTGGTCAGTGAGTGATATTAGGGGTGACAGTGTCACGCTAAATGATGGCAAACAGACCCGGACCTTGACGCCTTCGGGCGAACGTGCGGAGCAGCATATCGATCTGGTTTATGCCGTCACCGTTAACGGCTCTCAGGGTGCAAGTGAACCATTCTCTATCTCTCTGCTGGGAACTGAGGGCGTGCGTAAACAGATGGTGAGCTTCGAATCCGCTTATGTGGCGCTGAGCCGAATGAAACAGCATGCCCAAGTGTATACCGATAACCGTGAAAACTGGATTGCGGCGATGGAGAAGTCTCAGGCCAGGAGTATAGCGCACGATATTCTCCAGCCCCGGAATGACCGGGCGGTCAGCAATGCTGCCCGGCTGATGGGAACAGCAAAGCCATTGTGGGAAGTGGCGGCCGGTCGTGCTGTGCTGCGTCAGGCCGGGCTCATCCAGGACAACACGATGGCTCGCTTTATTTCACCCGGGCGTAAGTATCCGCAGCCCCATGTGGCACTGCCGGCATTTGACGGCAACGGGAAGCCAGCAGGCGTGTGGCTGAGCTCTCTGCTCCCGGCTGACGGGCAACTTCGTGGGTTAAGCAATGATGGCCGAATTTTGGGGAGCTACGAGGCCAGGTTTGCCGGACTACAGCTGAGTCAGAATGGTGAATCCCTGCTTGCTCGGGACATGGCGGAGGCCGTCCGCCTGGCGCGGGAGAATCCGCAAAGCGGTGTCGTGGTACGCCTTGAAGGTGAGGAACGACCATGGAATCCCGGTGCAATTACCGGTGGCCGCGTATGGGGGGACAATTTGCCGGAAAACACTGGTACTCAGCACGGGGAGAAAATTCCTCCTGAAGTGCAGGCACAGGAAGCCGGGTTGCAACGCGAACTGGAAAAACGGGCCGAAGAGATAAATTCCGGGAGTGACACTTACGATATTGAGCCGCAGCTGCCGGTTGATTCCACGCTTCTGGCCAAGCGAATTTTTCCCGTTGGTCTATACCGTACATCTTGCTGCTCTGGGGTTGGTAGCTATGTAACGGCAAGCGGTGACAGATGAGGTACAGTATGCGCAATAAGATATATGTGGCTATCAGGAGGGAAGATGAAAGAGCAGAGGCGGCCGACTCTGACGTTACGGCGTTCGACTGAGCCAGCAAGTCCTGCATCAGATGCGGGCACAAAACCTGCACTAAAAGTGATGTGTAAAAAAAGGATCGTGGTCAGTTCACCACTGGCGTGGAAAGCGAAAAAGCAGGCACTGAAAGAAAAAGCCCAGGTTTCCAGGAAGGCGGAACAGGAACAGCAGCTGACAGGAGCTCCGAGAGATAAAAGTGAAGGTGTCTCGCGTCAGATATACCGGAAAGAGATGCCGCTGCAGGAGGCGATATCACTCCTTCGGGCACACTGGCCGGGTCTGGTCGATGAGGGGAAACCCCAGCTACTGGCCGTGAATATTCGTCAGACGTTGCTTGAAGATATCAGGCGGCGGGAACTGGGACTCTCCACCAAAAAGCTGAAGCAGTGCCTTGCTGCGATTACCCGCTCGGATGAGTATCTCGATGCGATGACTGTCGGGGCATGGCGGATAAATGCAAATGGTCAGTCAGTGGCCGCAATAACCGCCGATGAAGCGATGTTTGCCCGGGCGCGTAAAGCACAGGAGCATGCCAGGCGTGCGCGTAAACAGGCATCTGAACTCCATACCATAAAGGCCTAACGCCGCCGTCCAGCGTCGTTGTCCATCTAAACCGTAATCAGACTGAGAGTGAATGAGTTTGCAACATTTGGCCTATCGGACAGCACAAATGCCACATCACTGGTGCAGGCCACAGGCCGTCTTCAGACAATATGACCTGCTCCCCATTGATTAATACACCGCGATGTTAGTAATGTCTTCATAAGCCACATGAGGACATCCCCATGAAGAAGCGTTTTTCCGACGAACAGATCATCAGTATCCTCCGCGAGGCTGAAGCCGGAGTTTCTGCCCGTGAGCTCTGCCGCAAGCACGCCATTTCCGACGCCACCTTTTACACCTGGCGCAAGAGGTATGGCGGTATGGAGGTTCCCGAGGTTAAGCGCCTGAAGTCGCTTGAGGAAGAGAACGCCAGACTCAAGAAGCTGCTTGCCGAAGCCATGCTGGATAAGGAGGCACTTCAGGTGGCTCTGGGGCGAAAGTACTGACGACAGACCAGAAGCGGGAAGCCGTTGAGTTTATGTGTGATGCGACCGGTCTGTCGCAACGTCGTGCCTGCAGGCTTACAGGTTTGTCCCTGTCGACCTGCCGCTATGAGGCTCAGCGTCCGGCGGCTGATGCGCATATATCAGGGCGCATCACTGAGCTGGCACTGGAGCGCAGGCGTTTTGGCTACCGCCGCATCTGGCAGTTACTGCGCCATGAAGGCCTTCATGTTAATCACAAGCGCGTGTACCGCCTTTATCATCTGAGCGGGCTGGGCGTAAAACGCAGACGACGTCGTAAAGGGCTGGCAACAGAACGTCTGCCGCTGCTCCGCCCGGCGGCACCGAACCTGACCTGGTCGATGGATTTTGTCATGGACGCGCTCGCCACCGGTCGCAGGATCAAGTGCCTGACCTGTGTGGACGACTTCACGAAGGAGTGTCTGACAATTACCATCGCATTCGGGATTTCAGGCGTTCAGGTCACACGTATTCTGGACAGCATTGCACTGTTTCGGGGCTATCCGGCGACGATAAGAACTGACCAGGGGCCGGAGTTCACCTGCCGCGCACTGGATCAATGGGCCTTTGAGCATGGTGTTGAGTTACGCTTAATCCAGCCGGGCAAGCCAACGCAGAACGGATTTATTGAGAGCTTTAACGGACGATTTCGCGATGAATGCCTGAATGAGCACTGGTTCAGCGATATCGTTCACGCCAGGAAAATCATTAATGACTGGCGGCAGGATTATAACGAGTGTCGTCCACATTCAGCACTGAATTATCAGACGCCATCAGAGTTTGCAGCACGGTGGCGGAATGGAAAATGTGAAGGTAAACAAACCGACATTACTAACTGATGGTTGTGTCTAATACTGGGGGCAGGTCA
>NZ_JBFLVD010000021.1:0-45936 GCF_040750395.1 Scandinavium sp. UTDF21-P1B
AAAAAAACTTTCTGACCGCTCGCTATTCGTACAATACCGCTTTAATACCACCAATTTCGTCGGTTTTTTAAACAAAAACGAGCCTAAAAAGGCCCGTTTTTGCTTTTGGTCGCTTACTGCACCGCGACAATATGGTCGTCTTTAACCATCAGCCGTACCGTTTTCCCCGGGATCAGCTCTCCGGAAAGGATTTGCTGAGCCAACGGGTTTTCAATCTGCTGCTGGATAGCACGTTTAAGTGGACGCGCCCCATAAACGGGATCGTAGCCATTCGCGCTAAGCAGCTTCAGCGCATCCTCTTCTATATGCACGTCGTAACCACGTTCTTCGAGGCGCTGATACAGACGCTGCAGCTGAATCTTCGCGATCGAAGCGATGTGTTTCTCGCCCAATGGATGGAAGACCACCACCTCATCGATACGGTTGATGAATTCCGGGCGGAAGCTGTGGCTGACAACACCCAGCACCAGATCCTTCATATGACCATAATCCAGCTCACCGAAGCGTTCCTGAATCAAATCGGAACCGAGGTTCGAAGTCATAATCACGACCGTATTACGGAAATCGACGGTTCTGCCCTGCCCGTCCGTCAGACGTCCGTCATCCAGCACCTGCAACAGAATGTTGAACACATCCGGATGCGCTTTCTCAACTTCGTCCAGCAGGATAACGGAATAAGGGCGACGACGAACCGCTTCTGTCAGATATCCGCCCTCTTCATAGCCGACGTATCCCGGAGGCGCACCGACCAGGCGAGAGACGGAATGTTTTTCCATGAACTCAGACATGTCGATACGCACCATCGCATCGTCGCTGTCGAACATAAAGTTAGCCAGCGCTTTGCAGAGTTCAGTTTTCCCGACACCTGTTGGCCCAAGGAACAGGAACGAACCGATAGGACGGTTAGGATCCGACAAACCAGCACGACTACGACGAATAGCATTAGATACTGCTTCAACCGCCTCGTTTTGCCCAATCACACGGCTGTGCAGCTCTTGTTCCATGCGCAGCAGTTTTTCACGCTCGCCTTCCAGCATTCTGGCTACCGGAATACCCGTCCAGCGCGCCAGAACATCGGCAATCTCAACATCCGTCACGCGATTGCGCAGCAAACGCATTGTCTTACCTTCGGACTGAGTGGCCATCGCCAGCTGTTTTTCCAGCTCCGGAATTTTACCGTACTGCAACTCAGACATCCGCGCCAGGTCGCCCACGCGGCGAGCCCGCTCAATGGCGATTTTTGCCTGTTCAAGCTCTGCTTTGATGGTTTGCGTACCGGAGAGTGATGCTTTTTCGGCTTTCCACTCTTCCTCCAGCCCGGAATACTGACGCTCTTTGTCTTCCAGCTCTTCGTTGAGCATATCAAGACGCTTCTGGCTCGCTTCATCGGACTCTTTCTTCAGCGCCTGCTGTTCCAGCTTGAGCTGAATAATACGGCGCTCCAGGCGGTCAAGTTCCTCTGGCTTCGAGTCAATCTGCATGCGGATGCTTGAAGCAGCTTCATCAATAAGGTCAATGGCCTTGTCCGGCAGCTGTCGGTCGGCAATATAGCGATGCGACAAAGTCGCTGCTGCCACGATAGCCGGATCCGTGATTTGCACATGATGGTGCAATTCATAGCGTTCTTTCAGGCCGCGCAGAATCGCAATGGTATCTTCCACGGAAGGCTCCGCCACGAACACTTTCTGGAATCGACGCTCAAGCGCCGCGTCTTTCTCTATGTACTGACGATATTCATCAAGCGTCGTTGCACCGACGCAGTGCAGCTCGCCGCGGGCCAGCGCGGGTTTGAGCATATTGCCGGCATCCATTGCGCCATCAGCTTTACCGGCGCCCACCATCGTGTGCAGTTCGTCGATAAACAGGATGACATTGCCTTCCTGTTTGGCCAGATCGTTCAGGACGCCTTTCAGACGTTCCTCAAACTCACCGCGATATTTTGCGCCCGCCACCAGTGCGCCCATGTCCAGCGCCAGCACGCGACGACCTTTCAGCCCTTCAGGCACTTCGCCGTTCACAATACGCTGCGCCAGCCCTTCAACAATGGCCGTTTTACCGACGCCGGGTTCACCAATCAGCACTGGGTTATTTTTGGTACGACGCTGCAGCACCTGAATAGTACGGCGGATCTCCTCATCACGACCGATAACCGGATCGAGCTTGCCCTGTTCGGCCCGCTCGGTCAGATCGAGCGTGTATTTCTTTAACGCCTGCCGCTGGTCTTCGGCTCCCTGATCGTTCACGCTTTCACCTCCGCGCATTTGTTCAATCGCCTGAGTCACATTGGCGGTTGTTGCTCCGGCGGTTTTCAACAGGTCGCTCAGCGTGCCACGTGATTCAAGGGCTGCCAGAACGAACAGTTCTGACGAGATAAAGTTGTCGTTTCGTTTTTGCGCCAGCTTGTCGCAAAGGTTCAGCACGCGAACCAGATCCTGAGACGGCTGTACATCACCACCGGTGCCTTCCACCTGCGGTAAACGGCTGAGGGCCTGATCGATGGCCGTGCGCAACTGCCCGGCATTAACGCCAGCAGAGGTCAATAATGGACGAACCGAACCGCCTTCCTGATTCAGAAGTGCGCTCATTAAATGAAGAGGTTCGATGAATTGGTTGTCGTGCCCCAGTGCGAGAGACTGGGCATCGGCGAGAGCAAGCTGGAATTTATTGGTAAGACGATCCAGACGCATAACTCCTCCCATAACAGGTCAATTTTGCTACTGGAGATTAAATGAGGTCATCCCTCAATTATTCAAGGTTAAAGACCTGGACTATGTGAAAAATAAGTCAGCCTTCTGGATCGTCTTGATTCGTTAGGTTATATCAGCCAAATGAAACTTGCCATACGACCGGTTGTCCGATCGCGTCGATAAGAGAAAAAATCATCCTTTTCACTTAGCGTACAGCGTTCACCGCCGAACACCTCAGTCACACCGACGTTTGCCAGACGCTGACGCGCTAACTGATAAATATCGGCGAAATACTTCTCGCCAGCAGGACGGAAAGCGCTGTCCGCTTTCGCATCCTTAGCCATGAAAGCCTCACGGACTTCCGGGCCCACTTCAAAGGCCTGCGGGCCAATAGCCGGGCCGAGCCAGGCCAGAATGTTTTCAGGCTGGTCCTTAAAGTGTGCGACGGTTTCTTCCAGTACGCCATCACATAGCCCGCGCCACCCCGCATGAGCAGCGGCCACTTCCGTACCCGCCTTATTGCAAAAGAGCACCGGCAGACAGTCGGCCGTCATCACTGCGCAAACCAGGCCGGGTTTGTTGCTGTATGAAGCATCAGCTTTTTTGGAAGCGTATTCGCCCCCGGTTAGCGTTAAAACTGCGTTGCCGTGGACCTGTTCAAGCCATACCGGACGTGAAGGGAATGCAGCCGCTTCATAGAAACGACGGCGATTCTCTTCAACATGTTCCGGATTATCACCACAGTGGGCACCAAGGTTCAGCGCGTCGTATGGCGGTAAGCTAACGCCGCCCATTCGCGTGGAGCTGCACGCGCCAACGCCTTCAGGCATTGGCCACTGAGGCACGATAATTTTCGTCATAGCCAGGCAACATCATCCTTGTGTTCTTCGAAATCGGCGCGCATGGCGTCGATCAAATCGACCATATCCTGTGGGATTGGCGCGTGCCATTCCATCTGGATACCCGTGATCGGGTGATAAAGACGAAGCATCGTCGCGTGCAGAGCCTGACGATCGAATTTACGCAGCTCGTTAATGAAAGCTTCTGATGCCCCTTTCGGTGGACGAGGACGCCCGCCGTACAGCTGATCGCCCACCAGCGGGTGAGTGATATGCGCCATATGCACGCGGATTTGATGTGTGCGCCCGGTTTCCAGACGTAAACGCAAACGCGTGTGAATACGGAAGTGTTCCATAATACGATAGTGCGTAACAGCCGGTTTCCCCATCGGGTGAACGGACATATGCGTACGCTTAGTGGGATGGCGGCTGATTGGTTCTTCTACCGTGCCGCCTGCTGTCATGTGGCCAATCGCTACCGCTTCATACTCACGAGTGATCTCACGCAACTGCAGCGCTTCCACCAGACGCGTTTGAGCCGGAACGGTCTTCGCCACTACCATCAGACCGGTTGTGTCTTTATCCAGGCGGTGAACAATACCCGCACGCGGCACATCCACGATGGGCGGATAGTAGTGCAGCAATGCATTCAGAATCGTTCCATCGGGGTTACCTGCCCCCGGATGCACCACCAGATCGCGTGGCTTGTTGATGACAATAATGTCGTCATCTTCATAAACAATATTCAGCGGGATGTCCTGCGGCTCGAAGCGTGCTTCTTCTTCGATTTCGGCATCGATGGAGACCTGTTCTCCACCCAATACTTTCTCTTTCGGCTTGTCGCAAATGACGCCGTTCACCTGCACTCGCTTATCCAGGATCCATTCTTTTATACGCGAACGTGAATAATCCGGGAACATTTCGGCCAAAGCTTGATCTAAGCGTTGACCGAGTTGATTTTCGGATACCGTTGCGGTGAGTTGTACTAGTTGTGCCATAGACAGCTTCTTCGTTTAACGTTGGGTTTTACGGCTTCGCCGTATAATATAGTGTGCTATTGTAGCTGGTCTTAATCGGGAGCAGGAATGATAATCTCCCGCATAAACATTCTGAGGAAAGTCAAAACGTCATGACGCGCATGAAATACCTGGTGGCCCTTGCCACACTGAGCCTGGCTTTGGCGGGTTGCTCCGGTTCAAAGGAAGAGGTGCCTGATAACCCGCCAAATGAAATCTACGCGACTGCTCAACAAAAGTTGCAGGACGGTAACTGGAAACAGGCGATAACGCAACTGGAAGCGCTCGATAACCGCTATCCGTTTGGCCCGTATTCTCAGCAGGTTCAGCTCGACCTGATTTATGCCTACTACAAAAACGCCGATCTGCCGCTGGCTCAGGCTGCTATCGATCGTTTCATGCGCCTTAATCCGACTCATCCGAACATTGACTACGTCATCTATATGCGTGGCCTGACCAACATGGCTCTGGATGACAGTGCTCTGCAGGGCTTCTTCGGGGTTGACCGTTCAGACCGCGATCCGCAGCACGCTCGTGACGCATTCAACGACTTCTCCAAACTGGTGCGTGGCTATCCACAAAGCCAGTACTCTTCCGACGCCTATAAGCGCATGGTGTTCCTGAAAGATCGCCTGGCGAAATACGAGCTGTCGGTCGTGGATTACTACACCGATCGCGGTGCGTGGGTTGCCGTAGTGAATCGCGTGGAAGGCATGCTCCGCGACTTCCCGGACACGCAAGCCACCCGCGACGCATTGCCGAAGATGGAAAAGGCCTACCGCGAAATGCAGATGACCGCGCAGGCCGACAAGGTAGCAAAAATCATCGCCGCCAACAGCAGCAAGACCAGCAGCTGATAGCGCTTCGCCACGAAAAACGGCAGCCCATGAGGCTGCCGTTTTTGTATGCAATTCTGCGTGGCACTGAACCGGTTTAGCACCAGATCATCCCATCAACTATGGCCCGCTTTTGCCCATTCCTCAAGTATTAAATCCCCTGTTCCTGCCCTGCCTCACAAAATACGCTGACTGACAAAAAGTGACAAAATAACGTGATTTAAATCACACATTTTGACATTAAGAACGGTATGCTGGATTCACCAAGACGGGAAAGACAAGAGGTAAAATTTATGACAATGAACATTACCAGTAAACAAATGGACATTACTCCGGCCATCCGCCAGCACGTCGCAGACCGTCTCACCAAACTTGAAAAATGGCAAACTCATCTGATTAACCCGCACATCATTCTGTCTAAGGAGCCACAGGGTTTTGTTGCCGACGCAACCATGAACACACCAAACGGCCATCTGGTTGCCAGTGCGCGTCATGAGGATATGTATACCGCCATTAACGAATTGATCAACAAGCTGGAAAGGCAGCTCAATAAAGTGCAACACAAAGGGGAAGCACGTCGCGCCAACGCATCGGTGAAAGACGTCAACTTCGTTGAACAAGAGTAATCCTTAACAACTGTGTTAATCCAACGCGCCTCCGGGCGCGTTTTTTGTTACTGCTAACGCGCGAATAAGCCTGGTTTGCGCAGAGGGTGTTTTTTACGGTTGACAGCATGAAAACAGTACGGTTACTTTAACTGCCTGTCTCTAAGGAAAACTTGATGAAAACCGTTCCGTTCTTCTTCGCATTCTTTTTTAGCTTCTTTACCTTCCCCTGAACGGGAGGCGTTTCGTCGTGTGATAAAGAATGCGAAGACGAACAATGAGGCCTCCCACACCGGGGGGCCTTTTTTATTGATAACAAGAAAGGCGACATTATGACTGCGGAAAACCCGTTACTGGCTCTGCGCGATAAGATTAGCGCGCTGGATGAAAAGCTGCTTTCTCTGCTGGCCGAGCGCCGGGGGCTGGCGGTAGAAGTAGGCAAAGCAAAACTGCTGTCTCATCGCCCGGTACGCGATATTGACCGCGAGCGCGACCTGCTCGAACGCCTGATTACGCTCGGTAAAACGCACCACCTGGATGCGCACTACATCACCCGCCTGTTCCAGCTGATTATTGAAGATTCAGTCCTGACGCAGCAGGCGCTGCTCCAGCAGCATCTTAACAAAATTAGCCCACACTCTGCCCGCGTCGCGTTCCTGGGGCCAAAAGGCTCTTATTCACACCTCGCGGCGCGCCAGTATGCCGCCCGCCATTTTGAGCAATTTATTGAAAGTGGCTGCGCTAAATTCGCCGACATCTTCAACCAGGTGGAAACCGGACAGGCCGATTACGCCGTGGTGCCTATCGAAAACACCAGCTCTGGCGCCATCAATGACGTCTACGATTTGTTGCAGCACACCAGCCTTTCTATCGTCGGTGAAATGACGATCCCTATCGATCATTGCGTACTGGTGTCCGGCTCGACTGACCTTGATAAGATTGAAACTGTCTACAGCCACCCGCAGCCGTTCCAGCAGTGCAGCCAGTTCCTGAACCGTTATCCGCACTGGAAAATCGAGTACACCGAAAGCACGTCTGCGGCGATGGAAAAAGTGGCAGAGGCCAATTCACCGCACGTGGCGGCACTGGGCAGTGAAGCAGGCGGCGGTTTGTATGGTTTACAGGTGCTGGAACGCAACCTGGCAAACCAGACGCAGAACATCACCCGCTTTGTCGTTCTGGCCCGTAAAGCCATCAACGTCTCCGATCAGGTACCGGCAAAAACCACGCTGCTAATGGCAACCGGGCAACAGGCCGGTGCCCTGGTAGAGGCGCTGTTGGTATTACGTAATCATAATCTGATCATGACTAAGCTTGAGTCACGTCCGATCTACGGCAACCCGTGGGAAGAGATGTTTTATCTGGACGTTCAGGCAAACCTGGAGTCAGAAGCAATGCAGAAGGCGCTGAAGGAGCTGGGCGAGATCACCCGCTCCATGAAAGTGTTGGGCTGCTATCCGAGTGAGAACGTGGTGCCGGTCGACCCGGATTAGGCCTCGATAAACGGTAATTTCTTCATTCCTGCCACCTCAACCGGCAGGGTGAAGATTGCACCGGAAAGGGGATATTGTCTTATCTCCTCAGCGCTCATGTTTTCCCGGGTCGTGGTGATAAACAACGTTTTCATCTCAGGCCCGCCGAAGCAGACCATCGTCGGGCAGCGCACCGGTAAACGATATTCGGCCAGCTGTTCACCCTCCGGCGAAAACCTTGCCACCCGCCAGCCATCAAACATCGCGCTCCAGTAGCAACCTTCTTCATCGATAGCTGCACCATCAGGAATACCCTCAGCCGATTGAAACTGACGGAAAATATCGCGTACGCCAGGTTCGCCTTGCTCATCCAACGGCGTGCGGTAAATGACAGCGTTGGGCGTGTCAGACGTATACATCCACTTTTTGTCCACGCTGAACGCCAGACCATTAGCACCGTGAATATCGCATTGAATCACTTTCGGTCTGAGATGGTTGTCTACGCGAACCAGCAATGCACCGTTGTAGTCGCCCGGCCCCCAGAACGTCCCTGCGTAAAACCGCCCATCGCGATCGGTGCCACCGTCATTAAACCTTGCCAGCTCAGCATTACTGGGGTTATCGCAAATTTTACGCACCAGCAGGCCATGTTTATCACTGAGCCAAATGGCGCTACGCAGCGCGACGATAAATCCGCCTCTTTCGCGCAGTGAAAAACAGCCGACCTCTTCCGGAAACTGCAATACCTGATGCTCACCGCTTGCCAGGTCGTAGCGGTGGATTTCACACTCGAGGATATCGGCCCAGTAAAGCGCCTGTTCAGCTTCGCTCCAGGTCGGACATTCCGGCAAATGGCCGGCGTAATCGAACAACACTTCAGGCTGCGGCATGGTGATTTCCCTGTGAAAAAAAAGCCAGCGGGTTTCCCCTCTGGCTTTCGAGTATAAAACACTTTTTTACTGTCGACTGTCGTTTGCCTGGCGTAACAGCGTCCGGCTTTCGCTCTGGAAGCGCTGTGCGTAATCACCAAACCAGTGCTCCACTTTACGGAAGCTGTCGATAAAGGCCTGTTTATCGCCCTGCTCCAGCAGACCAATCGCCTCACCAAAGCGTGTGTAGTACCGCTTGATAAGCTGAATATTGCTTGGCGAAGACATGATAATGTCAGCATACAGCTGCGGATCCTGGGCAAACAGACGCCCGATCATCGCCAGCTCCAGCCGGTAAATCGGCGATGAGAGCGCCAGAAGCTGTTCCAGCTGGACGTTCTCTTCAGCCAGATGCAAACCATAGGCAAACGTTGCGAAATGGCGCAGCGCCTGGATAAACGCCATATTCTGGTCATGCTCCACCGCGCTGATGCGATGCAGCCGCGCGCCCCAAACCTGAATCTGCTCCAGGAACCACTGGTAGGCTTCCGGCTGACGACCGTCGCAGTACACCACAACCTGCTTCGCCAAGCTTCCGCTGTCCGGACCGAACATCGGGTGCAGCCCGAGCACCGGGCCATTGTGTGCCGCCAGCATCGCCTGTAACGGCACGGCTTTCACCGAGGCCAGGTCAACCAGAATGCAGTCGTCCGGAAGCGCTGGCAGCTTCTCAATGATCTGTGCCGTCGCGTGGATTGGCACGCTGACGATAACCATACCCGCATCGGCCACCAGCTCTTCTGCACGCGCCCAGTCCTCTTTCTCGAGGATTCGCACCTGATAGCCTGACAGCGTGAGCATTTTCTCGAACAGACGCCCCATTTGCCCCCCGCCGCCGACAATAACGACCGGACGCAGCTGCGGGCAAAGGGTTTTGAAGCCTTTGTCGTTTTCGCTTGAGTAGGACTCGCGCATCACCCGACGCAGGACATCTTCGATAAGATCCGGTGGCACACCCAGCGCGGCCGCCTCTTCGCGGCGAGACGCCAGCATGGATGCCTCACGCTCAGGGACATAAATCGGCAAGCCATATTGACTTTTCACCTCGCCGACTTCGGCCACCAGCTCCAGACGGCGCGCCAGCAGATCCAGCAGCGCCTTATCGACTTCATCTATTTGATCGCGTAGCGCGGTCAGTTCAGCAACCATAAAATCCTCTTACGCCAGACGAGCCGCCAGCTGGCCACGCAGATCTTTATCGAGCTCACGCAGCAGCGCATCCGTCGTCTCCCAGCTGATGCAGGCGTCCGTTACCGAAACGCCGTACTTCATATCGCAGCGAGGCTGTTCGGAAGACTGATTGCCTTCATGAATGTTACTTTCAATCATCAGGCCAATAATGGAGCGGTTGCCGTCTTTAATCTGCGCAACCACGGATTCTGCCACCGCGGGCTGACGGCGGTAGTCTTTGTTGGAGTTACCATGGCTGCAATCTACCATCAGCGCCGGTTTCAGTCCCGCCTGTTCCATCTCTTTTTCGCACTGTGCGACATCTGCCGGGCTGTAGTTTGGCGCTTTGCCGCCGCGCAGGATCACATGGCCGTCCGGGTTCCCCTGAGTCTGCAGCAGGCAAACCTGTCCGGCCTGGTTGATGCCGACAAAACGGTGCGGCATCGCTGCGGCGCGCATGGCGTTGATTGCGGTAGCCAGGCTGCCATCGGTTCCGTTTTTGAAGCCAACCGGCATAGAAAGGCCAGAAGCCATTTCGCGGTGCGTCTGGGATTCGGTGGTACGAGCACCGATTGCAGACCAGCTGAACAGATCGCCCAGGTACTGCGGGCTGTTAGGATCCAGCGCTTCGGTTGCCAACGGCAGCCCCATGTTCACCAGCTCCACCAGCAGGCGACGCGCAATTTTCAGACCGCCTTCAACATCAAACGAGCCATCCATATGCGGATCGTTAATCAGGCCTTTCCACCCCACGGTAGTACGTGGTTTTTCAAAATAGACGCGCATCACCAGGTAGAGGCTATCGCTGACCTCTGCGGCAAGGGCTTTAAAACGACGAGCGTATTCAATCGCAGCTTCCGGATCGTGAATGGAGCACGGCCCGCATACCACCAGCAGGCGCGGATCGCGACCGGCGATGATATTGGAAATGGTTTGACGGGATTCAGCAATCTGGGCCTCCTGAGCGGCATTCAGCGGGAATTCCGCTTTCAGCACTTCAGGGGTGATCAGAACGTGTTCGTCGGCGATATGTACGTTGTTCAGCGCGTCTTTTTGCATGATGGCGATCCTGTATAGCTCGTTTGCGATAGTTTGGTTTCCTCACTGAGGAGGTGTCTACATTACCACACGCGGTAAAGATTTCAATCCATAATCCGTAAATATAAATTTACATCAGGCCATTTTCGCATTTATTTTGCTTTTTATCGTAAACAAAACATTCCACTCGCGATAAGCATTGAACAGGCTATGCTGAAAACACCCGTTCAGGAGGTCATCATGAAACCCATTCTGTGTGCGTTGCTACTGCTTTTACTAAACGGATGTCAGCTTGATCCTTACGCCGATCTGCCCAAAAGCGCCACGGACTGGTATGGCGAAGGTATCGACGACGGGCGAAGCGGCATCACCGCCCGCAGCGAAGCACAGCTGGCTAACGACCTTAACGATCCCAAAGTCGATCGCCACAGCTATCTGAAAGGTTATGCCATTGGCCTGGAAGATATCTGCCAGACGCACCTGCTTTTTGGCTGGGGCGTTTCCGGAAAAATATTTCCCGAAGGCTGCGATTCCCGACCGGATGCCACCGCGCTGCGGGAAGCCTGGCAAAAAGGGATGAATGAAGGCGCACAATCCAACAGGCTGAATTAATCGTTATCTTAATTAGCCTGAAAATAATAAAACCAGCGTATCTTCCGTTCATTCCGGAATGTATTAAGGGCGCTAATGACTGGTTGTATGAATAATGTTAGTCTTCATATAACTTACATGAATGTTTTAACTCTGGATGCGTGGCAACCTTTCGTGAGCAGCCGGTGGCGATGTGTTTTATGCCAGCCAATGCTGGCACTGTTATTTCTGCCCCCCGTGACGCCGGCATTCGCAGCACCTGCCGGGAAGGGTAGCGCTGTCCGCGAAATCGTCTCGGGGATTGTTAGCTACACGCGCTGGCCGGCGCTCAACGACAAGCCAACACTCTGTATTTTCTCAAGTTCTGCTTATGTTTCCGCCCTGCAAAAAGGCGATGCGGACACCAGACCTTATAACCCGGTCACGGTACAGAATGAACAGGAAGCATTAGCCTCCCGCTGCGATGCCCTCTATTTTGGACTCGAATCCCCCGAAAGCCAGCAGGCGATCGTTCGTCAGTTTGCACCACGCCCCCTGCTCACCCTTTCAGAGCAAAATCCAGACTGTGCGATTGGCAGCGCCTTTTGCCTGCAAATCCGTCCCCAGAGAGTTACGTTTTCCGTCAATCTTGATGCGCTTTCAAGAAGTGGCGTCAGGGTCAATCCTGACGTATTAATGCTTGCCCGGAATAAAGAACATGAATAAGGATTTCTCCGCCGCGCAGCGCCCGACGTTTAAAAGAACTTTACGGCGAATCAATATGACCAGCATTGTGATTACGATGACGCTGGCCTGGCTGATACTGTGCGTTGTTTCCGTGGTTTCGCTGAAGCAATATGCCCAGAAGAATCTCGAGCTGACCGGCGCCACGCTGAGTCACACGATTGAAGCTGCATTGGTGTTTCGTGATGAAACAGCCGCCACGGATACGCTGGCATCGCTGGGCAAACAGGGCCAGTTTGCCCGGGCCGACGTGTTCGATAAGCGCGAGCAGCTTTTTGCCCACTGGACCTATGAAAGCGAAGCCAGCAGCGAACGCTTTAACCTGATGATCAGCCGCTGGCTGTTCCCAAGCCCGACTACCCAGCCGGTAATACATAATGGCGATGTCATTGGGCAAATCAGACTTACCGCTCGCGACAGCCTGATAAGCCATTTCATCTGGACGTCGCTTGGCGTGCTGACTGCCTGTATTTTGCTGGCAACGGCCGCCGCGATGGTGATTTCGCGTCATCTTCATGCCGATGTGGTAAACGCGCTACAAAATATTGCTGATGTGGCGCATGACGTGCGCACCAACCGCAATTTTTCCCGTCGCGTGCCGGAAGAGCGCATTGAAGAATTTCATCATTTTGCTCAGGACTTCAACAGCCTGCTGGATGAAATGGCGCAGTGGCAGCACTCGCTGCAGGCAAAAAACGATCAGCTCCTGCAAACGGCAATGCACGATCCGCTGACCGGCCTGCCTAATCGCGCGTCGTTCCGCACGCATATTAATGCCCTGATGGCAGATCCTGCCGCCAAATCGGGCTCTGCCCTGCTGTTTATGGACGGGGACGACTTCAAGTACATCAACGATACCTGGGGTCATGCCGCCGGCGATTACGTCCTGATTGAAACGGCCCTGCGTCTGGTTGAATTCAGCGGCAAGGCCTATCACGCCTTCCGTCTCGGGGGCGATGAATTCGCCATTCTGCTCAGCAATATCAGCGATGAGCTCCAGGTTCAGCGGCTGTGCGGCGAGCTGGCGCAACGCTTTACCCCACCGATGAGCATGCACAACGGTCATATGACCCCTTTTTCACTGAGTATTGGTTATGCCCTGACTGCTGAACATGGCAGCGTGGAAACGCTGCTGGAGCAGGCTGATAAAAAAATGTACCTGATGAAGAATCAGCGTACGAGGACACTGTCGTCATGAACAAGGAATTCACTATGCTTAAGCGCCTTTCCGCTCCCGCCCTGCTTGCCGCCTTTCTTTTAAGCGGCTGCCAGGCGCCACAGGGAAAATTCTCTCAGCAACAGATTACGGAAATGAAGCACTGGGGGTTCAGTGAAAGTGACGGCGACTGGTCTTTAGGGCTTTCGGACAAAATTCTGTTCGACACCAACGATTATCAACTCAAACCTGAGAGCCGCCAGCAGATCCAGACCATGGCTTCGCGCCTTGCCGCAACCGGACTGACGCATACCCGCATGGACGGGCACACGGATAATTATGGCGAAGATGGCTATAACGAAGCGCTGTCGCTTAAGCGCGCCGATCGCGTGGCGGACGCCTGGGCAGAAGGCGCGCATGTTCCACGCGCCAACCTCACTACTCGCGGGCTTGGGAAGAAATATCCTGTCGCAAGCAACAAAACCTCACAGGGCCGCGCCGAAAATCGCCGCGTGACGGTGGTCATCAGCGAGCCCTGATCCGGCTTACTCTACGGACTCTGCTACAGCTGCTGCGCTTGCCATCCGCCAGCGCAGCACGTCCACAGCGACAAACAGCAACAGACTCACTCCCAGAACGGGCATCGCAACGCCGAGTATAATCGCCAGCACGATGACCGCGACTCGCCCGCGACCGGCCAGATCGCACCAGCTTTGCGTCAGCGTCATTAGCGGATTATAAGTCGCTGGCTGAGGGCGGCGGATCCACCAAAGACGATAGCCCACGATAATCATCACGCATAGCGTCGTACCAAACGCGATCAGCAGGATCTGGTTCACCACGCCAAACAGTAAGCCCATGTGGAAATCCACGCCCCAGCGCGTCAGCTTCGCCATTAGCGGGAAGTCGGCAAAACGGGTGCGATCGACAATCTGCATCTTTGCCGCATCGATCGCGACAGCATCCACCTGAGTCGGCCATCCGCGATCGATTTCCGTCACGGTCCAGGCCTTATCCTCACTTTTGGCGGGCCTGATTTCGAGTTTGCTTGCCACAATTCCGTTACGCTGAGCCACGCGGAGAACGGCATCAAACTTCGTCAAATCCAGCGGCACCATCATTGGCATATTCATCCCTGCATGATGTTCAGCATGCGGATCCCTGGTCATGGTCTGCCCGTTGAGCTGCGTATTCACCTGCGGCGTCATCCAGTTTAAGGCAGCACGAAACTTATCCACGTTCCCACCGGCCCATTGCGACCAGGTCAGCCCCGTCGCGGAGAAGAGCAGCATTCCCCCCCAGCAGGAGCCAGCCAAGCGTCACGTGCAGGCGACGGTTATTCTGCACGCGATTATTAAGCCGCCTTTTCGGACGAGTGAAAAACCACAGCGCAATCCCCCCACACGCGGCGAACCACATCCAGGATGCCGCAAGCTCGCTGTAGAGACGCCCCACGTTGCCCAATAAAAGAGAACGATGAGCATAATCAATCCACTGGCGCAGCGGCAAAATCCCACTGGTTCCGTAGACCGTCATATCGCCCTTCACGGCAAGCGTTACGGGATCGATAAACAGCGCCCGGCTTTCCGATTCCCCAAGAGTGGGATCGCTGAACATCACGCGTGTTGTCTCACCAGGCGTGAGTGAAGGTCGTACGGCATAAAGTGCTAAGGGCCGATCGAGGGTCGCTTGCGCAACGCGGATTTGTTCCGCCAGGGAATGCGCCTGCCCGCTTTTTTCCGCGGTCAGAGCATCATGCCAGAGGAGACTTTCCAGCTGCGGCGTCGCGACATAGAGCGTGCCGGTCAGTGCCGCCACGAAGATAAACGGCCCGACAAACAGGCCAACGGCAAAATGAAGACGGCGCAGCAGAGTGATCCATGCCGCGCGAGGGGTGCAGGTAGTCATACTTTTCCTTTTAAAAAGCAAATCGAGAGCGTGGCGCAGTGCGCCCATTCTTTTATGTGATTAGCAGGTAAAAGCAGAACAGCGCGGTGGCGCTCGCGGGTGGGGAGTCAGCCATGGGAAGAAGTGCCAGATATTAACGCCGGGCCGCGGCGGTCGCTGGCGAATGCGCAGTAGCAGAGCACATACCAGCGCCAGAAGCGCGAGCATCAGCCCCGGTACGTGCGCCAGCAGCACGCAGTAACCGCAAGCCTCGGCATGGTCAACGGGCATCGCACCCGGCTCTTCATGATGCCCGCTCATCGTCGACATATCATGATGCATCATGCCCGGCATCGCGCTCATCGGGTCTTTTTGCAGGGAAACCGAGATAAGCGGAGCAACAAGAATCAACGCCATAGCAAACAGCGCGAACCAGGCCGCGATGCGTTTGCTGCGATTACGTTGAATTACGTGCTGTGCCATCTGTCCCCCTGAGCGGAGACATTGTAATTGATTTACGCCATCACGGTTAAACCATTGTGACAGAAATGACGTATCTGCGGCTACGGCAGCTATTTTTTCCGTGCGGCAGAAAAGAGCGCGACGGTGCCTTCAACGCTGATACTGACATCCGCAAAATGTGCCGAGAGTATTTCTCTTAACCCCGCTTCCGAGTCATTACTGTTGGAGAAAATCCCTTTGCGATTATAAATCCCCATCAGTTTGCGGCCAAAAGCGTTGTGTTCAACGCCATCCCCAAGAATGCTGGCGCCATAAAGTACACCGTTATCAGTCAACGCGTGGGCAGCATTCTGGATAACAATGCCTTTATCCGACATTGTCCCAGGCAGACAGTGAAGTAAGTAAAACATAGACACAGAGTCGAACTGATTGTGGCAGGATGCATCATACGGGGCAAAAACGTCATGATTGATCCTGCGATCGATCCTTGCATCGCCAGCTCTTGCGGATGCCGTATCCAGGCTGGTTTTGTTCAGATCCATCAGGGAGATAGTACAGTCCTCCGGAGCATGGGTCAGGTAAAACCCTGTGCCGACGCCGATGTCCATGTGCTTCTTGCTGAGATTACGCAAGAAATGAGGGACTAAATGCTCCTCCGTGGGGCATTTCCAGGCAAACTGGTTCGAAACGCTCAACACCCACCAGTCATAGAGCTTGAGGGTTACTGGGGTATAAACACGGGCACCTTTGTCTGTGCTTCCATTCATTGATTTCACCACGTAATAATTTTAAAAGTGAATTAAACCAATAATCCCTATGATTGACAAGGAGTTGTGAACTTAACTTATTCTGATTTCTACGCTGGTTGTTGCGGTCAACGCTACAGTAGAAGCACACGCCATGCTTTGCGGCATAAAAAAGGGCCAGCCTTTCGGCCAGCCCTTTTTAACTTGGATGTCGCTTAAGCGAATCTTAGTTAAGACGCTCTTTGATACGAGCAGACTTACCAGTACGCTCACGCAGGTAGTACAGTTTAGCTTTACGAACGGCACCACGGCGTTTAACAGCAATGCTGTCAACAACTGGAGAGTGAGTCTGGAAGACACGCTCAACGCCTTCGCCGTTGGAAATTTTGCGAACAGTGAATGCAGAGTGCAGACCGCGGTTACGAATAGCGATAACCACGCCCTCAAATGCCTGCAGACGTTTTTTGGAACCTTCAACAACCCATACTTTCACTTCCACGGTATCACCCGGACGGAAGGAAGGTACGTCCTGCTTCATCTGCTCTTGTTCAATTTGCTTAATAATGTTGCTCATAATTTAATCTCTTATCCTGGGTAAACTGATATTTGGGGGCTTACGCCTCACCATCATGTTTATGTTGCTGTTGCGCGTGTTCCTGTTGGAACGCGGCCAGCAACCTTGCTTGCTCTTCAGTCAGAGCCAGGTTTTCCAGAAGTTCAGGTCTTCTCAGCCAGGTCCGGCCCAGCGACTGCTTCAGACGCCAGCGACGTATCTCGGCATGGTTGCCTGACAGTAATACTGCCGGGACATCCATCCCTTCCAACACTTCAGGGCGGGTATAGTGTGGGCAGTCCAGCAACCCATCAGCAAAGGAATCTTCCGTTGCTGATGCTTCATGGCCCAGAACGCCCGGAATAAACCGGGAGACGGAGTCAATCAGCGTCATTGCCGGTAACTCACCACCGCTGAGAACGTAATCGCCGATAGACCATTCTTCGTCAATCTCGGTCTGAATTACGCGCTCATCTATCCCTTCGTAGCGACCGCACACCAGAATCAACTTCTCACTGGTAGCCAGTTCGCTGACGCCCACTTGATCAAGCTTGCGTCCCTGAGGTGAAAGATAAATCACCTTCGCGCCTTCACCTGCCGCGGCTTTTGCTGCATGAATGGCATCCCGCAAGGGTTGCACCATCATTAACATTCCCGGTCCGCCGCCGTAAGGACGATCGTCCACGGTACGGTGCCGGTCATGAGCGAAATCTCGAGGACTCCAGCTCTGAATGCTCAGCAGGCCATTTTTTACTGCCCGGCCAGTTACCCCGTAGTCGGTAATCGCGCGAAACATCTCTGGAAAAAGGCTAACAACACCAATAAACACAGCCCATCTCCATCACGTCGTCTTTTACCGGTAATCCGGAGGTTTTAAAAACCAGGATCCCAATCTACTTCAATGGTTTGAGTAGTGAGATCGACTTTCTTGATAACCTGCCCATCGAGGAACGGAACCAACCGCTCCTTGATGCCAAACGCATCTTTCAGGTTTGCCTTAATGACGAGAACGTCATTGGACCCGGTTTCCATCATGTCAATGACTTTACCGAGACTGTAGCCTTCGGTGGTCACTACCTGGCAGCCCATCAGGTCTTTCCAGTAGTAGGTACCGTCGTCAAGCGCAGGCAGCTGTGAGGAATCCACGACAATTTCGCAATTGGTCAGCAGATTCGCCGCATCCCGATCGTCAACGCCTTTCAGCTTGATGATCAGATCCTGATTGTGGTGACGCCAGCTTTCCAGCTCGACTTCTTGCCACTGACCCGCCTTCTGGATAAACCAGGGCTGATAGTCAAAAATGCTTTCGGCGTCTTCGGTGGAGGAAAACACTCTGAGCCAACCACGAATACCGTAGCAAGAGCCCATTTTGCCGACCACAATCGGTTCAGCAGGCGCTTTTGCGGCGAGTTGCTTGCTCATCATGACCACCGTGACAGATTAAGCTGCTTTGTTAGCGGCTTTGATCAGCGCTGCAACGCGATCGGAAACGGTAGCGCCCTGGCCAACCCAGTGAGCGATACGATCCAGATCCAGGCGAGTGCCTTCTTCTTTTTCGCTAGCGATTGGGTTGAAGAAACCAACGCGCTCGATGAAGCGACCGTTGCGTGCATTACGGCTGTCAGCAACGACAACCTGGTAGAACGGACGCTTTTTCGCGCCGTGACGTGCTAAACGAATAGTTACCATAACATCCTCTTGTGTGAATAAAACACCGGGCCCCATCGAGGGACGGAGCCCGGTGTTATATTAAAAGCCCGAAAATTTTACTCATTTCGGCGCAAAAAGCAATCTCTAAAGCGATTTAGCGCCCAGGAAAACCGGGTGGCATCATGCCTTTCATGCCGCGCATCATCTTGGCCATTCCGCCCTTCTTCATTTTCTTCATCATGCGCTGCATGTCGTCGAACTGTTTAAGAAGACGGTTAACGTCCTGCACCTGCATGCCGCAGCCGGCAGCGATGCGGCGCTTGCGAGAGCCTTTGATGATTTCCGGGTTGCTGCGCTCTTTGAAGGTCATTGAGTTGATGATCGCTTCCATACGCACCAGCACTTTGTCATCCATCTGCGCTTTGACGTTGTCCGGGATCTGACCCATGCCCGGCAGCTTGCCCATCAGGCTTGCCATGCCGCCCATGTTTTTCATCTGGCGCAGCTGCTCAAGGAAGTCGGTCAGATCAAAGCCATCGCCCTTCTTGAGCTTGTTTGCCAGCTTCTCGGCCTGCGCGCGGTCAACCTTGCTTTCAATATCTTCGATGAGCGACAGCACGTCACCCATGCCGAGAATACGGGAGGCGATACGATCCGGGTGGAACGGCTCCAGCGCTTCGGTTTTTTCACCGACGCCGAGGAATTTGATCGGCTTGCCGGTAATGTGACGAATTGACAGCGCTGCACCGCCGCGGGCGTCGCCGTCCACTTTGGTCAGCACCACGCCGGTCAGCGGAAGGGCTTCATTGAAGGCCTTCGCCGTATTCGCGGCATCCTGACCGGTCATTGCATCGACGACAAACAGGGTTTCTACCGGATTGATCGCGGCATGGACCTGCTTGATTTCGTCCATCATCGCTTCGTCAACGTGCAGACGACCGGCGGTATCCACCAGCAGCACGTCGTAGAATTTTAGCTTCGCTTCTTTCAGCGCCGCGTTGACGATATCAACCGGCTTCTGCGCCACGTCTGACGGGAAGAAATCGACGCCAACCTGCTGCGCCAGGGTTTCCAGCTGTTTGATCGCCGCCGGGCGATAAACGTCGGCAGACACCACCAGCACTTTCTTCTTATGTTTCTCGCGCAGGAACTTACCGAGTTTACCCACGCTCGTGGTTTTACCGGCACCCTGCAGGCCCGCCATCAGCACGACAGCAGGCGGCTGCGCGGCCAAGTTCAGCACCTGGTTCTCTTCGCCCATCGCCGAAACGAGTTCGTTACGCACGATTTTGACGAACTCCTGACCCGGGGTCAGGCTTTTATTCACATCCTGACCAACCGCGCTCTCTTTAACGCGATTGATAAACTCACGTACGACGGGCAGCGCCACGTCGGCTTCGAGCAGCGCCATGCGCACTTCGCGCAGGGTATCTTTGATGTTGTCTTCAGTAAGGCGTCCGCGTCCGCTGATGTTTCGCAGCGTCTGCGACAAACGATCGGTTAAATTATCAAACATTGTCTCTCGCCTGGGGTGGAAACGTTTGGTCGCCACAGCGACACATACACAGAATTTTGCGGCAGTATAACACGACACCGCACGAGTTGTGATGCAACGGTTGGAGCCTGCGTCACGTAACGCTATACTGCTTCTCTTTCATCACACGCCAATGTCGACATCATCTATGCCTGTTTTTGCCCTGCTCGCGCTTGTTGCCTACTCCATCAGCCTCGCGCTGATCATTCCTGGCCTGCTGCAAAAAAACAGCGGATGGCGGCGCATGGCGATGTTGTCAGCAGTTATCGCCCTGATTTGCCACGCCTTTGCGCTGGAAGCTCGCATCCTGCCGGGCGGCGACAGCGGGCAAAACCTGAGCCTGCTGAACGTCGGTTCGCTTGTCAGCCTGATGATTTGTACGGTGATGACGATCGTCGCCTCGCGCAACCGCGGCTGGCTGCTGCTGCCAATCGTGTATGCCTTTGCGCTAATTAACCTGGCCTTCGCCACCTTTATGCCGAACGAATTCATCACCCACCTGGAAACTACGCCGAGCATGATGGTGCATATTGGGCTGTCGCTGTTTGCCTACGCAACGCTTATCATCGCCGCACTTTACGCCCTGCAGCTGGCGTGGATTGACTATCAGCTTAAGAATAAAAAGCTCGCCTTCAGCAGCGAAATGCCACCGCTGATGAGCATTGAGCGTAAAATGTTTCACATCACTCAGGTGGGCGTCGTCCTCCTGACCCTGACCCTGTGTACCGGCCTGTTTTATCTGCACAACCTGTTCAGCGTCGAAAATATAGACAAAGCGGTCCTTTCCATTATCGCGTGGTTTGTCTATATCGTGTTGCTATGGGGTCACTATCATGAAGGCTGGCGCGGACGTCGCGTGGTCTGGTTTAACGTGGCGGGCGCAGGACTTCTGACGCTTGCCTATTTTGGCAGCCGCGTCCTGCAGCAGTTCGCGAGCTAAGACTTAAAGGAATCTCCGTTGGAACATATCTCAACCACGGCGCTTATCATTACGATTGTCGTCATGGTTATTATCTCTGCCTACTTCTCCGGTTCAGAAACCGGGATGATGACCCTCAACCGCTACCGCTTACGTCATAAAGCGAAACAGGGCAACAGCGCCGCCAGACGTGTCGAAAAACTGCTGCGTCAGCCTGACCGTCTGATTAGCCTGGTGCTGATTGGCAACAACCTCGTTAATATTCTCGCTTCGGCGCTCGGCACCGTTGTCGGGATGCGCTTATACGGCGATGCGGGCGTGGCGATTGCCACCGGGATCCTGACCTTCGTGGTACTGATATTCGCGGAAGTCCTGCCGAAAACTATCGCCGCGCTCTATCCGGAAAAGGTCGCCTATCCAAGCAGCTTTTTACTGGCTCCGCTGCAGATTCTGATGATGCCTCTGGTGTGGTTGCTCAACACCATCACCCGCATTCTGATGCGCATGATGGGCATCAAAACGGACATCTCCATCAGCGGCGCGCTCAGCAAAGACGAACTGCGTACCATCGTCAACGAATCGCGCTCGCAGATTTCCCGCCGTAATCAGGACATGCTGCTGTCGGTGCTGGATCTGGAAAAAGTCAGCGTCAACGACATCATGGTGCCGCGCAACGAAATCGTCGGCATCGACATCAACGACGACTGGAAATCTATCGTCCGTCAGTTGACTCACTCCCCGCACGGCCGCATCGTGCTGTACCGCGACTCGCTGGATGACACCATCAGCATGCTGCGCGTGCGCGAAGCCTATCGTCTGATGACGGAGAAAAAAGAGTTCACTAAAGAAGTGATGCTGCGCGCCGCCGATGAAATTTACTACGTCCCGGAAGGCACGCCGCTCAGCACTCAACTGGTGAAATTCCAGCGTAATAAAAAGAAAGTGGGTCTGGTGGTGGACGAGTACGGCGATATTCAGGGGCTGGTGACGGTCGAAGATATTCTGGAAGAGATCGTCGGCGATTTCACCACGTCGATGTCGCCATCGCTTGCAGAAGAAGTCACCCCACAGAACGACGGCTCGGTGATTATCGACGGCACCGCCAACGTGCGCGAACTGAATAAAGCCTTTAACTGGCGCTTCCCGGAAGATGAAGCCCGCACGATGAACGGTGTGATTCTGGAAGCGCTGGAAGAGATCCCGGCGATTGGCACGCGCGTGCGAATCAACCAGTACGACATCGATATTCTCGACGTACAGGACAATATGATTAAGCAGGTGAAAGTGGTGCCGGTGAAGCCGATTCGGGAGAGCGTGGCGGAATAACGCGCCATAAAGAATGTAGGCCGGGCAAGGCGTTCAGCCTCCTCCCGGCACTACCGATGCCTGATTAGGCTTTCGCTTTTGCGACGGAAACCATCGCCGCACGAATGGTACGCCCGTTCAGGGTATAGCCTTTCTGCATCACCATCAGTACGTTGCCTGCAGCAACATCGTCAGACTCAACCATCGCAATGGCCTGATGGACGTTTGGATCCATTGGCACGTTGGTATCGCCAACCACTTCCACGCCGTACTTACGCACTACGTCGAGCATGGACTTCAGCGTCAGTTCAATCCCTTCCACCATCGGCGCCATATCCGGGTTAGCTTTATCAGCCACTTCCAGCGCACGATCGAGACTATCGATCACCGGCAGCAGGTCGTTCACGAACTTCTCAAGGGCAAACTTGTGTGCCTTTTCAACGTCCTGCTCGGTACGGCGACGCAGGTTTTCCATCTCGGCCTTCACACGCAGCACGCCATCGCGCTCACGGTTCTGCGCTTCGACCAGCTGAGCTTCCAGATTCGCAATGGCTTCATCGCGCGGATCCACCTGCTCAGCCGAAGTTTCAGGCTCAACGGCCTCTACTTCATCGTGCTGGTCCTTGATAATTTCTTCCGGGGCTTGCCCCTCAGGCGTTTTCTGTTCTTTACTACTCATGAATTTCTCCGCGTTTTTTCGTATTCATCTCGCTGACTTCGCTTATTATGGGGATCGTGCTGCGGGATTCAAGGGAAGCAGGCACATTGTCATCATTCATTTGCCACAAGGACCTCCAGAAAATGAACAATCATTTCAAGTGTATCGGTATTGTCGGTCATCCCCGCCACCCTACCGCACTCACCACACATGAAATGCTGTACCGCTGGCTGTCCACGAAAGGCTACGAAGTCATTGTTGAACAACAGATTGCCCACGAGCTGAAACTAAAAGACGTTGCCACCGGGACGCTGGCCGAAATTGGTCAACAGGCCGATCTGGCCGTGGTCGTCGGCGGCGATGGCAATATGCTTGGTGCCGCACGCACCCTTGCCCGCTACGACATCAAAGTGATAGGCATTAACCGTGGCAACCTGGGCTTTCTGACCGACCTCGACCCGGACAACGCTCACCAGCAGCTGGCTGACGTGCTTGAAGGGCACTACATCACCGAGAAGCGTTTCCTGCTGGAGGCGCAGGTGTGCCAGAAATCCTGCCAGAAACGCATCAGTACCGCGATAAATGAAGTCGTGCTCCACCCGGGGAAAGTGGCGCACATGATTGAATTTGAAGTTTATATCGACGAAGTCTTCGCCTTTTCCCAGCGTTCCGACGGGCTGATTATCTCCACGCCAACGGGTTCAACCGCCTACTCTCTCTCTGCCGGCGGCCCTATTCTGACGCCTTCTCTGGATGCCATAACCTTAGTGCCAATGTTCCCACACACCCTTTCTGCGCGCCCGCTGGTGATTAACAGCAGCAGCACCATTCGCCTGCGCTTCGCCCACCCGCGTACCGATCTCGAAATCAGCTGTGACAGCCAGATTGCCCTGCCGATTCAGGAAGGCGAAGACGTGCTGATTCGCCGCTGTGACTATCATCTCAACCTCATACACCCGAAAGACTACAACTATTTCAATACGTTGAGCTCCAAGCTCGGCTGGTCAAAAAAATTGTTCTGATTTCGCGCCAGCCTCTTTACTGTATAAAAAACCAGTTTATACTGTATGTAAACACAGTTATGGTTTTTCATACAGGAAGACAACTATGCTGGCACAACTGACCATCAGCAATTTCGCCATCGTTCGCGAACTTGAAATCGATTTTCAGAGCGGAATGACGGCCATCACCGGGGAAACCGGGGCCGGTAAATCCATTGCAATTGATGCGCTCGGGTTGTGCCTGGGCGGGCGTGCCGAAGGCGATATGGTACGCCGGGGCGCCACCCGTGCCGATCTCTGCGCCCGCTTTGCCCTGAAAGATACCCCCGCCGCGCAGCGCTGGCTTGAAGCCAACCAGCTGGAAGATGGCCGTGAGTGTTTACTTCGTCGCGTTATCAGCAGCGACGGGCGCTCCCGGGGCTTTATTAACGGTACCGCCGTGCCGCTCTCTCAGCTGCGAGAGTTGGGCCAGTTGCTGATTCAGATCCACGGCCAGCACGCGCACCAGCTGTTGGTGAAACCTGAACATCAAAAATCCCTGCTTGATGGCTATGCCAGTGAGTCCTTACTGACGCAGCAAATGGCCGATCGCTACCGCCAGTGGCACCAGAGCTGTCGCGATTTGGCCCAGCATCAGCAACAAAGCCAGGAGCGTGCCGCGCGGGCGGAGCTTCTGCAGTATCAACTGAAAGAACTCAATGAATTTCAGCCCGTTGCCGGTGAGTTTGAGCAAATTGATGAAGAATACAAACGCCTCGCCAACAGCGGTCAGCTGATCAGCACCAGCCAGCATGCGCTGGCGTTGCTGGCCGACGGTGAAGACGCCAACCTGCAAAGTCAGCTCTACAGCACGCGTCAGCTGGTTACCGAACTGGTAAGCATGGACGGCAGGCTCTCCAGCGTGCTGGAGATGCTGGAAGAAGCCGCTATCCAGATCGGTGAAGCCAGCGACGAGCTGCGTCACTACTGCGACCGCCTGGATCTTGACCCCAATCGGCTGTTCGAGCTGGAGCAACGTATTTCACGCCAGATGTCGCTTGCCCGTAAGCACAGCGTCACGCCAGAAGAACTGCCTGCCTTTTATCAGTCCCTGCTTGATGAACAGCAGCTGCTGGACGATCAGGCCGATTCGCAGGAAACGTTGGCGCTGGCGGTGCAGAAACACCACCAGCAGGCGTTGGAAACCGCTCAGCAGCTGCACGCCTTACGCCAGGCAACGGCAACCGAGCTGGCAGCGTTAATTACTGAAAGTATGCATTCACTCTCCATGCCGCACGGTCAATTCACCATCGACGTTGCCTTTGAAGAGAACCATCTGACCGCCGAAGGTGCCGATCGTATTGAGTTTTGTGTCACCACCAACCCGGGTCAGCCTCTGCAGCCGATTGCAAAAGTGGCCTCTGGCGGGGAGCTCTCCCGTATTGCGCTTTCCATTCAGGTGATCACCGCCCGGAAAATGGAAACGCCGGCGCTGATTTTCGATGAAGTGGACGTCGGCATCAGCGGTCCGACCGCCGCCGTTGTTGGTAAGCTGCTGCGCCAGTTAGGCGAATCCACCCAGGTTATGTGCGTTACCCATCTGCCGCAGGTCGCGGGCTGTGGGCATCATCACTTCTACGTCAGTAAAGAAACCGACGGTGAAATGACAGAAACACACATGCAGCCGCTCGATAAACGCGCTCGTTTACAGGAGCTCGCCCGACTGCTGGGCGGCAGCGAAGTCACCCGCAACACGCTGGCAAACGCCAAAGAGTTGCTGGCAGCATAAACTTTTTGATTTTCACAGGGTCATAGTGAACAGCAAAATGCCGATAGACCTGAAGTAGAAGGTTCCCAACCGGGCAAAGGTCTATTATCATCGACAAATTACAATTGAGCCGTGAACTGCTCGGGCCCGAAAAGGAATGAAATCACTATGCGCTGTAAAATGCTGACTGCTGCCGCAGCGGTTCTTCTGATGTTGACCGCAGGCTGTTCCACTCTGGAGCGAGTGGTTTACCGTCCTGACATCAACCAGGGTAACTATCTGGCACCAAACGACGTCGCAAAAATTCGTGTCGGCATGACACAACAGCAGGTTGCCTATGCTCTGGGCACGCCGATGATGTCCGATCCGTTCGGGACCAACACCTGGTTCTACGTTTTCCGTCAGGAGCCGGGTCATGAGAAAGTGACTCAGCAGACGCTGACCCTGACCTTCAACAGCAGCGGTGTGCTGACCAACATCGACAACAAACCGACGCTGACCAACTAAGCCCGGCAGACAAAAAAAGCGCTCATTGAGCGCTTTTTTATTTTGTCAGAGAGTTCGAGGCTTACCTCCCCACCCTGACCCGTGCCAACAAAGCGTCACCGGGCAATATGAATTACTTTCCGGCTTTCTCCGCCCGCTGGCGGCGCAGCGCTTTCGGATCGGCAATCAGCGGACGATAAATTTCAACCCGATCGCCTTCGTGCACCTCATCCTGCAGTTTCACCGCCCGGCTCCAGATGCCGACCTTATTGCTGGTCAGATCGATTTCCGGGCGCAACTTCGTGATACCGCTGGCCGCAATCGCCTGCTCGACGGTAGCACCTTCAGTCAGGGATACTCTTTGCAGGTACTGTTTTTCAGGCAGGGCATAAACCACTTCGACCGAGATGTTAGCCGACACTGTAGACCTCTTTGGCGCGAAGCGTAAATGCCTGCACCATGTTCGATGCCAGCTCCTTGAAAATGCGACCAAACGCCATCTCAATCAACTTATTGGTAAACTCAAAGTCGAGATGAAATTCAATTTTACAGGCATCCTGGCTCAGCGGGATAAACTTCCAGCCGCCGATCAGTTTTTTGAACGGGCCGTCCACCAGATGCATCAGGATGCTCTGGTTGCTGGTCAGGGTGTTACGGGTCGTGAAGGTTTTGCTGATCCCCGCTTTTGACACATCCACCGCTGCGGTCATTTGCGACGGTCCGGCTTCCAGCACGCGACTGCCCGTGCAGCCGGGCAAGAAATCCGGGTAAGCATCCACATCATTCACGAGCTGGTACATCTGTTCCGCGCTGTAGGGCACAAGCGCAGTACGACTAATCTGAGGCATGGCAATTTCCACTCACTGTGATGGCGCAAATAATATCATTTATCCCGCGCTAAAAAAAACGCTGCGCCGCAACTCGTGCTAAGATAGCCCATTACGCCTCGCGGGAAGATTGAGGCCATGTACAGAAAAGATGACTTCAGGACACCATGACTAAGAAAAAAGCGAACAAACCTGGATCAGCCACTATCGCGCTGAATAAACGCGCCCGCCACGAATATTTTATCGAAGATGAGTACGAAGCGGGTCTCGCCCTGCAAGGCTGGGAGGTAAAATCCCTGCGCGCCGGTAAAGCCAACATTGGCGATAGCTACGTTATCCTGCGGGACGGCGAAGCGTTTCTGTTCGGCGCAAACTTCACGCCTTTGGCCGTCGCCTCAAGCCACTATGTCTGCGACCCTACGCGCACCCGTAAGTTGCTGTTGAACCAGCGCGAGCTGGATACCCTGTATGGGCAAATCAACCGCGACGGTTACACCGTACTGGCCCTTTCTCTTTACTGGAAGAATGCCTGGTGTAAGGTGAAGATTGGCGTGGCGAAAGGTAAGAAACAGCACGACAAACGCTCCGACCTGAAAAATCAGGAGTGGGCGCGCGATAAAGCCCGCATAATGAAGAACGCCGGGCGTTAATCCAGCCAGTCCCCCCTGCCCCGCACGTTGAGTAATCCTGGCGGGGCAATATTTTTCTTTCCCCATAGCTCGCCTTTTTTTAAATTACTGCTATAGCAACCACTCGCCGATATTAACATTTCAGGCATGTTATCTTTTTTATTATCCAGAATATATCATGTAATAACATACAGGCTTATTTAAAAATATCTTCCAGGGATATGCCACAAACGGACAGCGATCGCATAAGGAAGGAATAATTGGATGGAAAATGAGATATTTGTCACCCCAGATGTCCACGAAAATCATTAGCCAGCGTAATAATTTAATCACTGCACTCGCCAGATGCACTTTTCATAATAAATATTTACTCCTTTAATATCATATCTATAACATGAATTACTCCCTTTCTCTCCCCTCTGTTTTTTTATAACAGATCAGATGACCACCGCACAAAAGTCGCCAACATTCACTTTTACTTCATAGCAGTTAACTTCTGCTTAATTTGCGAATTCTTTCGTTTCTGTCTATATCATGATCAGCACTCAGCAAAATTAAGCCGATAAAAAACAGGGGTTTTCGCCTCAGGACAATTTATACATAAACCTGCTACGACCATTTTAATTTAATGCTTATTCAGGCAACGGATTTGCTCGCACCAAATTTAAGATAAGGGTCAGCTAATTTAAGGCATTAACGGCAGGAATATGTTTTATCGTGAGGCATTTCACCTGTCTGCAAACACGGTAACACCCTCTTCTCTGAATGGAGTGATAACCATGCGTCCTGTTTCCGTCATTTCCGAACTGACTGGCGTCACCAGCAATGTGACTGCCCCTGAAGTCACCCTCACTGCACCGTCCGTTGTGAAGCTTCAGCTTGAGCGCTCGGATATCGCCTCCATCACCCGTTCCGGCCAGGATATGGTTATCAGGCTCCATTCGGGCGAAACCTTCACCATCCACAATTTTTACGCTGAATACCCGCAGGGTGCCAACCAGCTGGTTCTTGAGGACGACCACGGCGCGTTATGGTGGGTTCAGGACACCGCAAGCAATTTCCACTTCCAGCAAATCGATAATCTCGATGCCTTCATGGTGGCGGAAGGCCACTCCGAAGGCGGGGCGATTTGGCCATGGGTGCTCGGCGGAGTCGCTGTAGCCGCCGGTATCGGTATCGCCGCTGGCGGAGGTGGAGGCGGTGGTGGCGGTTCCAGCCATAACTCCGGGGATGGGGATAACGGCAACAATGGCAACGGCAACAACGGAAATGGGAACGGCAACGGAAACAATGGAAACGGAAATAACGGCAACGGAAACGGCGATCCGGACACCACGCCGCCTACGGCGCCAACGAACCTCACAGTTTCCCAGGACGGCAAAACGCTGACCGGTAAGGCCGAGCCCGGAAGCACGATAGAAGTCAAAGGCCCTGACGGTACGGTCATCGGAACCGGGACCGCCGACAGCAGCGGCAACTTTAGCATCACGCTTAACACGCCTCAGCTCAGCGGCGAGCACCTGACCGTCAACGCCACGGATAAAGCGGGCAACACCGGCCCTTCTGCGGAAGTGACTGCACCTAATGTCGATCTGCCAGAAGTCCCCGCGATCCTCAGCGCCGTGAACGATCACGGTTCGACCCCCACCAGCTTCGGCAACAATCAGTTTACCAACGACAATACCCCTACGCTGAAAGGCACAGGCACCGCAGGCAGCACGGTACGCATATTTGGAGATGGACACCTGTTGGGCAGCGTTGTGGTCGGCAACAGCGGTACCTGGAGCTACACCGTTACCACCCCGCTTATCGACGGGGCGCACTCGTTTACCGCAATCGCCATTAACATCAAAGGCAGCACTATCGAGTCTTCGCACTTTAATATTACTGTCGATACCGTTGCGCCGGACGCGCCGCAGCTCATCGCCGTCACTGACGACATCGGCTCTATCACCGGGGCGCTGAACAACGGTGCTGTCACCGACGATGCCAAACCGACCTTCACCGGCAGAGGTGAAGCGGGCGATACCGTGAAGATATATGACGGTCAGACGCTGCTTGGCACCACCACGATCGACAGCAACGGCAACTGGAGCTTTACACCATCGCAGGCCCTGTCTGAAACCTCGCACACGATAACCATCACCCAGACGGACAAAGCGGGCAACGTCAGCGCCAGTACTACAGCGCCGACATTTACCGTCGACGTAACGCCACCGGCTCCGGCACACATCTCCACTGTTTCGCTGGACGGTGCCACCGTGACCGGGACGGCAGAGGCCGGAAGCACGGTGTCCATTTATGACGGCAACAATGTCCTGCTGGGCACGACGGTTGTCGGCAGCAACGGCGAGTTCAGCGTCACCCTCAACCCGGCCAAAACCCACGGCGAGCAGCTGGAAGCCCGCATTCAGGATGCCGCGGGCAACGTGGGGCAGCCTACAGATTTCGATGCCTCCGACTCCGGCTTCCCGAGCCAGCCGGTGATTGTCACCATCAATGACAACGTTGACCCTGTGCAGGGCAACGTCTCCGCAGGTGGCGACACTAACGACAACACGCCAACCCTTACCGGGACCGCGGAGCCCAACGCGACTATCACCATTAGCGATAACGGTACGCCGCTGCTGCCACCCGTCATGGCCGATAGCAACGGCAACTGGAGCTTTACGCCACTGCTGCCGCTCCCCGACGGCGATCATGTGTTTACCGCCACCGCCAACAACGGCGTTGGTGAGAGCGCACCGTCTGCCTCGTTCACCATTGACGTTGATACCCTCCCGCCAGTACTTGATGACCTGATGGTCATCAATCAGGGCCAGACCCTGACCGGCACCACTGAAGCAGGCAGTACCGTGGTGGTGAAAGACAGCCACGGCGCGCAAATCGGTACGGGTACTGCCGATGCGAGCGGGAATTTCTCCATTACCCTGAGCACGCCGCAGAAAAACGGTGAAACGCTCAGCGTAAGCGTGACGGATAAAGCCGCCAACGTGGGCATTGCTGAAAACGTAGTTGCCCCGGATACCACCCCGCCGGGCGCGCCGACCGGGCTCACCGTGGCGGCAGATGGCCTGAGCGTCAGCGGTCAGGCCGAACCGGGCAGCACAGTCACCATCACCGATGGTAGCGGCAACGTGCTGGGCACCGGCCTGACCAACGGAGCTGGCAACTTTATCGCCCCGCTGAACACCCCGCAGCTCAACGGTCAGGGGCTGCTCGCTACCGCCACGGATGCCGCACATAACACCGGGCCTGCCGCCAGCGTGGTCGCCCCGGACATCACGCCACCGAATATCCCGGACAACCTGCACGTCAATGGCACCGGTACCGTGCTGACCGGACATGCAGAACCCGGCAGCACAATCACGGTGAAAGATCCGCTCGGCGCCATAATCGGCACCGGAAAGGCCGGAGCAACCGACGGGCTGTTCACCATCACGCTGACGCCAGCCCAGGATAACGGTGAGATCCTCTCCGCCACCGCGACCGATCTGGCGGGCAACACCAGCCTGCCGGGCTTCGCCACGGCGCCGGACATTACCGCCCCGGATCTGCCGCTGATCCTCGACGTACAGGATGACGTAACGGGCATAATCGGCACTATCCTCAACGGGAATACCACCAACGATAACCGGCCAACGCTCTCAGGCACGGCGGAAATTGGATCGACCGTTAAGGTCTACGAAAACGGTAATCTGCTGGGAACCGCCACGATAGACGCCAGCGGAAACTGGAGCTTTACGCCTGGTTCAGCGCTTTCAGAAGGCACCCATCAGTTTACGGTGACCTCCACGGATGCCGCAGGCAACGTCAGCACCTCTGCGCCGTGGAATATCCTCGTGGACACCGTTGCTCCTCAGCTTCCGGCCATCACCCTGGTCAATGACGATGCGCCGGGGATCCTTGGTGCTATCAGCAACGGGGGATTGACCAACGACAGCACGCCGACGGTCAGCGGTACCGCGCAGCCGGGCTCAACCGTGCATCTGTTTGACAACAACGTGCTGGTCACCAGCATCGTTGTCGATGCTTCCGGCACCTGGAGCTATACCTTCACCACCGCGCTCACCGGGCCGAATCATTCGCTGACCGTCAACGCCAGCGATGATTTCGGCAACACCTCGACGACCTCCGGCGCATGGACATTCACTCTCGACACCACGCCGCCCGCCGTGCCGGGCATTGATGATGTCACTACCGCAGGCAACGTTCCGCTGACGCCGGGTCAGCTCACCAGTGAAACCTTGCCGCACCTGAGCGGCAGCGGTGATATCGGCTCAGTCATTACCTTCTATGACAACGGCAAAGAGATCGGCCAGACGACCGTTGACGGCAGCGGACACTGGGAATTCACGCCGCCCGTCCCGCTGGGCGACGGCTCGCACCTGCTGAGCGCCAACGCCACCGATGATGCCGGGAACGTCAGCGCCAACATCGACTTCACGCTGAAGGTTGATGCCACCGCGCCAGATGCCCCGTCGATTCTCTCAGCGACCGTGGATGACGGTACCGTCGTGTTACCCAACGGTAGCACCACCAATGAAACGGAGCCGTTGCTTAGCGGAACCGCAGAGGCGAATGCCAGCGTAACGCTGTATAACAACGGTGCGTTTTTAGCCACAGTGACCGCTAACGGCTCAGGTCAGTGGAGCTACCTCCCTCCCGTACCGCTGCTTCCAGGCCTGCATGTGATCACCGCCACCGCGACCGATGCTGCGGGTAACACCGGGCCGGTCTCCGGAGGATTCTCGGTGATTATTGACATCACCGCCCCGCTTGCGCCAGAGGCGCCGCTGGTCACTGACAACCAGCTGCCGGTCGTCGGCAACGTGCTGAACGGCGGCTCAACCAACGACACCACCCCAACCTTCAGCGGCACCGGCGAGGTGGGCAGCACCATCACGATTTATAACGGTATAACCAACATCGGCACGGCAACGGTCGGCGAAGGTGGAACCTGGAGCTTTACGCCGTCCACGCCGCTGACTGACGGCACCACCTACGCGATCTCAACGACGGAAACTGATATCGCCGGGAATACCAGCCTGCACTCGCCGACGGTCACCATTACCATCGATACGACACTGCCCGACGCACCGGTTATCGGCTACGCGGAAGATGATGTGGGTGCGATTTTGGATCCCGTACTCACTGGCGGGATCACCGACGACAACAAACCGGTCCTTCATGGCACCGCAGATCCGAACAACACCGTCACCATTTATAACGGTAGCAACGTGGTCGGCACCGTCGTCGCCGACGGTCTGGGCAACTGGTCGTTACCGCTGACCACCAGCCTGACGGACGGCACCTATACCTTTACAGCGAAAGCAACGGACAGCGCAGGTAACGTCAGCGGCAGCTCGACTGACTTTACCTTCACGGTTGAAACCTCCCTGACGCCACCTTCCGTGACGGAGATTCTCGATGATAAGGGTCTGATTACCGGCAATATCGTTGACGGAATGGTCACCGACGATCAAACCCTGACCATCAACGGTACCGGAGAAGACGGCTCGACGGTCATTATTTATGACGGAGGGACGAAAATCGGCACGGCGCTCGTAACGGGAGGTACCTGGACATTCACCACCAGCGGCCTGACGGAAACGACGCACAGCCTGACGTTCACCGCGAAGGACGCCGCTGGCAATGAAACGCTGCCGGGTGCCCCCATCACCTTCACCGTCGACGTCACACCACCGCCGATTCCGGTTGTCACCGTAAAATCGCTGGATGGCGCTACGCTCACCGGGACCGCTGAAGCCAACGCAGAAATTTTCATCAAGGACATCAACGGAACGGTGATCGGCCAGACAACCGCCTCTGCGGGCGGAACCTTCACCGTGTCGTTGATACCACCGCAAACAGCCGGACAAAGCCTGACGGTGATTGCACAGGATCAGGCTGGTAACCAAAGCGATCCTCTGCATACCATCGCAATCAATCTAAGCAACCTGCCAGATGCGCCGGTAATCACCCTGGTGGATGATAATGCGGGCACCGTGATGGGTGCCGTCATCAACGGTGGCAGAACAGACGATACCACACCGACCCTGAACGGTACCGCCGGTGCCAACACCACCATTCACATTCTGGTTAACGGCACTGAAGTCGGCACCACAACCGCCAACGGCAGCGGTCAGTGGCAGTTCACCATTGCACCACCGCTGATTGAAGGAAGCTATAGTTTTACCGCCGTAGCTGAGAACGGGAACGGATCAAGCGGCCCATCAGCAGCGGCAACCATTACGGTAGATTTAACGGCACCGGACCTACCGATTATCGTCTCAGCAACGGACGACGTACCCGGTAACCTGGGCGCACTGATTTCAGGCAGCCTGACCAATGACGCCCGACCAACGCTTAACGGGACCAGTGAGCCAAATGCCACCGTCACCATTTTCGACAACGGTACTCTGTCCGGCACGGTAAAAGCGGATATCAACGGCAACTGGAGCTACACACCCTCCGCTGACCTCAGCAATATCACGCATACCTTTACCGCCCAGGCTACCGACGTGGCGGGTAACACCGGGCTCGTGTCTGGTGGCTTTACCCTGAACATTGACACCGTCGCGCCAGAGATGCCGACCATCACTGCGGTCACCAACGACAACGTGACCCCGAACGTCGTGATAAACCCAGGGCTGTCGACCAATGACACCCAGCCGCTGCTGAGCGGCTCGGGGGAAATTGGCAGCACCATCAACGTCTATGACGGCTCCACCCTGCTCGGCACCACGACGGTAAATGGCTCCGGCAGTTGGACCTTTACCTTCCCGGTGGGAACAACGCTCGCCAACGGCAGCCACACCCTGACCGTGACCGCCACCGATCCGGCCGGGAATACCAGCCTGCCTTCGGTCGGCTACCCGATCGTGATCGACACCGTTGCGCCGCTGGTGCCAACGCTGAGCTCGGTTGTGGACGATAATCCGGGCAACGTCGGACCGCTGGTTAACGGGCAGTTGACCAATGACACCACGCCAACGCTCAACGGCCGCGGTGAAGCGGGCGCAACGGTCACCGTTTACTCTGACGGCGTGGCGGTAGGCAGCGCCCTCGTTGATGGTACAGGCAACTGGAGCGTCACCACCTCGGCGCTGGGCAACGGTTCTCATGTACTGACAATTAGCCAGAAAGATCCGGCAGGCAACATCAGCGGCCTTACCGGCGGCTTCACCGTTAACGTGGATGCTGTACCACCGGCTGCGCCGGTCATCAGTTCTGTCGCCGACAACACCGCGCCGGTCATTGGCGTGGTCGCTAACGGCGGCGTGACCAACGAAACGCATCCGACCCTCAGCGGTACGGCCGAAGGGGGTGCGACCATCACGCTTTACAACGGTTCAACGCTGCTTGGTACAACAACGGCAAACGCGCTCGGGGTCTGGACCTTCACGCCGGGTACAGCGTTAACGGCGGGCACCTGGAACATTACCGCCACGGCGACCGATGCAGCGGGAAATACCGGCCCGGCCTCGGACGTTCGCTCCTTTACTGTCGATATCACCGCGCCGAATGCGCCGGTTATCGCTACCGTCTTTGACTATCAGGGAACGGTTACAGGGAATCTGGGCAACGGTGCGACCACGGACGATCTGCGCCCGACCATCAGCGGCACCAGCGAAGCCAACGCCACCGTAAAAATTTATGACAACGGCACTCTGCTGGCGACGGTCACCGCCAACGGCAGCGGCGCATGGAGCTACACCCCAACCGTTGACCTGCCTCAGGGGAGCCACGTTCTGACCGCAACGGCCACGGACGCGGCGGGCAACCTGAGCGGCACCTCAGGCAGCGTCAGCTTCGTGGTTGACTCCCTCGCGCCGCTGGCTCCGGTGATCACATCGCTTGCCGATGATGTTGCTCCGGGCGTCGGGCCAATTGTGGTCGGCGGCAGCACTAACGATAATACCCCGACCCTGACCGGGACGGCGGAAGTAGGCGCAACGGTCAACATTTATGATGGCTCAACCCTCGTCGGTACGGCGGTCGCGGATGCCCTCGGGACGTGGATTGTCACCACATCGCCTCTTGTCGATGGCGCACATTCATTGACCGCTAAATCCACCGATGCGGCGGGCAACGTCAGCGGCTCGTCCCTGCCGTTCGCCATCACCGTCGATACGGCAACGCCAAATGCGCCCGTGCTACTTGCGGTCACCGATGATGCAGCAGGTGGCGTGGTCGGTCCGCTGGCCAACGGCCAGTTGACCAACGACGGCACGCCGGTACTGAACGGCACGGCGGAAAGCGGCAGTACCGTCAGCATCTATGACGGGTCAACGCTGCTCGGCACCACGGTGGCAACGGGTGGCGTCTGGAACTTCACCCCAGGCACCGCGCTGGCGGACGGGTCGCACACCCTGACCGTCACCGCTACCGACGCCGCAGGCAACGTTAGCGCCCCAACGGCGGGCTTCACCGTGGTGGTGGATGCCACCGCACCGGTTACACCGGCGATTACCACCATCATGGATGATATTCCGAATATCGTGGGGGCCGTCGGCAACGGACAGTTTACCAACGACAGCCTGCCAACCCTGAACGGCACGGCCGAAGCCAACAGCACCGTGAAGATCTACGACGGCAGCACGCTGGTCGCCACCGTCACCGCGAACGGCTCGGGAAGCTGGAGCTGGACGCCAACCGTCGCCCTGACGCAGGGGAACCACAGCTTCACCGTGACCGCAACGGATGCGGCGGGCAACCTGAGCGCCACCTCGACGGCTGCGGCCATCATTGTGGATACGGTTGCACCGGGTATCGTAACGGGCCTGGCGGTAAACGGCACCGGGACCCGCGTCACCGGTAGCGCAGAAGCCAACAGTACGGTCACTATCACCAGCAGCACCGGCACCGTACTGGGTACCGCCACCGCCGACGGAACCGGAGCCTTCACCGTCAACATTTCCCCTGCCCAGACCACCGGTCAGGGGCTGCTGGCCTTCGCTCAGGACAGAGCGGGCAACGTGGGCGCTTCCGTGGGCTTTACCGCGCCGGACACCCGCGTACCGGATGCGCCAGCCATCACCAGCGTGCTGGATAATCAGGGCCTGTATACCGGCAACCTGACCAACGGCCAGCTCACCAATGATGCCACCCCAACCCTGAGCGGAACCGCACAGGCAAACGCCACGATCTCGATTTACAACAATGGCACCCTACTGGGCACCACCACCGCCAATGCCAGCGGCGTCTGGACCTTCACACCGGGCGGCAACGTGACCGAAGGCCTGCACGCTTTCACCGCCACGGCCACTAACGCCAACGGTACGGGGAGCCCTTCCGCATCGTTCAGCGTGATTGTCGATACGCTGGCGCCAGGCGCGCCGTCGATCAGCATCAGCACGGATGGCAGTACGCTAAGCGGCCAGGCCGAAGCCAACAGCACCGTCACCATCACCCTGCCGGGCGGGGGAGGAACGCTGACGACCACCGCGGGCAGCGACGGCCACTGGTCCCTGACCCTGCCGGTGCGCCAGATTGAGGGGCAGCTGTTGACGGCCACCGCGACGGACGTCGCGGGGAATACCTCAGGGCAAGGCCAGGTCACCGCGCCCGTTCTGCCGCTGTCGGCGAACGACAACGTCACCAGCCTGGCGCTGACCTCCACCGCCACCACCAGCACCGAGCATCTGACGGATTACGGCGTGCTGCTGGTGGGCGCGCTGGGCAATGTCGCATCGGTGTTGGGCGATGATACGGCCCAGGTGACCTTCAGCATTGCCGACGGCGGATCCGGCGATGTCACCATCGACGCCGCCGCCACCGGGATCGTGCTGTCGCTGCTCTCCACCCAGGAGATCCTGGTGCAGAAATACGACACCGCCAGCGGCTCATGGCAAACCTTTGTCGACTCGTCAAATCCGGCGTTTGCCGACCTCCTGACCCTCAATGGCAGCGGCGTATCGCTGAGCCTCACCGGGCTGACCGGCGGGCAGTATCGGGTAGTGACCTGGAACAGCAGCCTGCTGGCGACCGGGTCGTACACCAGCCTTGAAGTGGACGTGCAGAAAACCAGCGCGGGGACCGTCAGTGGGCCAACCTCCCACACCGGTAACGTCATTACCGATATCGATACCAGCGGCGGACAGGATAACGCCCCAGCCGGTACCGTCATCACTCAGGTGACCAACGCCAGCGGCCAGGTCGTCACCGTGGGTGCAGGCGGCGCGGACATTACCGGACTGTACGGCACGCTGCATATCAATCAGGACGGCAGCTACACCTATACGCTGAATAACACCTCGGCGGCGGTGCTCGGCCACAAGGAGAGCTTCACTTACACCATTACCCACAACGGCGTCAGCGACTCCGCCCAACTGGTGGTCAACCTGGGCCCACAGCCTGCCGCCAGCAGCGTGGTGGCGACGGACAACAGCGCGACGCTGGTGTTTGACACCGACGTCACCGCCATCAACAACGGCGCGTCTTCGCAGTCGGGCTTCACCGTCGTCGGCGTAGGGCTCGGCAACGTACTGAGCCTCGACGTGCTCGCGAACATGAGCAACCCGATCAAGTTTGACGTCCAGGACGGCAGCACCCGCACGGTGACCCTGCAATCCTCCGTCGGCGGCGTGGCGCTGGCTTCAACCTTTGACCTCTATATCTACCGCTTCAACAACGTGACGCAGCAGTATGAGCAGTACAAGGTGCAGAAAGGCTGGCTGAACGCGCCGCTGCTGGGGGGCTCTTCGAGCCAGCTGACGCTGACCCTGCCGGGCGGTGATTACATCTTCCTGCTCAACACGGCCAGCGGTGTTACCGCGCTGACCGGTTACACGCTCAATATTTTACAGGATCACACCTACGCCGTGGACAGCATCAGCGCCAGCACCACCGGCAACGTGCTGACCAACGACATAGCGCCAGCCTCAGCTGTCATCACCGAGGTGAACGGCGTGGCGATTTCAGCCACCGGTACCACCACCGTCAACGGGCTGTACGGCACGCTGACCATTGATGCAAAAGGCAACTACACCTACACCCTGAAAAGCGGCGTCGGTGCCGACAGCATCAGTACGCCGGACAGCTTCGTCTATACCGTGAAGGCCCCGAACGGCGACACGGACAGCGCCTCGCTGAACATCACGCCAACGCCGCAGGCGCTGAATGCGATTGATGACGTCAGCACGGTGATGAGCGTCACCACCGTTCAGGACAGCGTCGCTCTGCCGTCCACCACCGTCGGTGGCGTGAGCTGGAACGCAGCCCTGCTCAGCAGCACCTCGAAGAGCGGCAGCGGCACCTTTGTGGTGGATCCAAACAGCGTGCTGAAAGGCGCAGTGCTGCACTTTGATGTCGCCTCGCTGCTGGCGCTCGGCGGGCTGAACGTCACCTGGGCACTGACGCTGAACGGTACCTCCATCGCCAGCGGCAACTTCACCGGTTCGCTGCTGTTAGGCACGGGGATCGACTTTGCCTTAACCGGTAAAGAGCTACTGGCAGGGACCTACACGCTGACGGTCAACGGCAGCATCGGGGCGCTGTCCGCTGGCACCATCACCATCACGCCGACCCTCACCGGCACGACGTATCACCTGGACACCTTCGACACCAACAGCAGCAACGTTCACGGCAACATATTTGACGGTACGGATGCCGCCGGGGCGCTGGATCAGCTCTCGACGGTACACACAACCCTGACGGTGAACGGCTACGGTGGCAGCACGGCGACGCTTAACCCGACCAGTAGCACCAGCACCGCCACCATTCAGGGGCACTACGGCACGCTGACCATGAATCTCGACGGCTCTTACACCTATGCGCTGAAAGCCGGGGTCACCGTCGCCTCTATGACCAGCAAGGAGACCTTCAGCTACACGCTCAACGATCAGAACGGGCACACGGACACCGCCACCCTGACCATCAACATGAATCCGCAGATCGCAAGCTCTAACCAGCACGACGTCATCACCGGGTCGGCCTATGGCGACACGCTGATTTATCACCTGCTGGGTAACGATGCGACGGGGGGTAACAACAACGATAACTGGACCAACTTCAACCTGGCTCAGGGCGACAAAATCGACCTGCGCGAGCTGCTGACCGGCTGGGATCACCAGGCCTCGACGCTGACCAACTTCGTGAAGGTCAGCACCAGCGGCAACGATACGGTGATTGCCATTGACCGCGATGGGACCGGCGGTGCCTTTACGCCAACCACCCTGGTGACGCTCAATAACGTCCATACCACTTACGAGGAGCTGGTGCAGCAAAACCACATTATTACTGGCTAGTCGATAACAGCCCCGGGCGCTACGGAGCCCGGGGCAAAACAGAAAAACGCTGTGATTTTTGAAAGGGATACAATATGGGAAGAAGAGCGCCTGTCGCAGTATTGCTGGCATTCCACCTCTGTTCCATTCAGGTGTATGCCGAAGATGAGCCACAATCCATCAGTTCTGAAGGACTCGCCAGCGAGCACGGTTTACCGTCGCTAGATGGCTCCGCCGCCGAACTTCCCTTAAGCAGCGCCGCGCCCGGCGTGCTGACGCTGAACAACGCCGTCAGCCGCGCCGTAAACTGGCACCCGGCTATCCGTGAAGCGATTGGTAAGCTGCAATCGCAAAACAGTCAGATTGACGTCGCGAAATCGAAATACTACCCGCAGGTTACCGCGGGCATGAACAACGGCTACAGCAACACCTACACCGACCACGGTTACAGCCCGTCGCTGGTGCTTTCACTGTCACAAATGCTGTATGACTTCGGCAAGGTTTCAAGCCAGGTGAAAGCCGAAACAGCGGGTGCGGCGCAGGAGCAGGCCAACGTGCTGGTGAGCATTGATACCGTGGCCCGGGATACCGCCGTCGCCATGGTACAGGTACAAACCTGGCAGGAGATGGTGGAGGCCGCCACCGCGCAGCTCAACGCGCTGGACGGCATCGGTAAACTGACGCAGCAGCGCAACGACGAAGGCGCCAGTTCGCTGTCGGACGTAGTGCAGACCAACGCCCGCATCGAATCGGCACGTTCACAGCTGGTGCAGTATCAGGCGAGCCTCGACAGCGCCCAGGCAACGTTAATGACGATGCTCGGCTGGAACTCTCTCAACGGCATCAGCCCTGAATTTCCGCCAAAGCTCGAACAAAGCTGCATGGTTGCAAAACCGGATGACAGGCTGGTGCCCGCCGTGCTGGCGGCCTGGGCGCAGGCCAACGCCGCGCAGGCCAATCTTGAGTACGCCAATGCGCAGATGACGCCGACGATATCACTTGAGCCGTCGGTTCAGCACTACCTCAACGATAAATACCCGAGCCACGAGGTGCTGGATAAAACCCAGTATTCAACGTTTCTGAAGGTCGAAATGCCGATTTATCAGGGCGGCGGGCTCACCGCCCGGCGCGATGCCGCAAGCCATGCGGTGGAATCAGCGCAGTCGACCATTCAGCGCACTCGGCTGGACGTGCGCCAGAAGCTGCTGCAAGCGCGTAGCCAGTCGATGAATCTGGCAACCTCTCTGCAAATTCTGCGTCGCCAGCAGCAGCTTAGCGAACGCACCCGCGAACTCTATCAGCAGCAGTATCTCGACCTCGGCTCACGCCCGCTTCTCGATGTGTTAAACGCCGAACAGGAAGTTTACCAGGCGCGCTTTTCAGAACTCTCGACCCAGAGCCAGCTCCATCAGCTTCAGCTTGACTGCCTCTATAATACCGGCACATTGCGCCAGGCTTTTGGCTTAAATAACCGCAGCATTCAGTCCGTGGAGATCCAGCCATGACCCGCGCCGCTCCTCCCGTTGAAGAATTGATAAGCGACCACGCCCTCAGCAACTGGGCGCTGGCCATTGGCCACGTTGCCGCCCACTATCGCGTGGCCTGTTCGCCGGGCGCCATTCAGGCGAACGCCCCGTGGTTCAAGGGCAAAACCCACACGCCCGCGCTGACGCAGCTTGCGCGCCAGGCCAGGCTGTCTTTCCACCTGCTCACCCTGACTGAACACGCCTTCAGCCAGTGGCGGCTGCCGGTGGTTGCCGAGCTGGACGACGGACAGCTGGCGGTGATTGAGCACTTCAACGGCGATGATGCGGTCGACGTGTTTATGATTGACGGCGACAGCGAGAGCAACCGCGTAATGGCAAGCGATCTGCTGTCGTCGGTGAAATGCGTCGCCGCCCTGCGCCCGCTTTCGGCGCTGAAGGACAGCCGCGTCGACACTTATGTTTCCCGCTTCCGCCCGGACTGGCTGAAGGATCTGGTTATCCAGGATCTCAGGCCCTACATCCCGGTGATGTTTGCCGCGTTTCTGGTCAACGTGCTGTCGCTCGCCGGGATCGTTTTTTCCATGCAGGTTTACGATCGGGTGATCCCGGCACAGTCCTATCCGACGCTCTACGTGCTGGCAACGGGCGTGCTGCTCTCGGTGATCTTTGGCTTTCTGCTGCGCGAGGCGCGAACGCACATTATGGACGTGCTCGGGAAGCGCGCCGACATGCGTATCTCAGACCGCGTGTTCAGCCACGCGCTGCGCCTGCGCAACAGCGCCGTGCCCCGCTCCACCGGGAGCTTTATTTCTCAGTTGCGCGAACTGGAGCAGATCCGGGAAATGATCACCTCATCCACGCTTTCGACGCTGGTCGATCTGCCCTTCTTTTTCCTGTTCGTGATCGTCCTTGGGATCATCGCCCCGCAGCTGTCGTGGATTGCCCCGGTGGCGGCGATTATGATGGTGCTGCCGGGCCTGCTGCTGCAAAAAAAGCTCGCGGTGCTGGCCAATCAGTCCGCGCACGAATCCACCCTGCGCAATGCCGTACTGGTCGAGAGCGTACAGGGGCTGGAAGATATCAAGCTGATGCAGGCGGAGAACCGTTTCCTGCAACAGTGGAACAGCTACATCCGCATCACCGGCGAATCCGGCCTGCGCACGCGCAAAGTCACCCAGGGGCTGATCGGCTGGGGAATGTCGGTGCAGAGCCTGGTGTACGCCGCCGTGATTCTGTTTGGCGCGCCGCTGGTCATTGAAGGCGATTTGACGACCGGTTCCGTTGTCGCCGCCTCCATGCTGGCATCAAGAATGATTGCTCCGATGGCCGGGCTGTGCGGCGTGCTTGCCCGCTGGCAGCAGGTGAAAGCCGCTAAAACGGGCCTCGACAGCATCATGCAGCTGCCGACAGAAACCCAGCGCGACGAGACGCTGGTGCATCAGGAGATTTTCCACGGTCATTACGTCTTTGAGAATGCGCACTTCCGTTACCACGCGGAAGACCAGCGCGTGCCGCTGCGCATATCGCGCCTGGAAATTTTACCCGGCGAGCGTGTCGCGCTACTCGGCCGCAACGGCGCGGGGAAATCCACCATGCTGCAGGCACTGGCGGGCGGCGTGGATCTGGTGAACGGAGATTTACGCCTCGATAACCTCAGCATCGGGCAAATCGACATGGCCGATCTGCGCCGCAACATCGGTTTTCTCAGCCAGAACGCGAGGCTCTTTTTCGGCACCCTGCGCGAAAACTTAACCCTCGGCGCACCGCACGCCAACGATGAAGCCATCTTTGAAGTGCTGGAGATCTGCGGAGCCGACAGCTTTGTGAAGCGCCTGCCGAAAGGGCTGGATCATCCGATTATGGAAGGTGGCAACGGTCTCTCCGGCGGACAGCGTCAGGCAATTTTGCTGGCGCGCATGCTGCTGCGCTCGCCGAACATCGTGCTGCTCGACGAGCCGAGCGCTTCGCTTGACGAGCACAGCGAGCGGGAATTTATTCAGCGCCTCGGCAACTGGCTCGGCAACCGCACGCTGATTGTCGCGACTCACCGCGTGCCGGTGCTGGAGCTGGTTGACCGCGTGGTGGTCCTGAAAGAGGGACAGCTGGTGATGGACGCCCCGAAAGCGCAGGCGATGAACGGCAGCCGCGCACCAGGGCAAAACGCGGCGAACGGACGGGGGTGGAATAATGAAAACCAGTCAGCATGATATCGCCATGGACGACCTAGACATCCGCCGGGAGAACGAATTTTCCGGCGCCAGTAAAATCGTCCTGCTTTCAACCGCCCTCTTTTTACTGCTTGGCGTCTGGGCCTGGTTTGGCACATTAGATGAAGTTTCTACCGGCACCGGGAAAGTCATCCCAAGCTCCCGCGAGCAGGTGTTGCAGTCCCTTGACGGCGGGATCCTTACCGAACTCAACGTGCACGAAGGCGATAAAGTGGAGGCTGGCGAAGTGGTGGCGAAACTCGACCCCACCCGCTCCGAATCGAACGTCGGGGAGAGCGCGGCCAAGTACCGCGCTTCGCTCGCCTCCAGCGTGCGGCTGAATGCCGAAGTGAACGATCTGCCGCTTAAATTTCCCGATTCACTGAAGGCCTGGCCAGATCTGATCGCATCAGAAACGCGGCTGTATAAATCCCGCCGCGCACAGCTCACCGATTCGCAGGCCGACCTTCAGGACGCCCTGGACTCCGTTAATAAAGAGCTCGCCATCACCGAACGGCTGCAAAAAAGCGGCGCGGCGAGCCACGTGGAAGTGCTGCGCCTACAGCGGGAAAAGAGCGACCTTGGCCTGAAAATCACCGACCTGCGCTCGCAGTATTACGTGCAGGCCCGCGAGGAACTCTCCAAGGCGAACGCAGAAGTGGATATGCTTTCGGCAATAATTAAAGGCCGCGAGGACTCCGTAACCCGCATGACCGTGCGCTCACCGATGCGCGGCATCGTCAAAAACATCCAGGTGACGACCATCGGCGGCGTGATTCCACCAAACGGGGAAATGATGGAGATCGTGCCCGTGGACGATCATCTGCTGATTGAAGCGCGCCTTTCGCCACGTGATATCGCCTTTATTCACCCGGGCCAGCGGGCGCTGGTGAAAATCACCGCCTACGATTACGCGATTTACGGCGGCCTGGAAGGGGAAGTGGAAACCATCTCGCCAGACACCATTCAGGACAAAGTGAAGCCAGAAATCGTCTATTACCGGGTGTTTATCCGCACACACCAGGACTATCTGCTGAACAAGCGCGGACGCAAATTCAACATCTCGCCGGGGATGGTCGCCAGCGTCGATATCAAAACCGGTGAAAAAACGATCATGGATTACCTGATTAAGCCGTTCAACCGCGCGAAAGAAGCGCTGCGTGAGCGTTAAGTGAGCGTTTCTGCGCCTTATAGCGGTGGTATTTCCCCGGCCAGGTCTGTTATACTGGCTGGAACACATTGGGGCTGATTCTGGATTCGACGGGATTCGCGAAACCCAAGGTGCATGCCGAGGGGCGGTTTGCCTCGTTAAAAGCCGCAAAAAAATAGTCGCAAACGACGAAAACTACGCTTTAGCAGCTTAATAACCTGCTCTGAGCCCTCTCTCCCTAGCTTCCGCTCTTAAGACGGGGATCAAAGAGAGGTCAAACCCAAAAGAGATCGCGTGGAAGCCCTGCCTGGGGTTGAAGCGTTAAAACTAATCAGGCTAGTCTGGTAGTGGCGTGTCAATCCGCAGGTGCCAGGCGAATGTAAAGACTGACTAAGCATGTAGTACCGAGGATGTAGGAATTTCGGACGCGGGTTCAACTCCCGCCAGCTCCACCACTTTTTAGTTGTTTGAAGTATACTGAAGTCTACTAAGCCCGCATGGAACCAGCCTTGCGGGCTTTTTTACGTCTACAGAAGTCTACTGAAATTTGCTAGAAGCTACTCCTTATGGCACCCTTTTTGGGACCCAACGCAAAGGGTCCCAAAATCGAGGGTCCTAAAAATGGCAAAAATCGCTAAGAAACTCACTGACACTGAAATCAAAAATACCAAGCCAGCAGAAAAGGAGATCAACCTTTTTGATGGTGACGGCCTGATGCTACGAATCGCTCCCCTATCAAAGGGTGGTAAGAAAAATTGGTATTTCAGGTATGCAGTGCCAGTAAGTAAGAAGCGAACAAAGATGAGCTTAGGAACCTACCCTCATCTCACACTTGCCAAAGCTCGGGCTTTACGTGATGAATACTTATCGTTGCTTGCAAATGGTATCGATCCGCAGATTCACAACAACGATAAAGCCAATGCCCTTAAGGATGCCACTGAGCACACGCTACAAGCGGTTGCTAGGAAATGGTTAGATGAAAAGGTTAAGACCTCTGGTATCTCTCCAGACCACGCAGAAGACATCTGGCGAAGCCTTGAACGAAATATTTTCCCCGGTTTAGGCAACGTTCCTATCAAAGAGATCCGTCCCAAGCTCTTAAAACAACACCTTGATCCCATAGAACAACGAGGCGTATTGGAAACCCTACGCCGTATCATTTCACATCTAAATGAAATTTTCCGTTGGGCTGCGACAGAAGAACTTATTGAGTTTAATCCTGCTGATAACCTCGGTCAGCGATTCAGTAAGCCCAAGAAGCAAAACATGCCTGCTTTACCACCAGATGATTTACCCCGATTCTTAATTGCTCTATCTAACGCTTCTATACGACTCGAAACACGTCTTCTAATTGAGTGGCAACTCCTTACGTGGGTTTGTAAGCATCCCTGCAAAA
>NZ_JBFLVD010000022.1:0-1080 GCF_040750395.1 Scandinavium sp. UTDF21-P1B
TCCTAATGCCGATCGTTTAAGGATCGGTTGACCGATCCGGTAGCTGGTGTAAAAAGGGTTCATGTTCATCATGGACCCTTTTTAAATGGAACTTTCACAAGCTCTCGGCATTATCAATATCACCTCCCCAGAGCACGCCCGTAGCCTCTCTGACCTCATCCCCGCTGAATTCATCCAGAAGGCGTTAACGCTGACTGACACTGTCACGCTTCGCAAACGCAAACTTCCTCTCGAATCTATGATCTGGCTTGTCATTGGCATGTCCATCTTCTGCAATCGTCCCATGACCGAGATCGTCAATCTGATGGATATCACTGACAGGACTGGTGAGCCTTTCACCGCCCGCAGCTCAGTCATTCAGCGCCGAAAAACACTCGGGGAAGATGCTGTGCGGGAACTGTTCGACATTACGCAGCGACACTGGAATCAACAGGCGGCCCATCCAAAATGGCATGCCCTGAATCTGTTTGCCGTGGATGGTGTTGTCTGGCGCACGGCAGACACGCCGGAAAACAGCGAAGCTTTCAGCAGACCAGCCGGACGAAATGGCACCGGTGGCTATCCGCAGGTCAGGATGGTCTGTCTGATGGAGCTGAGCAGTCATCTGATTAATGCCAGCGTCTTTGACAGCGAAAACGTGAGCGAAATGCGACTGGCAGCGCAGCTGGCAGAGAGAACCCCGGATGAGAGCATCACTCTGTTCGATAAGGGATTTTACTCACTGGGGTTGCTGCACCACTGGCAAACGTCCGGAGAAAAACGACACTGGTTGCTGCCGCTGAAAAAACACACGCAATATGAAGTTGTGCGTAAGCTGGGGCGTGGCGACGAGCTTGTAGAACTGACACCCAGCCCACAGGCCCGGAAGCAGTGGCCAGCACTCCCCGGGCGGTTCACAGCCAGGCTGCTGACCCGAACGGTTGATGGTAAAGAAAGGCGGGTCCTGACATCCCTGACAGACCAGAATCGTTATCCTGGCAATGATATCAGCGAGTTATATCGTCACAGATGGGAAATTGAACTGGGTTATCGGGAAGCGAAGCAGGGGATGCTGGACAATCGCTGGACGTTACGCAGCAA
>NZ_JBFLVD010000023.1:0-394 GCF_040750395.1 Scandinavium sp. UTDF21-P1B
CGTAACAAGGTAACCGTAGGGGAACCTGCGGTTGGATCACCTCCTTACCTTAAAGAACCTGCCTTTGTAGTGCTCACACAGATTGTCTGATAGATGTAGAGAAGCAAGGCGTCTTGCGATTGAGACTTCAGTGTCCCCTTCGTCTAGAGGCCCAGGACACCGCCCTTTCACGGCGGTAACAGGGGTTCGAATCCCCTAGGGGACGCCACTTGCTGGTTTGTGAGTGAAAGTCGCTGGCCTCCGTATCTCAAAACTGATTTTACTGTGTAAACGGTAAGTCACGTTTGAGATATTTGCTCTTTAAAAATCTGGATCAAGCTGAAAATTGAAACGACACACTTAAGGTGTGTTCGAGTCTCTCAAATTTTCGCAATGCGGAGTGTTTTAGGTAACT
>NZ_JBFLVD010000024.1:0-1783 GCF_040750395.1 Scandinavium sp. UTDF21-P1B
GAGGAAAACGTATTATACGGGACCTCGCGACAGAGCGCTAAAGCGCGTCGCAACTGCTCTTTAACAATTTATCAGACAATCTGTGTGGGCACTCAAAGTGACATGGATTCTTAATGTCTCCGGACACTAAATGAATACCAAGTCTTATGAGTGAACACGTAATTCATTACGAAGTTTAATTCATGAGCATCAAACTTAAATTGAAGAGTTTGATCATGGCTCAGATTGAACGCTGGCGGCAGGCCTAACACATGCAAGTCGAGCGGCAGCGGAAAGTAGCTTGCTACTTTGCCGGCGAGCGGCGGACGGGTGAGTAATGTCTGGGAAACTGCCTGATGGAGGGGGATAACTACTGGAAACGGTAGCTAATACCGCATAACGTCTTCGGACCAAAGTGGGGGACCTTCGGGCCTCATGCCATCAGATGTGCCCAGATGGGATTAGCTAGTAGGTGGGGTAACGGCTCACCTAGGCGACGATCCCTAGCTGGTCTGAGAGGATGACCAGCCACACTGGAACTGAGACACGGTCCAGACTCCTACGGGAGGCAGCAGTGGGGAATATTGCACAATGGGCGCAAGCCTGATGCAGCCATGCCGCGTGTATGAAGAAGGCCTTCGGGTTGTAAAGTACTTTCAGCGAGGAGGAAGGCGTTAAGGTTAATAACCTTGGCGATTGACGTTACTCGCAGAAGAAGCACCGGCTAACTCCGTGCCAGCAGCCGCGGTAATACGGAGGGTGCAAGCGTTAATCGGAATTACTGGGCGTAAAGCGCACGCAGGCGGTCTGTCAAGTCGGATGTGAAATCCCCGGGCTCAACCTGGGAACTGCATTCGAAACTGGCAGGCTAGAGTCTTGTAGAGGGGGGTAGAATTCCAGGTGTAGCGGTGAAATGCGTAGAGATCTGGAGGAATACCGGTGGCGAAGGCGGCCCCCTGGACAAAGACTGACGCTCAGGTGCGAAAGCGTGGGGAGCAAACAGGATTAGATACCCTGGTAGTCCACGCCGTAAACGATGTCGACTTGGAGGTTGTGCCCTTGAGGCGTGGCTTCCGGAGCTAACGCGTTAAGTCGACCGCCTGGGGAGTACGGCCGCAAGGTTAAAACTCAAATGAATTGACGGGGGCCCGCACAAGCGGTGGAGCATGTGGTTTAATTCGATGCAACGCGAAGAACCTTACCTACTCTTGACATCCAGAGAACTTTCCAGAGATGGATTGGTGCCTTCGGGAACTCTGAGACAGGTGCTGCATGGCTGTCGTCAGCTCGTGTTGTGAAATGTTGGGTTAAGTCCCGCAACGAGCGCAACCCTTATCCTTTGTTGCCAGCGATTCGGTCGGGAACTCAAAGGAGACTGCCAGTGATAAACTGGAGGAAGGTGGGGATGACGTCAAGTCATCATGGCCCTTACGAGTAGGGCTACACACGTGCTACAATGGCGTATACAAAGAGAAGCGACCTCGCGAGAGCAAGCGGACCTCATAAAGTACGTCGTAGTCCGGATTGGAGTCTGCAACTCGACTCCATGAAGTCGGAATCGCTAGTAATCGTAGATCAGAATGCTACGGTGAATACGTTCCCGGGCCTTGTACACACCGCCCGTCACACCATGGGAGTGGGTTGCAAAAGAAGTAGGTAGCTTAACCTTCGGGAGGGCGCTTACCACTTTGTGATTCATGACTGGGGTGAAGTCGTAACAAGGTAACCGTAGGGGAACCTGCGGTTGGATCACCTCCTTACCTTAAAGAACCTGCCTTTGCAGTGCTCACACAGATTGTCTGAT